>CAZPTQ010000133.1:0-15529 GCA_964589365.1 uncultured Saprospiraceae bacterium
GTGGTGGATTCCGTGGCGGTAATGACCGCGGTGGTGGTTACGGCGGCGGCGGTGAACATAGCGGCGAACGCTTTGAAGATGAAAGTGTGTTTTCCAAGCGCGTACGCGCCGGCAAACGCCGCACTTACTTCTTCGACGTTAAAAAAACGCGCGGCGACGACTACTTCATCACTATTACCGAGAGCACACGCCGCGAAGACGGCTTTGGCTACAAGCGCCACAAACTTTTCCTGTACAAGGAAGATTTCAACCGCTTCGTGGCTTCGCTCAATGAGGTGGTAAACCACGTCAAAACGGAACTCCTGCCAGAGTTTGACTACGAAGAGTTTGATCGTCGTCAGGCCGAATGGGAAGCACAAAATCGTGACAACGAAAACGAAAACGATGATGACCGTGAAGATCGCGGTGACGAAGAAAAGCCGAAGTTCAAGGCTAAGGATGCTGCTGAAAAGATCGAAAGCAAAGCTAGCGACGCCGCTGATGACGACGACGAAAAACCTGAAGTCAAAGCAAAAGACGAAGACGACATCGAAGACGATTGGAAATAAGCCAGCCATTCAATTTATTGAAACTGAGCGATTTTCCCGCTAAATAGAAAGGCGAAACGACCTGCTGAAATGTGGGCGTTTCGCTTTTTTTGTTGGGATATTAGGATATTGAAATATCCAAATATCCCAATTCAATTAATACCTCCAAGCCATGCATCCGCTCTACCCACACCTTTTCACGCCGCTCGATTTGGGTTTTACCACCCTGCCCAACCGTGTGCTCATGGGTTCCATGCACACTGGTTTGGAAGAGAAGAAAGACGATCTCCGGGCACTGGCCGCGTATTTTGCTGTCCGCGCACGAGGTGGTGTCGGACTAATGGTCACCGGTGGCATTGCCCCGAATCGCCAAGGATGGCTCGCACCGTTCGGGGCAAAAATGAGTTCGCGCGGAGAAGTGGCAAAGCATCAAAATGTGACAGCAGCCGTGCATGATGAAGGCGGGAAGATTTGTATGCAAATCCTGCATGCTGGGCGCTATTCCATGCACCCTTTGTTGGTCGCGCCTTCTCCATTGAAAGCACCGATTTCCCCCTTCAAACCCTGGGGCATGAGCCAACGCCTTATCCGTGCCACGATAAATGACTTCGCCAATACTGCCGCGCTTTCCCGCGAAGCCGGCTATGACGGGGTGGAAATTATGGGCAGCGAGGGGTATTTGATAAATCAGTTCATCGTCCCGCGCACCAACCATCGCCGCGACGATTGGGGCGGTAGTTTTGAAAACCGCATTCGATTCCCCCTTGAAATCATGCGAAAAGTGCGGGAAAAAGCGGGGAAAGATTTCATCGTCATCTTCCGCATCTCCATGCTCGACCTCGTGGATGAAGGCTCGACCTGGGAAGAAGTCGAACAACTCGCATTGGCCATCGAAGCCGCTGGTGCCAACATCATCAACACGGGCATCGGCTGGCATGAGGCGCGTATACCCACCATTGCCACGCTCGTGCCGCGCGGCGCTTATGCCTGGGTGACGAAAAGACTGATGGGCAAGATCAAAATCCCACTCATTGCAACCAACCGCATCAATACCCCCGAAAAAGCAGAAGAAATCCTTCGCGAAGGTTTTGCCAACATGGTCTCCATGGCTCGGCCATTCCTCGCGGATCCCGATTTTATGCGCAAGGCTCAGGCCCAACAGGGCGACGAAATCAATACCTGTATTGCCTGCAACCAGGCTTGTTTGGATCAAATTTTCAGGGGGAAAACAGCGGGCTGTCTCGTAAACCCACGAGCCTGCAAAGAATCAACCATCGTAAATCGTAAATCGTCAATCGTAAATCGTCAATCGTTAATCGTAAATCCCCTCAAGGTTGCGGTGGTGGGTGCCGGCCCTGCTGGTCTTTCCGCAGCGACCGAGTTGGCTGCAATGGGTCGAGAAGTGCATTTGTTTGAAGCATCAGACGAGATAGGCGGGCAGTTCAACATGGCCAAGCGTATTCCGGGCAAGGAAGAATTCCACGAGACTTTGCGGTATTTTGGCAAAATGATTGAAAAAAATGGCGTGGTATTGCACTTGAATACGCGGGTGGATGCGGATTTTTTGATAAAAAACAACTTTTCAGAGGTCGTTGTTTCTACGGGCGTTGTACCCAGAACACCCCAAATAGAAGGCATAGATCACCCTAAAGTATTGTCGTACCTGGATGTTCTGCTACACGGAAAGCCCGTGGGGAAAACCGTTGCACTTATTGGCGCGGGTGGTATTGGCTTTGATGTGGCCACTTATCTAACGGATCACCACCAGTCACCAATCACCATTCCACCAATCACCAATTCACCAATCACCAATTCACCAGTCCACCAATCCCCAATCACCGATTACCAATCCGAATGGGGCATTGACAAAACCTATCAACATCGCGGCGGTATCACAAAGCCCCAGCCAGAACACCCGCCCCGCCAAGTGTGGCTCCTCCAGCGCTCCAAAGGGAAAGTGGGCGAACGCCTTGGCAAAACCACCGGCTGGGCGCACCGCATGACCTTAAAAAGCCGCAACGTGCAAATGTGGAACGAAGTGGAATACCTTAAAGTGGACGATGCTGGCTTGCATATCACGGTACAAGGAAAACCACAGGTGCTTGAGGTAGAAAACGTTGTGGTGTGCGCTGGTCAAGAGTCCATGCGAGAATTGTATGCACCCTTAGTGGCAGCGGGCCTCAAGGTTCATCTGATTGGTGGGGCGAAAGCGGCGGCAGAATTGGACGCAAAAAGGGCGATTGAGGAGGGGTTTCTCCTTTGTCAAGACTAAGACCTTGAATGCTGGGCTTTAGGCAACCATTGGGGGCATTCCTGAATCAACTCGGTAAGTGTTTTCCACTACTAAATGCTTTTAACCATGTACAAACATCAATTGGTTTTCTTTTGCCTACTTCTAATATTCGCTTGTAAGAAGGAAAAACAAAATCCTGTAAATGGTGAGGACGATTGCAACGCTATAACAAACAATACGGCATTTCCCATAAATATTCCAGATTGGAAAGTTGAGTTCTTTGAAACAGGTCAGTTTGAATATTGGAGCTGGCAACCTTATTTTTTGAATGAGACTACAGGATTCATCTTCGAAGACAATGGCCATGTACTCAAAACCATGGACAGTGGGAGCACATGGAAAATGGTACTCGAAAACATACAGGCTGCACCCAGGTCCATGTTTTTTGTAGATGATAAAAATGGTTTTTTGAGTGTACAAAATCTGACAGGATGTCCAGACAATTGTGACCACCGAATGACAATATTCCGCACAGTTGATGGCGGCGAAACTTGGCAAAAATCAATACACGATAAAGATGGAATCATTTGGACCATCTATTTTTCTGATACTTTGAATGGAATCGGAGTGGCTCTTATCCCAACAGGAAACTATCGCCAACGAATTATCCGAACAAATGATGGAGGAATTACCTGGGAGATACTCCCGCTTTCGGGGTTGAATGGCCTGACAATTTTTCAGATGCAAATGCTGAATGGCCAAGAGGGTTTTTTTGCGGGCGATCAGGGTAAGTTATATCGAACCAAAGATGGAGGAGCTACATTTGACAGTGTGCAAACTCTCCTACTACAATTCCAGCGTGTTCATTTTTTTGACAACATGGTCGGGATGGCATCCGACTTTTATAAAACCTATAGTACCTCTGACGGAGCCAACACTTGGCAATTGGTTTGCGATCGCGGCACAACACTATTTCACTGGGTTGACCACAGTGAAATTTTGACTGTACAAACCGCCCATACATGCGTTGACTATGATGTTTTGATGTCAGATGCAGGTTTTTTCGTTTCCCCTAATAGAGGCCAAACATGGGAGCAAAGCAATCTGTCTCAAAATTTTGGAATCTATAATTATCATTTCCCCCTTCCGAATGTGGGCTTTGGAATGTATGGCTCTAAATTGGTCAAGTTCACAAAACAATAAAACATCAGGCATTAACATGAGCCATCCCGGATTTTTCTAAAGCCCCTCTTGGACGTACTGGTGGACTCGCCACTAGTCTCCAAATCCGGGATGACCCATGTTATTACACATGAATTTCCTCCATAAACACCCGATTTAATTTGCAATAGCGACCTTGAATACCTGGATTCCACCATCTCTAAAATGCACCAATCCTGTGTAAAAACCTGGCGGCAGTATCGAAATGTCTATACCATTCTTTTGTGGCAAAAGATTGTTTGTGCTTAATACCAGCATCCCTAAACTATTGTATATCAGTACATTTGTTATTGGCTCCACATTCTCTGTCTCAAAATATAAGGTGCCAGACCCGGGATTCGGATAAATCCGAATGGCACCAATTTCCACCTCCGCTACAGCACTCGTGTAACATCCGCTAAGGTCAGGACGCAGATAAAGCAGTTGCCCGTTGGTGCTGAAACATCGGATATAAAGTGGAATTACCTCCGAAAGCGAACAAACTCCCTCTGAGTAAAAGAGCGCGTAGGTTTCACCGATGCCCTCTATCCAATCCATTTCTCCACACGGGCTGTCGAGCGTGATTTTTTTTCTCGCAACGCCGTCCAACAACTGCGCGGAGCCTACATGCGTGACATATCTGGTCGCTTGGTTCACATTGATCCCGCCTGTCAGCGAATCTCCGATGCCAAAATTGAAATCATAGATCAGTTGTTCGGACGAGTTATCAGATTTAATATAAACTTTCCCGTTTGCTTCGCGCAAAAACGAGCCGCTAAGCGTCCAGGGGCCGCCGCCTGTGTCTTTGGAATAAATAAGTTCGTGGTAATGTTTTCCTTCCAGAAGTACGGAATCGGTGGAAAAAGTGTAATGGCGTATCTTCTCTGCTGGCCATCCAGGTAATGGGTGCTGATAATCCACGATCCATTCGTTTAGCGGTGTGACTATGGGGATGTAGCTGTCCTTTGTCACGATATCTTGTATGTAAGAGCAGTTTTCCCACAAGCAACCTTCACTGCTGGTTCGGACTATCCATATATCGTAGTTATAGGGGCCGTCGGGAAGGGTATTGCCGACATATTTTCGGACATAACCGACGGCGATTAGGTCACCGTTTGGCAATTCCGTTATATCTTCCAATCCTGTGAAATAAGGATATATCTGTAATATCGTTGGGTCAAAGCCTTTGTTGACACGGATTGCCTTTTTCCATTTTAAATGCCCGGTGGGATCCACCCGGCATAGAAAACCAGACTCTCCAAGTTCATCAACGACGGAAGATATAATACCCGTTCCAACAATATCGCCATTATCGGCAACCATTATTCTGCGGATGTTATAGAGATTCCAGCCAATGGTGGAGTCAAGCAGGCACTCCCATTTGACGGTGCCATCAGGCTTCATCGCCATTAAACAGCTTCGGTAATCGTGTTTGTGGTTCATGTAAATGGTGGAGTCCGGGCCGATGGCAAGGCAGGCCCAAGATTCCTGAATGTCGAGATTGGGGCCAGTCCATTCAAAAACTTTGTTGTAATTTTTGTCAAAACCGTACAAGACTTTTCTGATTTCTAAATAGGGTACAGGAATATCAGACTTGAGGTATTTCTCAAAGAAAGTCACATAGAGAATCGAATCCGGCCTAACCGCCAGGTCTTCAATTCTTAAATGCGCTCCGGTGGAGGGTGGGAGGATCAATATCGTATCGGTCTGAAGGTTTTCGTCCAGCACAAAGAACACAGCGCTCTCTTGATCGCTGTACCAGCCCGGATAGTTTATGTAGGTTTGGTTGTCTGATGCCTGGCATCCAATGAAGAATTTGTTGTCAAATTCAATGGATCTTTTTACAGTGTAATAATAATATCGGCTGTCTGAAATTTTTAAATCAATTGTACTTATATAGTTTAGGCTTGAGTTATCTACCTGACTGACACTAATTACTTCGTTTTGAATTTTATCTTCGGAAGAAAGAATAAATTTGTCATTTCCAAACATTACCGAAAAACCGCCTTCAACCAAATCCAAATACTCTACCTGATACATTTCATTGTTTGCTGTGGAGTATTTTCCAAGCGTTGTACATAATTTATCGCCGCATGCACCAAGTGTCCTTATTACTAACGTATCTTCAATCCTGAAAAAATCAGTTGCTTTTTCTCGTTTCCCATTAAATGGGTCAATGATTTTTGAATACCAGGGCTGGCAGAAAGAAGCGTAAGGAACGCGGCACCAATAACTTAGTCATTTGATGCCATCCTTTGTTCCATCATACGGCCGCTATTTTTCTTTAAATAGCCCCACTATTCGCAGAAAAATAGTGTTGTCTGATGAAAAAATGCTTGACCTAAAATGACTAACTTATTGGTGCCGCGTTCCTAAGCATTCAGGAAAAGTATGGCAAAAATGTATTTTTTCATGGTCACAAAAAATACACCGCAGGTGGCATTGTAATGCTACCTGCGGTGTATTAAAGAATTAATTGAGTATCACCAATTTAGATTGGAACAAGGTGTTGCCCGAGTCGTCCCTAACTGTTAGGAAATATACACCCGAAGCAAACTGCCCTCCACCAATACTATAAACCCCATCGGTAGTAACATTGACAGTATGGCGGATTCTCCCGGTAGCATCCTTCAACGATGCACGGTACGTTGCATTTTGAGGCAAACGCCCGATTTGCAAGTTAAAGAAACCGTTGATGGAAGGGTTTGGGTAGACCCATATCGCCGGAAGTGGGAGCTCAGGATCGGAAAGGATAAAGTTGTTTCTCTCCTCGCCTCCCACCTCTGGTATTTCAACTTCGATACGGTCTCCAGTCAATACCTCATACAGTGAACGAGCATAACCGTTGAAGCTGCCATCCGAAGTGCCAACGGCATAGAGATAATTCCGGTTTGTCTCTGTAAGTTCATACGCTGCAGGTTGTGCAAGATAATCCAAGTTAATGTTCTGCACCCCCACGAAGTCAGACTGCTCTTGCGTTTGTGTAACAAGATTGTTTGCAAAAATTCTCGCTCTGGTCAACTCCCCGTAATGCACCATGATGCCATAAGCAGATGTCTTGTCCTTGAAATCCATATATGCCGAAGTGTAAAAGGCAATGGCATTTTCTTTACCTGCATTCGGGTCTTGTGATGCTGGGTCAAGCATCTTTTGCCCTATAGTTGACTCAAGTGTTTCAATGCAGCATTCGAGTGATCCCATGCGAAATTATCCCTGACCTCAATATAATTGGGCACAAATTCAAGGTGAATATTGTTGTAGTGGAGTGGCGATGAGGTACACTGGCAACTTTCTTGGATCTGATTTTCAAGCCTTTCGTTCGCATCTGCAAATATCCTCTCGAAAAAGGACATGTGCGCTGAATTCGAAATGGAAAAGTTGCCTTCGCCATCCTCGTTTTGAACAAAAACAACATTCGTCCTGAAGCGAAGTTTTCCGTCAACTCACTGTGGGACAATGTCGTCGGCGTGGTTAGCCAGAAAACTGGCAAAAGAATTGTTGCAATTTTGGGTAGGGTTGGAAAAAGGTTCAGGAGGGTTAGCTCCCGTGCCGCATACAAAATGCTGAGCACTCAGGCTAATTGGCCATTGGCATAGGCCAATAATACAGATGAAAATTTTGAATTTCATTGTGAGTAGATTGATTTGTAAAAGCCAAAGAATTGACTTTGATTAATTAATCCCTCCAATTTTTTAGGTGGGTAGTGGGTTTCCACCACCAGTACTGGTTAAAAATACCCTTTAGGAAACCTCTGTTTTGAAAATCTAGGTTGCCCAAAGAACAATATTGTTTGCAAACACGTAGCAAAGGTAGAGCTACTATAAAAGCAGTAGAAACCCATGATGTTCCATTTCGGCCCTTGTTGCCTCATATCGTGTCAAGAAGGCTCATCCACTTGTTCCTACGGTGGAGTGTTCTGGGGGGGAGGGCGAAAACTTAGGGGGAAAGCCGAGCCTCACGCGGAGATAATCTTGTTCGTCAGGCGAAAGAAGACGGTTGGGCGTTTTCAACTCAAGGTTGGAGAGGCGACGATAGAAGGTTGATTTGGAGTAGCCGAGTTCTTCCCAGAACTCTTTGAGACTGATAGACATTGGTAGCGTTGGGTGCATGAAATGTAGCGTTTATGTAGTTAAATAGGATTTCTACCCTTTTCATATTAAGTTGATATGGATACAGATATACTCCCCTTGGCTTTGAATGCGAACAATATGCCCAAATTCTTTTCCGAACTTTGCCAAAAATAGTCAAATCTAATTTCCGCCGAAATTATGTTCGCCAACAAACTCATGGTCCCCTTTGTGCTGATTGCCGCGCTGTTTCTCGCGCTGGCTTGGGCAGTGGACGACCGTTATTCCATTTATTTCGTGCCGTTTCTGGTCATAGCGGCCCTGATTTTCATCCTCTCCCCGCAGATCAACTGGTGGTGGTACAGCCGCAATGCACCTGAATTGAGCATGGAGTTGCGGACTTTTTTAGCGCGTTCCTGCGGGTTTTATCGCAGGCTTTCGGCAGCAGAGCAGCGTCGCTTTCGGGGACGCGTGGCTATGTTCAACATGGGTACGGATTGGGAGCCGTTGGCTTTTCCGGAAGATTCGTTGCCACCAGATATACAGGTGGCCATTGCGGCACAGGCCGTGACGCTGACGTTTGGGCGGGAGCAGTTTTTGTTCGACAAGTTCGAGAAAGTGATTGTTTTCCCGCGGCCTTTCCCTACCCCGGAACACCCCTACGACCACGCTTCGGAGATGCACGAAAAGGATGGTTGTTTGCTCTTTTCGGCAGACCAGGTGATGAAGGCTTTTGTGAAACCGACGCAGTGGTACAATGTGGCGATGCACGAATACGCTAAAGCCTTTGTGTTGAAATACCCGAATGAACCCTGGCCCAATTTTTCAGCAGAAGATGTGTGGGAAAAATTGGAGGCTGCAAGCGGGATGCCCCGCGCCCATGTAGAATCAGTAATCGGCCTGGCGGGCGTGGATGTGCTTCCGGTGGCGGTACATCATTTTTTCATGTTTCCAGAAAGATTTTCGGCAGTTTTTTTGGAGGAGCACCAGGTGTTTTCCGAGATTTTCATCAGTTCTCCCTGAGACCTTCTCATATTTACCAAACGCCACGCGTACTGGAATTTCCTGAAAGGCGTTTACTTTCGCCCCCGAACGGTGACCTAATCGTGTAGAACACGGATGATACGGATTAGACACGGATTAAAATCAAATTAAGACTAAAATCCGTGTCTAATCCGTGTCATCCGTGTTCTACACGATCTCACTATCCCAATATCAAATTAACTAAACACACACCCACCATGAGAAACGTACTCCTCCTAGTCATTTTGGCCACTATGTTTGCTCAAAGTTGCGACGTTTTGCGCCAAAGCAGTGGCAGCAACAGCAGCAGCAAATCCAGCAAAGGCACTGGCCTTGACAAAACAGTAATGGCGCCAACAGAATATAGTACGCAAGACCGAAATCTTGATTATATCACTAAATTTAGCCGTGCAGCCGCGCTTTCCATGGACCGAATTGGTGTACCCGCAAGCATCGTACTCGCGCAAGGTGTGCTTGAAAGCGCCGCAGGTACCAGCGATCTCGCTACGGCGGCCAAAAACCACTTTGGCATCAAGTGTGGGGGCAATTGGAGCGGCAAAACCTACAAGAAAAAAGACGACGACCGCGATAAAGACGGCAATCTTATTGAGTCGTGTTTCCGAAGCTACGAAACGGTAGAAGAGAGTTTTGTGGATCATGGGCAATTCTTGCGCGATCCGCGAAAATCCACCCGCTACAGCTTCCTTTTCAACCTCGACCGTACGGATTACAAAGCATGGGCGCGGGGCCTCCAATCAGCCGGTTACGCAACTGCTCCCGACTATGCCGACAAACTCATCAATCTCATCGAACGCTACAAACTTTATCAATACGATACGCCTGGATCAAGACCAAATACCTTCCCCACAGAAGGTGGAGGCCAAGGCGAACCCGCTACACCGGTTGGCCCAAATGCCCCAGGGCAAAAGGCCGAGGCCACAGGTCGTATTGGCCGGGTGAATGACGTGAAGGTGGTTGCCTCCCGCGATGGAGAAACTTTAGAAGACGTAGCACGCGCATTCCGCTTGAGCACCCAAAAAGTAGTGGACTACAACGACCGCGGATACCCACCCGGTGTGAAACTCAAAACCAACACCCGCATTTTCATCCAGTGCAAGGGCACCAAATGGCATGGACGCTCCACGGAACACACCGTTCGCGAAGGGCAGACCATGTTCGAAATTGCGCAAGTGTATGGCATTCAACTGGAAAAATTATTGGCAATGAACGGCATGCGTCGCGGGCAAGAACCTGAGGGCAACGAAACCGTCGCTATACGTGGCAAAAACAAACGCCCCGTAAAAATCAAGGACAATTCCGACTACACCCCCAACAAACCAACCGACTGGCCAGGCAGCAAACCAAAACCTAACACAAGCCCAGTGGTGGAAGATGGCGAACTTGACTTTGAAATTGGACCAGGCGCCCCAAACACGACCCCAGCAAAACCTAAACCTGAACCAGAAAAACCCGCCACTACCAGTACCAAACCCGGCCAAAAGCCACCTGCTACCAGTTCCGACAGACCTTACGATGAGGACCCGTATCCTAGCACGGGTACTGCAAAACCACCTTACGAAGACCCGTACGAGACAGAAAAGCCCGCTCCACGAGGTTACCACCGTGTGGTAAAAGGCGATACGATGTATAAACTCTCGCGGGATTACGGGATTACAGTTGATCGCCTCAAACAGATCAACAACCTCTCCAATAGCGATATTAAAATTGGGCAGTTATTAAAGGTTCAATAGAGACATTGGACTGCTGGACTTTATAGACCATCAGATGCCTAGAGAGTCGAATCGTCCAATGTCCAAAAATCCAAGGTCCATGAACACCACTGACAATTCCTTTCAACAGGACCCCGAACTCGCTCGACTCGATGCGCTAGCCAAACTTATGGACAATCAGTTCCGAGTCCCTGGCACCAATTGGCGCTTTGGTTTGGACGGTATTGTTGGCTTAATCCCTTATGTGGGTGATATGGCGGGTTTTGTGGTTTCTGGCTTCCTGATGCGAACGATGGTCAAAAAAGGGGCTAGTCCGCTGCTTATACTTCGGATGATGTTCAATTATATCGTAGATGCTGTAGTGGGTATCGTGCCGTTTGTGGGTGATTTGTTTGATTTTGGCTTCAAAGCAAATCGGCGCAATGTGAATTTATTGAAAGCCTATTACGCTGATGGCAAGGTAAAACCCAATGCAACCCGCTCCATGGCATTCCTTGGTCTGGTGTTTTTTGCCCTTTTTATCGTGCTGATCTGGCTGGTCTGGAAATTGGCGGCTTTGGTGTTGGGTTGGGCATGGGCGGCGATGCAGGGGATGTAATGCAA
Source organism: uncultured Saprospiraceae bacterium (assembly GCA_964589365.1). GTDB lineage: Bacteria > Bacteroidota > Bacteroidia > Chitinophagales > Saprospiraceae > M3007. Next base: position 11,384 of record CAZPTQ010000133.1, read on the forward strand.
TCAAGACACCATTTCGGGCTACCTTTGCCCAAATGGTATCAAATCAATTGCTTCGCATTACCCTCTCCAATCTAGACATTCCAGTTTTAAATGAAATGCAGGAACAGGCATTTCATACCATCCGGGACGAGAAAGATACGATACTGTTGGCGCCTACCGGCTCAGGAAAAACCCTTGCTTTCCTACTGCCCATTTTACAACTGCTGAAAGCCGATCAGCCCGGTGTGCAGTGTCTCGTAATTTCACCAACCAGAGAACTGGCGATTCAGATAGAACGGGTGTGGCAAAAAATGTCCACCGGCTTCAAGGTGAATACCTGCTATGGCGGCCATCCGATGCAGACGGAAATCAACAACCTGAGTCAGCCGCCTGCTTTGCTGATTGGCACACCTGGGCGCATAGTGGAACACATCAATCGAAAATCTTTCGACCCTCAGACGGTCAGAATCATTGTGTTGGATGAATTTGACAAGTCACTCGCGATGGGTTTTCAGGAACAAATGGCCGAGATACTTCAAGCGCTCAATGGCCTGGAAAAACGCATTCTGGCCTCGGCAACTACCAAATTGGTCATTCCGACATTTGTGGGCATTACCAAACCCGTCACCCTGAACTACACTGAAGCCGAGGCAAAGTCCACCGATGGTTTGAGCATAAAAAGCGTAGTGTCGGCTTCCCACGACAAATTTGAAGCACTGGCGCAACTGTTGTGCTACTTTGGAACGGAACCCACCCTGGTTTTCTGCAATCAACGCGAAACCACCGAAATCACCCGAGCGCGACTGGCCGAGCGCGGAATTTCCAGCGCCAGTTTTCATGGCGGCATGGAGCAAGTGGAACGGGAATCCACCCTGGTTCAATTCCGAAATGGCAGCATAGTTTTCCTGGTTGCCTCCGATTTGGCAGCACGCGGACTTGATATACCTGAAGTCAAAAACGTGGTGCATTACGAACTCCCGATGAAGCAAAACGACTTTATCCACCGAAATGGGCGCACCGCGCGGATGCATGCTCAGGGTGCTGCTTACCTTATTTTGCCGCCTGACGAGCAACTTCCGGCTTACCTTACTGTACGCCCCGAAGTACTGCAACTGCCTGCTGATCAAGCACTACCGCCCCTTCCGCCTTGGGTGACGCTCTACATCAGCGGCGGTAAAAAAGACAAACTCAGCAAAATAGACATCGTTGGTTTCCTCTCTAAAAAAGGGGGATTGAAACCCGATGATTTGGGCAAAATTGAAATGATGGATCACATGTCTTTTGTGGCCGTCAAAAAAGATGTGCTAAAGCATTTATTGAAAGCCATTGCAAACGAAAAGATGAAAGGGAAGAAGTACAAGATAGCAGTGGCGAAGTGAGGAATTAAAATCTGCGTAAATCAATTTCTAAACGCTTCAATATGAAACAGTTGTACTTCTCATTATTGCTGTTGGCAGCCTCCATTCCTGTATCTGCGCAATTGTCATCTCCTAAAAAAATTCGGGGATATAGTATTCAGGCAGAGCAGGATGTTTTTTCAGGGTTATTAGGGTTAAAGAATTTAGATAAAGATTATTCTGGTGGTTTTAAGTTTGAATTTTATACAGATTACTTAAATAATGGCATATTTCCATTATTTAAAAATAGAAGGGAAGAGAGATCTGGGCAAGCGCCTGATTATGTAAACTTCAACTCCTTATATATAATCGGAATGGGATTAACACCCAACGAAGAGGCCATTACAGAGGTATCACCCGTTACTTCCCAAAGGCCTTATGCATCTATTATTGGAATTGGGCGTAAGCGTATAGCCGTATTTGAAGATATTGACCTGTGCATTGAAAGCGATTTTTTACTAGGTATAATTGGAACACATCTGCCTGGCAACATTCGAAACTTTCTTCGCAAAAATGTTACAAACCGAGATCATGTTAACGGTTGGGACAATCAGGTTGGAAAAGGTGGAAGATTGGTCGGGAATTACAGATTAAGGGGATATGTGAATCCCTTTGCTTTGATTGATGAATCAGCAACTGAAAACGCGTTTCGCTTATTTCTTGAGCCTGAATTATCATTTGGCAATCTGTTTATTAACACAGGATTGGGTGTTTCTATTACAGATAGAAGTGCACAGTCAAAAGGTCTTTCTACCGCGACTGGAAGCAATAGGCTACATGTTCTTGGTGATAAGGGGGAAGCTTATTCTGGTGGTTTCCTTTCTCATTTTAATTGGGAAATATATGCTAAATATCAGCGTGTGTTTCATAACACCTTATTAATGGGAATGCCATTTCAAGACAATAGTGTTTATACTATCTCGGAAGGTGAAATGAGCAAAAATCTATTTGATATTGGTGGAAAAATATTGTTTAATTATTACCCAAATCCGTTCGGAAGAAAAAACAGGCATACCACCCTATTCATTGAATTGATATTCCGGTCTAAAGAATTTTCCTATCATGATACTCGAATATTTGGCAATGTAGGAATAACGGTATTTAAGCTCCAAAAGGAGTAGTGCTATATCCATCATGTGTACGGTCACCTACCTCCCCAGGCCTTCTGGCTTCATTCTTACGCACAACCGAGACGAAGCACCTTCACGCTCGTCGCAGGTCATCATCCGCGAAAAAACACCCGGCGGTCACACCTTGCTTTTCCCCCGCGACGAGATGGCAGGGGGAACCTGGATTGCCACCTCTCGCGAAGGGCGCACGGCCTGTCTGCTCAACGGCGCCTTTGTCTTGCACAAGCGCGAGTTGCCCTACCGCCGCAGCCGTGGATTGATTTTGCTCGATTTTTTTGACTGGGAAAATCCGGATGATTTTTTTCAACACTATGATTTTGAAGGGGTTGAGCCGTTTACTTTTCTTTTTTTTGATCGAGGCCACTTTTCCGAAAGTTTAGTCCCGAAGAAATCGGGATCGGAAAGGGCAATTCCCCGCATCCTCGAATTTCGTTGGGACGGACTGCAGCGTTACTTGGAAAACCTGCCAGTAGACCAAGCCCATTTTTGGTGCTCTGCCACGCTCTATCCTGCGGAAATGCAAGTCCGCCGCGAGCTGGTTTTCAGAGACTGGCTTACCATTGAACCAATCACCAATCCACCAATCACCAGTCAAATCTTCAGCCTCCACCTTACTGGCAGCATAGGCGATCCCGAAAACAATTATGTGATGAGCCGAGCCGGAAAAGTGCAGACTGTAAGCATCACTCAAGTAATCGTGGATGAAAAAAGCGCACGAATGCGGTACTTGGATTTGCTGGGCGGAAAAAGAAGCGAACGGCGGCTAACCCGCAACAAACGGGTGGCAATTACTGTGAACAGGTAGCTAAGCTCCGCGCTTATTGTTTGCCGGACGTTAAATCTTTGCAAACTATCCAAAGAAAATTTTGGTTTGGATGTGCAACCGCCCTATTTTGCAGACGAATTCAGCCTACAGTAGTTCATTTTTCCAATTTTTATCGAGCCAATTCTTTACTACTTAGCCCTTGGGACGTTTACGGAAACGGCATTTACCCTAATCATTGCACATGAAACAAACTTTACTAGTCTTCTTTTTTCTGCTCACCGCCCTTGCGCTTCGCGCCCAAAATGCCTCCCGACCAGAACTATCTGTTTTCCCAAACCCCACCACTGAAAATATCGCTGTGCAGGATAATTCAGACGCTACGGGGCAAATCATTGTATTTAACCTGCTGGGTAAAAAAATAAAAGTGTTTGAAGCTTCCAAAGGCGAACTCTATTATGTGGGTGATCTTACCAAAGGTGTTTACCTCGTGCAGTTGCTGGGCCGAAACAGGCAGGTCTTGAAAACGCAAAAAATCGAAAAGAGATAAATACTGTGGTCAATGTGAACAATGTGGCCAATGTGTTATAGAGAATACGAAGCGGCTCTTGGCAAACCACCAAGGGCCGCTTTGTCTTTTAAACTTTATTTTGTCGGTGCTGGTAACTTTTTTCCTGTTTTTCTGTTTAAACCATAATTTTTAATCCAAAAAGTAAATTTAGATCCAGAATTTTATTCGGGATTACACCAAAACGATGACCAAGAAAAAAAAGAGCGGCGGCAAAAGACTGACCGCCCAAGAACTCCAGATCGAAATCCTCAAATTCCTGCTCGGCCACCCCAAAAAGAGTTTCGCGCCGCGCCAAATCACCGACCA
>CAZPTQ010000134.1:0-15431 GCA_964589365.1 uncultured Saprospiraceae bacterium
GAAGTGAAAAAGATCCTCTCAGAAGTCATTGCGGAGGAACACAAACGCCGCCCGCTGTCTGACGAAAAGCTGAAGACCATTTTATTGAAAAAAGGCTACAACATCGCTCGACGTACCGTGGCGAAGTATCGGGAGCAGTTGAATATCCCGGTGGCGCGATTGCGGAAAGGTTTGTGATTGTTACATCGGTATCTCCACACTCACAAAAGTCCCCTTTCCTGGCGCAGAATCCAAATGCATTTTCGCCCGTAGTACTTCGGCGCGGGTGCGGATATTAGAAAGCCCGATGCCGTCGGACTCGATTTTTTTCGGGTCAAAACCTTGTCCGTCGTCTTCTGCGGTGAGAAGCAGATTCCCTTCGTTTTCAAGCAGTTGGATGTTGACGTGCCGCGCTTTGGCGTGTTTGAGCACATTGCCGAGCAGTTCCTGCACCATGCGGTAAATGTGGATTTTTTCCAATCCGCCTACTTCGTCGAGGGGGTAGTTGGAAAAAAGTTGGACATCGAGTCCGGGCTGGGCTTGGCGGGCGCGCACGGCAAGTTCTTCGAGGGCAGCAGGTAAGCCCGTTTTTTCGAGGGCTTTCGACATGAGGTCGTGCGAGATGCCGCGCACTTCGCGGTAGGTAGCGTCGAGGTCGTCGGCGATGTCGCGCACCCGTTCGGCCATATCGGGCGAGTCGGAGAGATATTCGCGCAGCACATCCATTTTCATGTTGATGGCAGCGAGGTTGACACAGGCGCCGTCGTGGAGGTCGCGGGCGATGCGCTTGCGTTCGTTCTCAGCGCCAATTACAAGGGCGTTCAATCCTTCTTCTTTGGCGCGTGCAATACGGAGTTCGGCGCGTTGGTTTTTTTCAATCAAACGGAGAAATCGGCTTACAGAAAAATAGAACACCAACATCATTTCCAGGAAAAAAGCGGCGATGACGAAGGGCGGCAAAAAGAAGGTGTTTGCAATGCCAAAGGCCGTCAACAAGTCAGCAGTAACGTCAATAAATGCAGGGCTGAAGCCCAGATATTGCAAGGTGGTAGCCCCCACCCCTACAAAATTGAGTCCTATGACCAGAATCAGAAATGAAAATTGGGTGCGCTTTTTGAAAAGCATTTCAAAAAGCACCCACACGAGCATCGTGACGCAAAAGAGCATCAAAAACACAGAAAAGGGATAAATCACCCATTGGAAATAGCCAAAAGCTTGGGCAATGATTTGGAAAAACAGCGTGGCTATTGATGCCCGGACGCTCCAGCGCACAAAGCGGTCGAACCGTGGAGCACTGCGGGGCAAATCAAAATAGAGTCTGAAAAACTGGATGCCAAAAACGAGCCGTAGCGTATTGAGCGCCATCGGTATAATGTGCTGCAAAACCGGGTGATCAGGCCAAACGTACCTGAAACCAAGCCCCAAATGAGCGAGGATAAAAAGGGTGGTGACGAGGATGTAAAAAAAGTAGTGCCAGTTGAAATACTCGCGACTGACGGCGATCAAGATTCCTGACAAAACCAAAAAGAGGGTGCAAAACACAAGAAAAATGGTCATTAAGATGTCCACCACCCATTGTTGGTGGCCGATTCTTTCGCCTTGTTCGAAGAACAGGATTCGGAGGTGGAGCGGCGCGTCTGACTCGATGCGGATGAAAACCTGCGCCGTGCTGTCGGGTGCTAGCGTAAGCGGGAAACGGAAGTTGCGGTTATTGGTGTCAGGGCGTTCGGAAAAAGTAAAGTCTTTTGAACCAGTTGCAAATGAATCGCGCAAAACATCCGTCTCGCTAAGTTCGTAATAGGTGATTTTGGGAATGAAAGGATTGATTATTTCAGTAAAAAAGTGGGTTTTTGTTTTGTCAAAAAGGGTCAAAGTGCTATCGTTCTTGACCTTGAAACGCAGCCAGATGGGGCCTCTCGGAGTGCCGAATTCGCAACAGTCTTCCCGGATGGCAAACGCTGTTTCTGGCAAGCGGCTCAGCTCCGCCACGCTCATTGGATGGTTTTCTGCTCCTTCTTTGTACACGCCAATTTCGCCCGGCACCTCGCCTGGCACAGGAAGCCCTTCAATCAAGAGACCGGAAAACCACTTGATGCCCGAAACGGCTACGAGCAACAGGCAACTTGCAAGGATGAGAACTGGGCGTTTCAAAAGCAGTATGAATTTTTTGGCCAAAAATAGGGATTTGACAGCGTACGGCAACCATGCCGCACGCTGCCAAACTGCAAAATCAATGGACTTGTATGGGATCACCGGCTCAGAACGACTTGTTTTGACTGAGGAAGCCCATCCAAAACCATATACACAAAGTAGGTGCCGTTGGGCAATCTTTGGAGATCAAGATTGTGTCGGTTGGCGCCGGCATTCAACAAGCCAAGTTGCTCGGAAAGCACCAGTCGCCCCAATTGATCAAAGACCGAAACACTTACCGCTGCGTCGTTTTGCAGTGTGAAGGTAAGCGCAACTGTGCCAATGCTTGGGTTTGGAGAAAGCGCAAGTGGGGCAATACTGGCAAAGTTTTCGACTTTGCGCTCACTGCTGGTTCCGACTAAAAGCGCTTTAACCATTTCCTGCAATTCAGCGATTTGACGGCTTTGATTTTCGATAGCGCGCTGCTGTTCCTGAACGGCCTTTACAAGCGGAACCGTGAATTCAGCGTAACGGAGGCCGTAGTTGTCGCCCTCGTTTTTAGGCTTTGACACACCGCTGAAATCGTAGCCAGACTCCATTGCAGCCTCTTCTACCTCCTGCGCCAAAAAACCGGTGTAGCGTATTTGTTCGGCTGCCCGGGCATCGGCTTCGAGTGCAGCAAGTTCTTTTTCTACCTCATTTTGCTTTTCGCTGCCTTTGGAGGCCTCTGCACGGATGCGTTCGGTCACGCCGTAGAAATTATTGAGTGCTCGGACATCATAATGATAAGTGACGGGTCGAAGGCGCATAATAAAATCGAGACCAGAAACATCTTCGCGCAAATCCTTTTTGAAGCGGCTGTCTGAGGTAACGGTGAGGTTTACCTGGCTCTCCAGACTGGTGATAGTGGCGTTTCCGAGGCGGATTTTGTTGCTGGCATTGGCTGTGGCAGCATATCCGATGGCAGTAGCATTGTTGAAATTGTCGATGGAAGTGTGGCGCCCCAGACCCGTGTTATTGGATCCGGTAAGATTGTAATTAAGGGCGTTTTCGCCTAGGCCGGTATTGCCAACGCCCGTGGTATTGCGGCGTAGGGCGTCTTCACCTACTCCCGTGTTGGCGCTGCCGGTCAGGTTGGCGGTCAGCGCGAGGTCGCCAAGTGCGGTGTTGGAGGAAGCGGTAGTGCTGCTGTACAATGCACCGTTGCCCAAAGCGGTATTCCAGATCCCGGTAGTGTTTTTTGCAAGCGAAGCAGTACCGACGGCCGTATTGTCTCCACCTGTCGTGTTTAGCTTGAGCGCGTCTCTGCCTATGGCGGTATTGTTGTTGCCCAAAGTATTGGCACTCAGGGCGTTGTTGCCAAAAGCAGAATTGGATTGGCCTGTGCTGCTGACACCGTTGGAGTTCGCACCAAAAAAGGCATTGGATTTTGCAGGGTCAATCAGTCCTGCCCGCTGGTTGTTCACGCGGAAGAGCAGCGGTTTGTTGTCCGTAGTGCCGATAAAATGGAGGGCTGGGTTGGTGCCGCTATTGCCAAGAATGTTCCAGTTTTGGGCATTGGCAGGGTTTGCAAAGAGTATTGAGATGGTTGCAAAAAAGCAAGTGGCGAAAAAAGTTGTCATGTTTTTCATAATGTTGAAATTTAGAAAAGTTTGTGAAAAAATCTGAGGCAAAAGTGCCCTTGCCCTGCTCCTGCAGGCAACCCCGCAATGGGTGGTTTTCAAAAACTCACCCCTTCCCCCTTTTCCGGGGTATGGCTACTCCCCTTTAACCGCCAAATCCGGGATTTTCTCCATTTCACCCTTTTCGGGGTTTCCGGCGCAGTCGGTAGCCCTGACTTTTGTGCCATGATTCCACACTGACAACATTTTTACCCGCCGAAGCCTAAGCGTAGGAGGGTCCACATTCATCACATTCATCACATTTTAAAATATCAAGTCATGAAAAATTCAATCAAGTTTTATCTGTTCCTAGCCCTTGCAGCAATGTCCAACATCTTTGCTGAATGCACTCCCGACCCCATAGACCCGCCTGCCGACGATCTCGTGGGCAAATGGGAGTCCTACTATTTTGAGAGCAACGGAATGGATGTGACCCAGCAGTACCAAATGACCCTGCAGTTTGACGATCAGGGCCAATGTGTACAAACCCTGGTGAAGCCCGGGGGGACGCTTTCCGTTACGCTGCAATATGCCAAAAATCCTGACGGGACTGCCGTGACCATTGGTTCTGCCAATCTTTTCATAGATAAAAACGATGGTTCGAGTATTCGGCTACGCTATCTTAACGGCGCACAACCGGCAGGCTTTATCGAGCCTTGGACGGTTGATTTTTTGAAGATTGAATAAAGATGGACACCTCGAAAAGCGTTTATTAAACCACATAGTCCACATAGTCCACATAGTTCACATAGTTCACATAGTGCATTTAGCTTGAAAGCTCCTCATAGAACATAATAGTAATTGTTCGATTTTGTAGAGAAACTATGTGTGCTATGTGAACTTTGTGGTTGCCAAACTCAAGCATCAAAATCTAACAGTCATGAAAATCCAACACATCTTCCTGTTTTTCAGCATTCTGGTTATTGCACTTCTTTCCCTGCCAAGTTGTCGCACCCACGGCCCCGCATTTTCCTCCAATGCAGACCCTTACATGGCCAAGCCCGCATATCGAGGTGAAAACGCAGGCGCCTTCTATCTTTCAGGCCGCATCAACCAAGGCTATGAATATTACGAGCGCGAGAAGAATAAGAGCGCGGAATTGTCGGCACACGCCTCATTTATGTCCAAGCATTTCTACGCCAGCGGCGGCTTTTTTGGTTATTGGGGAAAGTATGATGTCAATTCCGCAGTCAATCCCATTACAGGCGGCGGAAACCAGCCGTTCAATGGAGGCGGTATACGGGGCGAATTGGGCGGGCGCATTCCGCTCGAAAGCAATTTCGATTTGCTTTTAGGTATAAATGGAGAAATGTTTAGGGAAGGGGGCAAGTATGCGGAGAATAGCAGCGACGCTTTGGCGGATTTTTTTACCCTTGGCCTGGCCCGTACCCACCTCAACATCGCACCTGCGCTTGACCTGCGTTGTGCCCCACCGGGCAAATGGGACATTGGGCTGCGCTACTCCCTGGATTCTTACATTTCATTCTCAGACCTCTATGAGTCGGAACAAGACAATAGTTACCTTCATCGCCTCACGCTGCATACTACCTTTGATCGCGTGACGGCCTATGGCCAAATCGGTTTTACGCCCGATGAGCAGCGTGTATTCAGCCTTGGGATGGCTTATGGGATACCGTTTAAGAAGAAGGGAAAGAAATCGTTATTCCTTTAGTTTGGGGTTGCTTTCGGCATTTTCAGAGGGTGTTCAAGAAAGTGTGGCACACCTGGCCAACCACCTTGATTATCAATACTCCAATTTAGGTGTGCCACACTTTTCTGAACACACTCAGTAGGCAACTGCAATGGAATTTTCTATCTTCAATTCATCAGGACAAATGATGCACGGGCTGTATCTTGTGACGGTTATGCCGTTTTAGGACAGCGCTCTTTTCTTTAAAATTCAACATTTCATGAAAAAATTTACCTTCCTCTCCCTACTTATTATCTGGCTCATCGCTGGCGCCACGCAAGCCCAGGGCTTTCTCCAACTGGGCAACATGCTGGTGGATGACCAAGGCTACAGAATGATCGCCACAAGCGATGGCGGCTATATCACCGCTGGCTCTGCGGGGTCAAAAGCCGTGCTGTACAAGACAGACTGCCTCGGAACCCTCGTGGCTCAGATCGAAAAAGCATACATACCCGGGCCGGCTGCTTTTTGGGACGTGACCGAGCTTGCCGATGGTAGCATCGTGGCTGTTGGCGGTGCTGGATTTGCTTCGCCGACCGACACTGGTAACCATGTGATCCTGCTCAAAACCACGGCAAACCTGGTCGAAACATCTTCCTCCAGTTTTCAAATTCTGAATAAAGAAGCAAGAGGTTTATCAATTGCACAATCCATCACAGGTCATTTGTTGGTGTGGGGCGAGGTGACAGGATTTTCGATAGATTTCACGGACGCATTTTTCCAGCGCGTAAGCCCGAGCACTTTGCAGCCAACGGCTGACCCGGTGATATTTAACAACGGCGTGGACCTTGCCAGCCGAATCATTCCAACTGCCGACAGCAATTATTTGTTGACGGGCTCTACTTTTGCTGGCAACATTTTCGATCCTGAAGCACTTATTAACAACAACTTGCGGGCGTACAAAGTGGACGAAAACGGGCTGATATTATGGCAAGTGGCCGTAAATCAGGTGTTCAAGGCAAAATTCGGCGTAGGGCGATCATGCGGTGCCGCCCAAAACTCGGACTCGGGTAATTTCATGCTGGGGGGAACACTTTTTGGCGGCACTGATGCACGGAAACAAGACGCTTTTTTTGCACTTATTGGGAATGACGGCACGGTATTGGACACAGTGTATTGTGCTGCACCTGGGCAACAACAATTTCATGCCATCCTTGCCCACCAAGATTTTGTGGGTTTGTTCACGATGGTAGGTGAAAGTGAAGGCTCTCCACTCGGCGTGCCCACGGTTGCAGTGGCACAGGCTTATGAAGTTGGAAATGCTATCGTGAGTTCTGGGGCAACATTGGACCCGGCCACTCCTATTTCAGTGCGCGATTTGTTGGAATTAGACCCAGGTCGCATCGCATACATGGGCACGCTCCCCGACAACCCTACAGTGCTGGGATTTACCGATATCCTCGTCATTACTCCTTCAGCGACGGTTGGTATAGTATATCAAAATTGCGCGCTCGCCGCTACTTTGAGCCATCCGGCAATTGCGTTCCAATGGTATCACGAAGGCCAAGCGATCCCAGGAGCCAATCAGGGAGCATTTTTCCCCAGCGAACCAGGGCTATATCAAGTGCAAATACTGGATGACAAAGGATGTTTTGGTGTATCCGACACCTTTCGGGTAGAAGGCCCTGTGGCCGATTTCACCGCCATTCCCAATGTGCTGTTGGCCAGCTTTACCAATACTTCTCTGGGCGCAAGCTCCTATGCTTGGGACTTTGGTGATGGCAGCACGAGCACTCAGCCCAATCCCGTGCACACGTATGCTGCCACGGGGGCATACACGGTGCGGCTCATTGCAACGAACAATTGTGGCCTGAAAGACACAATTGAGCAACAAATCGGTGTGACACCCACCAACGAAGTGAGCTGGTTGAGCCATTTCAGTCTTTCGCCCAACCCAACGAACGGTGTTTTCAATCTTGAAATGAGTGGTACGCCGCAAGGGAATGTGGATTTTGCGCTCTGCAATACCATGGGGCAAATAATTAGCCTGGAATCCCTGAGTTTCCAAAATGGCTGGATTCAAAAAACCTTTGACCTTGGCCTATTGCCTGGCGGGGTATATTCGCTTCAGATCAGATCGGGTAAAGAGATGAAAAACGTGCGGGTGCTGAAAAATTAATACCGGGATTTTCTTGATTAAAAAATATTGGTGGGATTTGCGCCGAATGCGCAAATCCCACCAATCTTTTTTTAATAACCCAAGCTACCGTGGATATTGCGGCCAAGGGCATTTTGAGTAACTTGAGTTGTGTATGCAAATACTGATTCATCCCACCCCGATTTTTTCGCGAAAATTGGCAAAGACCCAACTTTGGCGGGCAGCCTAAAGGAGAAATATGTACTCTTGTACCGTAAACCGACTACCGCTTTCTATGAAACAAAAACTACTGCTTGCCCTGCTCGTTTTTTTGGCCGCGCCCAGCGCACTTTTTGCCACGCACAACCGCGCTGGGGAAATCCATATCGAGCAAATTGGTCCGCTCACCATCCGCGCCACCATCATCACTTGGACGAAAACGAGTAGTGTGAACGCCGACCGCGACACCTTGGAAATCAACTGGGGCGACGGGTTTATCCAAAAAGTGCTGCGCTCCAACGGTAATGGCAACCCTCCCCAGGGCTTTCCGCTCGCCAACGATATCAAGTACAATACTTATATTGAGGAGCATACCTACGCTGGGCCTGACAGTTTTGTCATCTCCATGACCGATCAAAACCGCATTGGGGGCATCATAAACGTGAATCCGCCTGCATCGGACAATGTGCCGTTCCACATTCAAACCACCTATATTTTTCAGGATTCTCAGTTTGGTGGCACCAACCACACGCCCTATCTTTTGCAGCCGCCAATTGACAACGCTTGTGTGGGCAAGCCTTTCAAACACAACCCCAATGCCTCAGACATTGACGGCGACAGTCTTTCGTACGAACTCATTGTGCCGATGCAAGGTCCTGGGGTGGAAGTGCCCAACTATTCTTTTCCGAATGAGATAATACCGGGTGCAAACAACTCCTTCCAACTCGACCCCGTATCGGGCGATATTTTATGGCAATCCCCGCAAGCGGCGGGCATTTACAATATTGCCTTCACCATAATTTCATGGAGGAAGGGCAAGGTCATTGACATCACGATTCGTGATATGCAAATTTTTGTGGCTGCTTGTGACAACAACCCACCTGTGGTCCAAACAATCGACAAAATCTGCGTGGTGGCAGGAAACGAGGTGAATTTTGCGGTAACAGCAACCGACATTGACGCGACAGATTTGATTTTGCTGACTGCGCTGGGCGCGCCGCTTACTTCGCCTTTCAGCCCGGCCACTTTCAGTGCTCCTTCCACTTGGGGACCTTCGCCTGTATCTGGCACATTCCACTGGACTACTGCTTGTGAGCACATTTCCAATCAGCCCTACTCGGTTGTTTTCAAAGCCACCGACTCGCTTACCACGCCGCAATTAGCCGATTTGCACACCGTATCCATCAAGGTGGTAGGCCCTGCACCCGTAGACTTGCAAGCGGACGCAGCGCTTGGCAACATCGAACTCAGCTGGGCGAAACCATACGTCTGTGAGGGGGCAGCGAACAACTATTTCCTCGGCTTTTCTGTGTGGCGGCGCCAGGGCAGCAACCCCTTTGTACTCGATACCTGCGACCCCGGACTTGAAGGAAAGGGTTACACGCAATTGACGGCTGTAACCAAAGCTGTGAAAGATGGGCGCTATTATTATAAAGACACTCAAGTGGAACGTGGGTTCACCTATTGCTACCGGGTGTTGGCAAAATTCGCACGAGTATCTGCGGGCGGCTACCCATACAATATCGTGGAAAGCCTGGCCTCTGAAGAGGTTTGTGCTCAACTCCCGCGCGATCTTCCGCTTATTACCAATGTATCGGTAGAAGCTACAGATGTTGCGGTCGGGAAGATCCGAATCGCGTGGTCAAAACCTGTGGGGGGGGATTTAGACACCATCATCAACCACGGCCCGTACCGTTATCAATTGCTTCGAGCACCCGGGTTTACGGCTGGAGTGTTCACGGAGTTGCCGCTTGCATCTTTTGTCTCCAATACTTTTTGGCAGGCCAACGACACCATTTTTGAATTTGACGAAAACCTCAACACCGCGGACGGGCCTTACCGCTACAAAGTAGATTTTTACGTAAAAGGGAACACCTTGCTTGGTTCTACCCGCGATGCTTCGTCGGTCTTTTTGACCGTGGCATCTACCGACCAAACAAACATTCTTTCCTGGGAAGCCAATGTGCCATGGAGCAATTACACGTACAAGATTTTTCGAAAAAACGACCTGACGGGACTTTTCGATCCCATCGGAAATGCTGCGACAAAGAATTACGAAGACCGGGGCTTGGTCAATGGAAAGGAATACTGTTATTATGTGGAGAGTGAGGGAACTTACAGCGTCAGTGGGCTTTTAAACCCTTTGTTCAACAAATCTCAGGAGGCCTGTGGAGTACCCATTGATACGGTGCCACCCTGCCCACCTGTTTTGGCAGTGACCAACCTGTGCGACGATCCAACGGCCAATCCCAGTCCGCCATACCTCAACAACCTTTCCTGGACAAACCCCAATTTGGCTTGCGACGGCACGGACGATGCCGTGGAGTATCTCATCTGGTACACACCGTTGAAGGGCGAACCGCTAACGCTGTTGACAAATCAGCCCGGCGCGACCAATACGACTTTTGGCCATGAACTCGAAACTCAGCTGGCTGGTTGTTATGCAGTTTCCGCAATTGATTCGGTGGGCAATGAGAGCCTGTTGAGCAACCTTTTCTGTGTGGATAATTGTCCCAACTACGAACTCCCCAATGCCTTCACGCCCAACGGCGACGGTACGAATGATACCTACATGCCCTTCCCCGGCTGGCGTTTTGTGCAAAGCGTAGATATGCAAATCTTTAACCGCTGGGGAAACCTCGTTTTCCAGACCACGGACCCAAACATAAGTTGGCGCGGCACGAACGAGGGCGGGAATGAACTGTCCGAAGGCACTTATTTCTTTGTGTGCAAGGTGTACGAAAGCCGTGTGGGCGGGGTGGTTTTGAGGCCGGGAGTGTTGAGTGGGTATATTGAGTTGGTGAGAGGGTAGGGGGGGAGATTTTGGATTTGCGATTTTGGATTTGTGATTTTGGATTGGCGATTGCTTTCGATTTTGAGCATTTAAAGACCCGCGCAGGGCGGAAATCCAATAAGTGACTTGGGGGAATCAAAAAGAAAGCGGCATTTGGATTGTTTTCCAAATGCCGCAATCGTAAATCCAAAATCGTAATTCGTAAGTCGCTTACTTCTGCACCACCAATTTCCTGGTCTTGGCAATCTCGCCATTGCGCACTTGCACGAAGTACACGCCATTGGGCAGGCTGCTAATGTCGAAAGTGAATTGATTTTCACCTTTTGTGAGCATTTTCTGTTGTGCGAGGATGGTTTTCCCGGATGGGTCAATGATCGAAACGCTCACTTTGCCATCGGCTTCAAGGGGCACTTCCACAGTTACTTGTTCCATGGCAGGGTTGGGGAAGAGACCAAAGCCGGCATTTTCAAACACCACTTCAAGGTCAATTTCTTCTCCAAGATCTGAATCGGAACCATCGGTACGCCAGGAAGTAGCACTTCTGCTGGCCTTTAAGGTATAGCATTGTGTATTGCTCCAGGCACCGTTGTAGCCGTACACATACGCTTTGTAGTTGGTAGAAACCGTGGCATTGTTCAATATGATAAGTTCGTTCGCTGTTCCCCCATTTTGAGAAATGCCTACTTGAGTATTGCCACGATAAAGCCGTAAATCATAGTCGAACGGCAATGTGGTGAGCTCGACTTTTATATGCTTTTGGGAACTCGTGTTGCCAAACAGGTAGTAGTCCTTATCAGTAGTGGTTGCAATTTGTGCGGTAAAGGCCGTGTTGATCGGGATTGATTTTGCCGTTGCATTGGTGTTGTTAGGCTCATACTGGTCAGAGCAGTTTGAAGCGGTTGTGAATTGTGCAGAACCATAACCACTTTCCTCGCCACTACAGATCGCCTTCACTCTGTAATCATAAAGTGTATTGGTGGTCAGGCCACTGAGCGCATGGGAGGTGCCTGTTAGGTTGGACACGACATTCCAGGTTGCGTCTGAATTTTTCTTCCATTCAAGCGTGTAGGTAGTAGCACCGCTCACAGCACCCCAGTTGACAGTTGCGCTGGTTTGTGTAATATTCGTGGCGTTGAGGCCAGTTGGTGCATCACAGCCACCGCCGCCTGGATCTTGGCAGCCTGGCGAACTGGCCAGTGCAACCCGCGCGCCGCTGCCAGAGAAAAGTGACTGCATCCGCGACTTTTGACCTGCTGAGAAGAGATTCATGCATCCGTCGTCAGTATAGTCCATGTAGTTCATGAACATATCGCCATTGGGGCCATTGCTGCAGCTCACTTGCGGGAACGAAGGGCACCCGTAGTGTTCGTCGGCTTGGTTAGGCGTGTCGCCCACAGCGTCAGTGCCGCTGCAAGAGGAGCCGTCGTCGCCCCAAATATGATAGCAATTCAGCCAGTGGCCCACCTCGTGGGTGGCAGTACGGCCTTTGTCGAAAGGAGGGGTTGCGCCGATAGTTCCAAAGTAAGCGTAATCACACACCACTCCATCTGTAGAGGCTGGGCCGCCGGGGAACTGAGCGTAGCCAAGCAAGCCGCCCGAAAGGTTGCACACCCAGATATTGAGGTACTTGTTGCGGTCCCAAATGTCGAGGCCGCCAGAGGAATAAAATTTCACGTTGTCGTTGGTACTAAAGCCGTTGACAGTCGTGCTGCGACGCTGGATACCATTTGTTGAATTGCCGCTTGGGTCTTGCTTCGCCATGCAGAAATTGATTTCGCAGTCCGCAGCTACCCCTTGGAAAACGCCGGGTGTGTTGCCAGCGTCGGCATTGGTGCGGCGGAAATCGTCGTTCAGCACATCAAGTTGCGAAAGTAGTTTCGCATCCGAGAGATTCTGGGTGCTGTTGTAGTACACCACATGGAACACCACCGGGATGGTAATAACGGCACGGTCGCCAGCGCCACCGGATAGGGCGAACTGGCGAGCGTGTTCTTCGATGCGCTCGATTTCTTGAATCATTGCCGGGTTGTCCAGCAGTTGTTGGGCGAGCACTTCTTCGGCAGCACAGGTTCGTTGTTGGGCTGAAGCGTTGAAGGCGAGCAGCAAAAATGCCGCAACCGGGAGAAGGATTTTTTTAAACATATAATAAAAAAGGTTAAAAATGAACTGTTTGAGTTTGGAAAGACGATGTGAAGTTGATTCAGGAGGCCCTTTTAAGTTGCTTTTTGCATCCTTAGCGAAATTTCGCGGAGCAAATGTATTTTTTTGAAATTGTTGAAGGGAAACATTTTTTGTCAGTGTCAAGACAGTTTCCTGAACTCTCCCGTAATTAGCCCCTTCATTTTTAAAAATACGACCATGTTTCGCCTTTTTCTCACTTCTCTCACGCTTCTCACTTCTCTCCCATACCTCGCCGGACAAACCACTCTTTTCGTTCCGCGCAACTATTATAAGCCCTACGAACTTGGTACGCGCAGTTGGGATGGAAAACCTGGCCCCAACTATTGGCAAAACCGGGTATACTACAATATTGCTGCCAGTCTTGATCCGAAATCCCGACTACTCTCCGGCGAGGAAACCATCACCTACACCAACAACAGCCCTGACACCCTTAAATCCGTTCGTTTCAAACTCCAGCATGACCGGTACCGAAAAGGCGTACAGCGTGCTTTTGATGTGGCGGCCAGCGATGTCAGCGACGAAGGAACCCACATCGAAAGCCTGACTTTCAACGGTAAAGCAGTAGCTGCCAAAGACCAAAACCGTTCTGCTACCTTCCTCGATGTTTCGATCAAAGACACGCCTTTGCTGCCCAAAACCTCCGCTACATTTTCCGTGCGCTGGTCGTACACCATGCCTGCTGCCAAGGGTTCGGCACGGGAGTGCGTATGCGACAGTACCACGTTTTTTGTGCCGTATTGGTATCCGCAAATTGCCGTGTACGACGACCTGAATGGTTGGGCGAGCCATCCGTACACCGGCCTGCAAGAATTCTACCACGAATTTGCCGACTACGATGTTACCATCAAAATGCCCGCAGGATTTCAAGTGTGGGCAACGGGCGAATGGCAAAACGCCAAAGACGTTTTAACGGCAGACTATTTTACCCGATGGGAAAAAGCCCACACAAGCGCGGAAGTGATTTCAATTTTTTCGGAAAAGGAGTTGAAGAGCTCGGAGGTTTTTAAAACCTCCGAGCTCTCCCCCATCGCCTTTCAATTCAAAGCCTCCGACGTGCCGGATTTCGCCTTCGCTGCCAGCGACCATTACAACTGGGACGCCACTTCTGAGGTGGTGGACGACAAAACGGGGCGCCGGACCTTTGTCAGCGCGGCATACAACTCGGCGTCTTCGGACTATCCGCAAGTGGCAAAAATCGCCGCCGACGGCATCCGTTTGATGAGCACCTGGTTGCCCGGCTACCCCTTTCCGTATCCTGTGATGACCGTTTTCAACGGCGACGACGGCATGGAATACCCCATGATGTGCAACGATGTGAGTACGGCCCCAAGCTCCCCGATGACCCTGACCATACACGAGGTGAGTCACACGTATTTCCCCTTTATGATGGGAATTAATGAGCAAGATCATGCCTGGATGGACGAGGGCTGGGCGGCGTTTTTTGATTATCTGCTTTCTGATTCGCTTTCCAACCACACAGAGGGTCGTGTGCGTGACTACTCCGCCATTGCGGGCACAGAAAACGATGTGCCGCCCATGGTCAAATCGCGCAACCTAAGTACCGCCTACCGCAATGCTTCGTACCAGCGGCCATCGCAGGCGTATTTTACCTTGCTCGACCTGTTGGGCTATGAGAAATTCCAGCATTGCATGACCGAATACATGAACCGCTGGAAAGGCAAACACCCGGCGCCCTTCGATTTTTTCCAGACCTGGAACGATGCTTCCGGACAAAACCTCGACTGGTTTTGGAAACCCTGGTTTTTTGATTGGGGCTACCCAGACCTTGGTATTCAAGGCGTTGTGCGCGATGAAGCGGCAAATTGCCAAGTCATTTTGGTGGAGCGCAAGGGCAATATTCCCGTTCCGATTCAACTCGAAGTGGTGTATGCTGATGGTTCAAAAGAAAATTTCCATCAGACGGCTGCGGTGTGGCGCGACGGGAAGAAAAACACGCGCATCGCCTGCGCAGAAGGGAAGAAAGTGAAGTCGGCAGCGTTGGGGGGGACGACCATTCCGGATGTGGATAGGAAGGATAATAAATGGGGTAAGTAGAAGGAATTGTAAAATCCGTGAATGAAATTCGTCAAGGGTTAGGAATTTTATATCAACGTGTAATAGTGGTTTATCTGGTTTTTGTCAGGATTTTTTGTAAGTCGGTGTATAAATATATTGATGCTATTGTCAATGCTCCGATTCCTGCAACTCTATTCTTAAATGTAAATGGCTCTAATATCATATAAATTCCGATCAGTATAAAAAAAACGCTTAGCGGATATGTAAAAATTCGAATGAGTATATTTTTTGTTGACCATTCGTTTTCAATATTCACCGCTTCAAGTCTCGGTTTTTCTGGTATGTTGTTGAGCGTGTCCTCTAAGTTTTTCAAAAATATTTTGATGTTTTTTCTATTCATACCATAAGTTGCGATTGACGACCAATTATCGGGATCGCAAATACTGTTTATTAAAAATTTGTCATTGTCTTTGATTATTGTAAGCATTTCGCCCCTACTACCTGTCCAATTCCATGGTCGATATGCTCTAAAAAATGTCTTGCTGTTATTTTCAACCCGCCAGCCCAAGTCTTTAGTTGTCCGCTGAACAGCTTCCTGGAATTGTTCATCCGTGTAGATTACAACAAATTCTTTAAATCCTAATCGTCTGTATTGAATTTGGGCAAACAAAATTGCTAAAAGTA
>CAZPTQ010000135.1:0-15397 GCA_964589365.1 uncultured Saprospiraceae bacterium
CCAATCCACCAATCCACCAATCACCAATCACCAATCACCAATCACCAATCACCAACAAAGATGCCGTCCCGCCAACCTTCAGCTTTTGATTGGTTTTTGATGATTTTGCTTGCCGCGATCTGGGGGGCATCCTTCTTGTTTATCAAGCGCTCGGTGACGATTTTCAATCCAGTGCAGATGGCGATGTGGCGAATGGTATTTGCCACGGTGCTTTACCTGCCCATCGCAGCGGCCTATTGGTCCAAAATTGATTGGCGCCGATGGAAACCCTTGGTTATTGTGGCATTTTGTGGCTCCGCAATTCCAAATTTCTTTTTTGCAGTGGCACAGCAACACGTTAGCAGTAGCCTTGCCGGAGTGCTCAATTCACTTACACCGCTTTTTACACTTTTAATCGGCACGGCATTTTTTGCCATGAATTTCTCTAGGAATAAAATCTTAGGTGTGGTGATAGGTTTGGCTGGGGCGATATTGCTTGTACTTTTTAATGCAAGCAGCGGTGTATCGGGTAATGCGTTTTTTGCGGGTCTTTGTGTGCTTGCCACCGTATGTTATGCCATCAACGCGAACACGGTGAACACCCATCTTCGAGACCTTCCGCCTGCAGGTATCGCTTCGGCAGCATTCGTGGTCACAGGAGGGGTTTTCGTGGTGGGGCTTTGGTTATCAGGCGGTTGGGAGGCTGTTTGGCAACACCCCGATGGGATGAAAGGACTTGGGTATATATTTTACCTGGCAGCGGTGGGTACCGTAATCGGATCCATTATGTACTTCTGGCTTCTACAACGCACGAGCGCACTTTTCGCTACGTCTGTAACCTATCTCTTGCCAATTGGTGCCATTGCTATTGGCGCGCTCGATGGGGAGGCGATAGGCCTCATTGACTTGGTGGGCACCGCAGTGATTTTACTCGGCGTTTATCTTGCGAGAAAGTAGTTCCACTATTTTTTCAGGAGCTCATTCAACTCCCTAAACAGATCTTCAATGGGTTTTCCCACGGGCATATTTTTATCCCCCCAAACCACGCGGCTCACCATGTCTCCTTCCTGAATTTCTAAAAAATAATAGAGGTTGCCGGGATGCTTAAATTCCATTTTGGCAAGTTCGAGCGATTCCGTTGTTTTGAAAAGCTCCTTGGCTTTTTTGCCTTTCGTTTTGCCAGCCTCTGAAGTTTTGCCCATAATATCGCGGCTAAAAATCTGGCCGTTATCGCACAAAATATGCGAAGTTTCCTTCCCCGCAAAACCTCCGCCATTGCCCCAGCGGATTTGTTTTTCAGGGAGTTTGTCAATGGTGTACTTGGGATGTTTACAAGCCAGCCAGAGAAATGTTGTGGCAAAAATTGTAAGCGCAAGAAGGATAAATTTCATTGAAATAAATTTTTGGAAAAATGAAAATTGGTTGTGATTATGGACGGGAAATTAGCGGAGTAAATCTTTTCCGATGTCGCGCCGGAAGTATTTTCCCTCAAACTGGACGGCTTTTGCGTTTCGGTTCGATTTGCGCAGTGCTGTCGGGATGTCATTTCCGAGACTGGTAAGTGCAATGACCCTACCACCAGCCGTGAGACAATTTCCTCCTTTGTTTGCAGCAGTTCCGGCGTGAAAAGCGATGCCTCCCGATACTTTGTCCAGCCCTGAAATGACTTTCCCCTTTTCATAGTCGCCCGGATAACCGCCACTGACAAGGAAAACGGTGGTGGCGGTTCGCTTATCCGTTCGGATTTTGACGCGTCCAAGGCTTCCACGGGCGCAATGGCCGAGCAAGCTTACCAGGTCATTTTTGAGGCGCGGTAATACCACTTCGGTTTCCGGATCACCCATTCGACAATTGTACTCAATAACGAAAGGCTCGCCGAGCACACTTATGAACCCAATGAAAATGAAGCCTTTGTAAGGGATTTTTTCTTTTTTCAAACCCTCCACAGTTGGACGGATAACGCGCGCTTCCACTTTTGCCCACATGTCTGAATCCACAAAAGGCACCGGACTTACAGCGCCCATACCCCCGGTATTAGGTCCGGTATCACCTTCTCCGATGCGCTTGTAGTCTTTCGCTTCTGGCAATATTTTGTAGGTTTTCCCATCTGTCAGCACAAAAACGCTGAATTCAATGCCTGTCAGAAATTCCTCCACGACCACCCGGTAGCTTGCTGTGCCAAATTTTCCTCCAAGCATTTCTCGCATTTCCTGTGCTGCTTCTGTGTAACTCTGGCAAATGACCACGCCTTTACCCGCCGCCAAACCGTCGGCTTTCAATACGATAGGGAGTGCGTGGTTTTTCAAATAGGCCAAACCAGCCTCAAGTGTTTCTGATGTAAATTCCTGGTAACCAGCCGTTGGTATTTTGTGCCGCAGCATGAATTTTTTGCTCCAGGCCTTACTTCCTTCCAGCATTGCCCCCGCTCTTGAAGGACCAATGAGGGGAATTTTTTTTAAATGTTCCCGCGCTTGGAAATGATCCCAAATACCGAGAACAAGGGGTTCTTCAGGGCCAACAATGACCATTTCTATTTGGTTTTCTACGACAAATTTTTCTATGGCGGGAAAATCCAGCGGGTTGATCGGCACATTTTGGCCTAATTCCGAAGTACCCGCATTACCGGGCGCTATGAATAGTTGGGAGCAGCGTTTGCTCTGTTTGAGTTTCCATGCAAAAGCATGTTCGCGGCCGCCAGAGCCTAAGAGAAGGATATTCATGGATTGTGACAAGGTTCGGTCCGGTTTTACACAGGTATCAGAGGATATTATGTGGCCACAGGCCCGCCTTTGCCGAGGCTACGGCGGGTGAAGCACGAAGGTAAAACACCGTGGTAAGGTTATGTTAAAAGGCAAGATTTCTGGTGTGCGGAATTGCCTAATTATTTTCATTTGTGCCCGCAAATCCTTGCTACATGGAGCGTCTGCTTGCCACACTTTTCTCGGTCACATTGCTTTTGGCTACTTCTCCACCTCGAGAACTAAACGGGGCTTGCGACTATTCCGGGGGTATTTGCACGGTGAAAGAAATCTGTTCGGCAAAATCAGAATCGTCCTGTTCCATTGAGCAACACTCCAGCCTGGTCTTGTCGGACACGGAAAACGAAAATGATTGCGGAAAAAATTCAGGCTGCCCCCTTCCAATTTGCTGTGTTTATGGGCCATGTTGCTGCCTTTGCGTAGTGCCAGAACGCCCTGTTCTCCACATCGCTCCGCCACTGCCAGAGAAGGAGCGCGTCAAACCAGGCGAGCCACAAGATTTTCTGCCGCAACAGGTTTGCCTTGCCATTTGGAAACCTCCCGCCTTTTCAGTTTGAGTTTCGAAAAACGCCTTTGAGCAATATTGTCCGTCAGAACATTTTCTGATAAGCTTCGGAACAAGGTTCCGGAGTACATTCAATAACTTAAACTGAAATTTCACATCATGAAAAATAAATCTTTGGCAATAGTTGCCTCTATCCTGCTTTCTGCCGGTATCGCTTTTGCTTTTGTTGGTACCAATGGCCCGGCTTGCTGCACACCTGAATCTTGCAATGTGTCGGAGCAGACTTGCTGCGACATGCCTTGCCCGATTGGGGATTGCCCGATTCCGTGCTGCAAGGATTAAGCAGAAGCCATTGTGATGGCTAAAAGGAAAGAAGGCGAGGGTCGAAAGACCTTCGCCTTCTCTTTTAGCATCCCGGAACTCCGTTCCGGGGCGCTAAATCCAGTCCCGGAACCGGAGTTCCGGGCTACTGCCCAAAAACGTACTGGACAATGTTTGCGCCCATTTGCAACGCTTTGGTACGCATTTCTTTAGGGTCGTTGTGAATATCGTCCCAACCATCGCCCAAGTCGGTCTCAAAATTGTAATAGCACACCAGGCGACCTTGATAAAGGAGTCCAAAACCTTGCGCGGGCTTACCGTCGTGTTCGTGGATTTTTGGAACCCCGTTGTTGAATTTGTATTTCTGGTGATAGATGGGGTGACTGAAGGGCAGTTCCACAAAGTCAAGCTCAGGAAAAACCTTTTTCATGGCTGGTCGAACAAAAGGGTCCAGGCCAAAGTCGTCGTTTAAAATTAAAAAGCCTCCGCCTTCAAGATAGGCGCGAAGGTTCCGGGCTTCAAGGTCGCTGAAAAGCATATTGCCATGGCCTGTGGCATACACGATGGGATAATTGAAAATCTCGGCGCTGCCAGGCTCCACAGTAGCGTAATCGGTGGCATCAAAGTTCGTTTGGAGGTTTTCGTTGCAGAATTTGGCGAGGTTTTTCAGCGAATTCACATCATTGTACCAATCGCCGCCACCGCTGTATTTGAGCAGGGCGAGTTTGAGGGTGGGGGGAGAAAACACCTTTGACGTGGTATGGTCAACGCCGCGGAATGCCGTAGCGAGTAGAAATGAAAAAACCAATATTGAGTAGCGCATTTATTTGAAAATCAATTGTTCAATTAAAATTTGGAATCGTCCACACTGTTCAGATAATCTTGAATTTCCCCAACCACAGATTTTACGCAGCCATCATCAAAAGGTGATTTCAGGTTAGCAAGTTTCACCAAATTGAGAAATGACAGACTTCCTCCTGCCCGACAAAGGCGAAGATAATCGGCCCAAGCCGAATCATGATCACTGCGGTCTTTCACCCAAAACTGGAAAGCACAAATTTGCGCGAGTGCATAATCAATGTAATAGAATGGAGAATTGAAGATGTGACTTTGTTTATGCCAAAAACGACCCCGATCGAGGTGCTCGATGCCGTCGTAATCTCTGTGCGGGAGGTAGATTTTTTCCAGTTCCCGCCAAACGGTGTTTCTTTCGGCTGGGGTCATGTCGGGCTTTTCATATACAATGTGCTGGAATTCATCTACCGCTACACCATAAGGCAGGAACTGTATAGCACCAGCCAAGTGCATGAAATGATACTTATCGGTCTGTGGGCCAAAAAACAGTTGCATCCAGGGCCAGGTAAAAAACTCCATACTCATGGAGTGAATTTCGGCAGCGTCCGCGGTGGGCCAATGGTACTCCTCGAATAAAAAATCGCGGCTGCTCCAAACTTGGAAGGCGTGGCCGGCTTCATGGGTCAGTACATCAATGTCGCCGCTTGTGCCATTAAAATTAGAAAATATATAAGGTGCGTCGTACTTGCTAATGTAGGTACAATAACCTCCGGTAGCCTTACCATCGCGGTTAACCAAATCCATCAGTTTGGCCGACTGCATCCGGGTAAAAAAGGCATCGGTATCGGGGCTTAGCTCATGATACATTTTAGCGGCATTCGCCACAATTTGCTCAGGTGATCCAATGGGTTTTGGATTTCCACTGGCAAATTTGTAATCTTCATCGTAATGCTTCATCGCGTTGATTCCCAAGCGCTTGCGCTGGCGCTCGTAGAGCCTTGAGGCTATGGGGACTATATGCTCGCGAACTTGCCGCCGGAAGTTTGCCACCATGACGGGTGTGTAGTCGGAACGGTGCATCCGGGCATATCCAACCTCAGTAAAGTTGCGGAATCCAAGCTTTTGCGCAATGCCGTGTCGCAGTTTTACCATCTGGTCAAAGATGTTTTCTATTGCTTCGGCATTGGCGGCATAAAAACCCCACTTTGCCGTGGTCGCATTTTTGCGCGTAGTGCGGTCGTCCGATAGTTCAATAGGGAGCAGGCTGCTTAGGTTGTAAGATTTACCCTCAAAGTCAACTTTTGCACGGGCTTTTATTTTGGTGTATTCGGTACTGAGTGCGTTTTCCAGCTTTAAATCTTCGAGGATGCTTGGTTGGAAAGTCTTAATAGATACTTCCGCCAAAGTGAACAGGTGGTTTCCATATTTCTCGGCCAATACATTCCTAAAGGGCGAAGAGAGCAGCGCGTAAAAGAAACGGTTGTTCAGTGCCTCGAAGGAAGGAGACTGTTCATCAAAATATTGATTTTCAGCCTCGTAGAAAGGATCGGCTGTATTGGAGGTGTGCCGTACATAACAGAGGTTGAACATAGACCCGAATTCCTCGCGCACAGCTACAATGCCAGCCAGCGCCTCTTGTTGCTTGACGGCATCTTTCGCGTTTTCAAATTTAGATAGGTGTTTTTCAAATTCTTGAGAAACTTCCGTCATGTTTGGGCGCGAATATAAAAAGTCGTCGAAAGTGGTATTGGGCGGATAAGAGGTGGTTCTATTCATATTTTAGCGGTATTGTAGGAATGAGTGCGTGATATTAAAGGCAAAAATACGGGAAAACGACCGGGGCGAAACGAGTCAGCGAAAAGCATAGTGGCGCGGAATCCAAGCAAACAGTTATTTTCGCCACAAAAACAGCATAATAATGCGAATTTTACTTCCACTTTTGTTCAATTTTGTCTTTTTTGGACTAATTGCCGCTCAAAGCACGGCTTATGTGATCCACTTTGGCCCCACGGCCGGTCTTCAAAAATGGGACAATGCATCTGGGCGAGAACCATTGCTTCAATATCACGCCGCCCTGAGTATGGAAACCATCAACAATGAGGACAATCGTGGCTCTTTTTACATGCAGCTTGGCTATCATGTGAAAGGAAGTGCCACCCGCTATCGTTTTTTCAATATCAACTCAGGCGCACCTGGCGGAACCTTTACCGAACGCTTCAAGTTCAACAACTTCTCTTTTTCACTGGGTGCAAAACAACGGTTTAAAGAAACCAACAGTGGCCGTACCCGCTTTTTTTATTTCGGTGGATTAAGGGGAGACTACACTTACAGTACTAATATTGATGACCTTATTGGGTCAGACCCGACCAGGAAACTCTTTTATCCCCTCATGGGTGGTGTACAACGTTGGATGGCGGGTTTTTCGGCTGGAGGGGGCATGGAATTTGACTTTTCCGAACTGGTTGGCTGTCAAATCCAACTTTCCGTCAACCCGGATGTGACACCCCAATACAGACAAATAGCCATTCCAAATGTTCCCGATCCATGGAATCCGGGACAGAACATCACTATCCCCGAACGTCGCATTCGCAACACTACGGTAGAACTTTCCATTGGCCTTCGACTTCTGAAAAAGGTCATAATAGTTGATTAGTTTCAAGGGACAATTTCAAGTAGGCACGTTTCATTGTGTAAACGGGGCAACACTTGTCACTTGAAACTTGTTACAGCTGCAATTCCTCCCAATACTCCACTGCACGGCGTGTGTGCGGGATGCAAATAGAACCACCGACCAAATTGGCTACAGCAAAGACCTCAAAAATCTGTTCGGTTGAAAGTCCCAGTTCATGACATTTGCCGAGGTGGTATTTTATACAATCGTCGCATCGCAGCACCATAGAAGCCACCAAACCGAGCAACTCTTTGGTACGCGTGTCAAGTGCGCCTTCTTGGTAAGTCTGGTTGTCGAGGCTCCAAAACCGTTTGATTACCTTGTTGTCTTGTGCCAAAATACGCTCGTTCATGCGAGCGCGATAGTCGTTGAATTCTTGTACGAGTGACATTTTGCGATCTTTTTTATGTGAAAAATTGAAGTTTGCGGCCTCTAAAGATTTCCAAAGACAAGGACTTGATACCTATTGTTCACTATTTACCACCAGTAAAAATGCTCCGTGCTGCTCTTTTGGACATGTACAACGGCGAACAGAATCGCGGGATTCCGATGCTGAAAAGTATTTTGGGCCGTTATACCGAAGTGCTGGAATTCGACCATTTCGATGTTCGAGCCAAGTGTGAAATCCCCGATACTTCTTACGATATCTACCTGTTTTCGGGAGGGCCTGGTGACCCCCTTGAAAGCGGCGGGAAGTGGCAAGAGCCGTTTTTCAATCTCATTGAGGCCCTGTGGCAACACAATCAGCAGACCGCAGAAGAACAGAAACATTGTTTTTTTATCTGCCATTCATTCCAAATGGCTTGCCACCACTTCGGTCTTGGAGAGATTACCCAGCGTTATAAAATGTCCTTCGGCACGTACCCTGTTTACAAAACGCACGATGGCAAAGACGAACCGTTTTTTGAGGGGTTGCCAGATCCGTTTTATATCGCAGATTTTCGCCGCTATCAAGTCATAAACCCACAGCACAAACGGTTTAAGGCAATGGGAGCACATATTTTGTGCCTCGAAAAGCTCCGTCCCCACGTTCATTTTGAACGGGCTATAATGGCTGTAAGGTTTAGCGAATCAATGATCGGCACACAATTTCATCCAGAAGCCGACCCTGCAGGCTTGCTAAAATATTTCATGGAAGAAGAACGAAAAAAATCAATTGTGGAGGAGCATGGAGAGTCGCGCTACAATAGAATGATACGAGACTTGGGAAACCCACAAAAAATCCAGCGGACATTTGAGACCTTGATACCGGCTTTTTTGGAACACGCATTGGAGTCCCTCGAAACGATGGAGTATGCATAAAACATCCCGCCGAAAAAGCACCAAACAAAAGCGGTTCAAAGCAACACTGCTTTGAACCGCTTTTTGCAAAAAAGGGACGGCAAAACAAGCCAACCCTTTAAAAATCATGCGTTGACATTCTGTTCTAGGTAGGAAATCGCTTGACCTACCGTTTGGATGCCTTCTGCTTGCTCGTCAGGGATAGACACATCGAATTCTTTTTCAAATTCCATGATGAGTTCAACCGTATCGAGCGAGTCGGCACCGAGGTCATTGATGAAGCTTGCCTCTGGAGCCACTTCTGATTCGTCAACCCCTAATTTGTCAATGATGATTTTTTTAACGCGTTCGGCTATGCTTGCCATGTTTTTCAAAACTTGTTGGTGAAAAAAAGTCTATTTTTCTGGGGGCAAAGAAACGCCAACTAGCAGGTTAATCAAACATTTCGGCTTTATTTTTTTGAAAGGGAAGAAATGGATTGTGCCCTAACTTTCCGTAATTCAAACACTTAGTCTTGTCGGCAGGAAATAAAAACCATGATTTTCCCGTCGTCTTTTTTGGATTTTGAATTAAAAATACACAAAAATGTCGACATTTTGGCTTGCAAACCTAGTATATAGTGTTATTTTTGCGCCGCCAGGCTTGTTGTAAAAATTACACTTAAAACTCAAAAAAAGAATGACACTTTCGGAAGCGGCAGCATTGCTTGAAAGAAACAAGTCCCCCTTGCGCAAAGAGGGTTCGCAGTTTACCAAAATCGTTGCGACAGTAGGACCTGCCTGTAGCTCCTCCGAGAAACTCCTCGAACTCATTGAAGCTGGCGTAGATGTTTTCCGGCTCAACTTTAGTCATGGTACCCATTCGGATCATTTACAGGTTATTGAGCGTATCCAGGCCATCAATATAGAGCATAAACTTCATATCGGGATACTCGCAGACTTGCAAGGCCCTAAACTTCGGGTAGGCAGAATCAAAGACAATGCGCTCCTCTTGGCCGAGGGCGATGTTATCACAATTACCAACGATGAGCAAGCGGAGGGTACGTTAGATAATATTTACATGTCCTACGATCATTTTGCTGAAGACTGTGAAGTGGGAGAGCGCATCTTGATGGACGATGGCAAGCTGGTTTTTGAGGTGACCGAAACCAACAAAAGAGATACTGTGCGCCTAAGGGCGGTTCATGGTGGTGTGCTGAGCAGCAATAAAGGGGTGAATCTTCCGGATACAAACGTGAAACTTCCGGCCCTTACCGAAAAGGACAAGGAAGATCTTGACTTCATACTTACTCAGGATGTCAATTGGATTGCGCTTTCATTCGTCCGCCGGGCTTCAGACCTTGACCCGGTGAAAGACGCCATCGAAAAGTCCAATCATCAAGCCAAAATCATGGCAAAAATTGAGAAGCCAGAAGCGGTTAAAAACTTGCGTGAGATTATCCGTGCTTGCAACGGGATCATGGTGGCTCGTGGCGATTTGGGTGTTGAAATGCCGATAGAGCAACTGCCCATGACCCAAAAAGACATCATTCACATGTGTATGCAATATGCTAGACCGGTTATTGTGGCTACGCAGATGATGGACAGTATGATACTAAACCCATCACCCACGCGCGCAGAGGTGACCGATGTTGCCAATGCAGTGCTAGACGGCGCCGATGCGGTGATGCTCAGTGGGGAGACATCTGTCGGTAAGTACCCCACACTCGTCATCAAGTATATGACCAAAATTATCGGGGAAGCTGAAAAACAGTACTGGCCACAGATAAACACCCGCCGTCCGATCCCGTCTAAAAATTTTATGCTTTATCACTCCGATGTGATTTGCTTCAGCGCCTGCAACGTAGCAGAAGCAATTGGTGCTAAGGGTATTGTCGGGCATACTGCATCAGGCTATACGGCTTTCAAAATCAGCAGTTTCCGGCCAAAGTCACGAATTTTTATCTTTAGCGACAAACACATCAAACTTGGAGCATTCAACCTTTTGTGGGGCGTGCAATGCTTTTACTACAATCGCTTCACCACTACAGATGAGACGATACAAGATTGCACCGATATTCTCAAAGAAAGTGGCTTTGTAAAAGCGGGTGACACCATAATCAATACAGGCTCTATGCCAATGGGACGCCGTTTACCAACCAATATGTTGAAGGTTACAGAAGTGGAATGAGAGCTTACCTTTGCCCCCCTATGACTGAACTTCGTATACTCAAGATTCACAATACCCTTTCTGGTAAAAAGGAAGAATTCCGCCCCATCACCCCCGGCCACATCGGGATGTACGTCTGCGGCCCCACGGTTTACAGCGACGTTCACTTAGGCAACTGCCGTACCTTCTGTAGTTTCGATACCATATATCGTTACCTCCTGCACATAGGCTACAAGGTGCGCTATGTTCGCAATATTACCGATGTAGGACACCTCACCGACGATGGTGAAGACCGCATGGCGAAAGGTGCAAAAATTGCACAGCTCGAACCCATGGAAGTAGCCCAGCGCTACACCGTGGGCTTTCATGATATGATGCGGCTTTTCAATACGCTACCGCCCAGCATCGAGCCTCAGGCAACTGGGCATATCATCGAACAAATAGAAATGGTGGAGAAAATACTGGATCAGGGCTTGGCTTACGAGCGCAACGGTTCTGTATATTTTGATGTGCCCAAATTTGCTACTGTATATCCAGGCGTTTATGGTGCGGTGAGCGGTCGTATCCTTGAAGACCTTTACACCGAAACCCGAGAACTCAAAAGCCAAGAGGAGAAGAACCACCCGGCCGATTTTGCGGTCTGGATGAAAGCACGCCCACAGGATTTGATGGTGTGGAACAGCCCCTGGTCTGTGGGTTTCCCCGGATGGCACTTGGAATGCTCTGCCATGAGCACCAAATATTTAGGTAAGACTTTTGACATCCACGGCGGGGGAAACGACCTGAAATTTCCACACCACGAAAACGAGGTGGCGCAAAACCATGGGGCTTGCGGATGTCACCCCGCCAACTTTTGGGTACACACCAACATGCTGTTGCTTAACGGTAAAAAGATGAGCAAAAGCGATGGGAACACCATTTCGCCCACCGAACTTTTCACCGGAAACAGCGAGCACACCAGTAAGGCATATTCACCTATGGCGATGCGCTTCTTTATGCTCATGGCACACTACCGCAGCACACTTGACATGACAGACGATGGCCTGATGGCAGCAGAAAAGGGCTTTGTTAAAATCATGGAAACCAATAGGCTTCTACAAGGCTTTGTGGTGAACGCCCGCGATTTTGACGGTTCTGAAACAGATGCCGACCGTACCATTTTGTCACTCATACAAGAGGCTTACGCTGGTATGGATGACGACTTCAATACAGCCATCGCGATTGCAGCACTCAATGAAATAGGCAGTTTCGTCCACAAATTGGCAAACCAACAATTAGCCTCCACAGATGTGTCCCCTTGGGTCATTGAGCGTTTGAAAATCACCTTTAGCACGTTCCTATTCGATATTTTTGGACTTGCAGATGAATCTGCAACCGGCAATGATAGTGGTACCCTAGAAGGCCTGATGAGTCTTATCCTCGAAATTAGAGAACAAGCGCGCACGCAAAAAGACTGGAACACCAGCGATAAAATCCGCGATGCGCTATCTGCTGTTGGTATCACCGTAAAAGACGGAAAAGAGGGGGTTAGCTGGGCAAAGACATAAAACATAACCTGGCATCCCGCCATTTTGCCAGAAATTTGCATCCTCTAGGTTGAAAGTTTTCTCTGAACTTTAAAATGCACTCCTCATGCCTACCGACGACCGCATCCGCAAACGAAGCAATGTCCGAACGCCACTGCTCATCCTTGGGTTTTGCATGACTGCCTTTTACATCGGTCTCGGCTCTTGGTTGCTTTTGGACAGAACTTTCCTCCCTTACATTCAGTTAGAATTCCGAAACATTTTTGCCATTTTACTGCTTGTATATGGCATCTATCGAGGATGGAGGGTTTATGCCGATTACTTTTAAACACCATTGTTATGCTTCGCAACACATTGATTTTCATAATAGTATCGCTTTGTTTGATTTCATGCGCCGAGCGTGATAAGTCAGGAAAAGTGCTTGACACGATCACAACCGGCGAAATAACCATAGCAGTAGAAGAAGGGTATAAACCCGTCATTTCATCCTGTATTGATGTCTTTGATTCAATATACCGTACCGCTAAAATCAACCCTCGCTATGTATCAGAGGGGGAGGCTGTGAATGCACTTATCCAGGATTCTGTTCAAGTCATCATCATAGGTCGGCAGCTGACCACAAAAGAGACTGAATATTTTCAATCGCGTGGGTTTACTCCTCCAACTATACCCATCGCCTACGACGCGATCGCGATTATTTTGCACCCAGAAAATCAGGACACGGTTCTAACCAAACAACAAGTCCAAGAGATATTTGCCGGACAAACAACCGCGTGGAAAGAAATCAACCCGAAATCTGCATTGGGAAAAATACAGTTGGTTTTTGACAACCCAATGAGTGGAACCCTGCGTTTTGTATTGGACTCGATTCTTATAGGGCAAGAACTTTCCAAACAGGCCTCTGCGCTGAAAAGCAATGCTGAAGTGATTGATTATGTAAGCAAAAACAAAAGTGCCATCGGCATCATCGCCGCCAACTGGATTTCGGACACAGATGACAGCGGGGTTCAAAAATTCATGCGCGAAATCAAAATAGCTGACGTGGCTAAAGCAGCGGGGAAAGAAGGTTATGGGCCTTATCAGGCATATCTCGCAACGGGCGATTATCCGTACAAACGCACGGTATATATCATCAATGCCCAGGCACGACGCAATGGGCTGGGGGCAGGATTTTCCTCCTATTTAGCCAAAGACGGCCAGCGTATTATGCTCAAAGACGGCCTTTTGCCAGCCAATGCAGTAACACGTTTGATCAAGTCCAGTCGACAATAGCGTGTTGGAGAAATTCCCCAACAGGCTCAAAACATTAAATTTTTGTCAAAGATGCATTTTAAGTGTTTTTTTCTCCTCGAATTGCGTCCATAAAAAAAGCGGAATTCGCCCCCCCAAAAAAGGCTCGCGAAATTCGCCACTTGTTTCTAAACACAATACTTTTTCCGAACAATGACAACTTTTCTGAAAAAAGCCCTTTTCCTCGTGGCAATCCTGTTTGCCCAAACGGCCTTCGGCCAAAGCCATGCTGCGGGTAATGAAGCCATGCAACTCGAAGACTGGGACAAGGCAATAAGCATATTTTCTGGCCTGACAAAAGCCAACCCCGCAGATCAAAGTGCTTTCTTGAGCCTCGGCAATGCTTACCTTGCTAAAGGCGACAAGGAAAATGCCTTGGCGAATTTCAAAAGCGCAACCAATGCAAATACCGGTACTCCCATTACTTTTGTAGCCAATGGTCGCGTCCTTTTGCTCGAAAACAATGTGGTTGAAGCCGAAAAACAGTTTGGCAAGGCTAAGAAGTATGCCAAAAAAGACATGACCACCTGGCGGCAACTTGGTGAATCATATTTTTACTATATCGCTCCGGGAGCGAAAAAACCCAAGCTCGCCAAAGCGGAAGAGTATCTCAAAGCGGCACTGGAGGTTTCTTCCAAGGATTTCGCCCTGCAAATGTCCCTTGGCGCAGCTTACAGAGAAATGTCGAGTGGGGGCCCGGCGGCTCAGCATTATGAATTCGCAGAAGTCCTGGAGCCGAAAAACCCGCTCCCAAAACTTATGCTGGCAAAGGTTTACCGTATTGCTAAAGTGCCAGAAAAACCACTTATTTTCTACAACAAAGCCATCCAGGTTGCACCAAACTACAGCCCGGCCTTGCGTGGCAAAGCAGAATACTTCTTCTTTGTGCTATACAAATACGATGAGGCAGCAAAGGCATATAAAGAGTTGATAGACAATGGTTCCGAAGTGAAAATTGAGGATGAAATGCAACTTGCCAACTGTTATTATCTCACAAAAAACTGTGTAGCTACCAGCGAACTGGTAGAAAAAATCCTGCAAAAGGATCCGTCTAAAAACTACCTCCGCAGGCTTCAGGCCTACTGTGATTTTGAAAACGGGGATTACGAGCGGGGATTGAAAATATTGGATGACTACTTCAAAATCGTTTCCCCCGAAAAAGTACTTGCCTCTGACTATGATTATCACGCCAAATTGTTGGTACAGACCAAGGGCGACACAACGCAAGCCATCAATGACTATAAAAAAGTCATTGCCATAGACAGCAGCAAATGGGGTGTTTATGAAGATATTGATAGGCTGGAATGGGCACGAAGAAACTACTGTGGCGCCCTAAGTGCATACAAATCGTATCTCGACTCTGTGGCAAGCCCGAAAGCAACCGATTGGTACAACCTCGGAATGCGCCATTATTTCTGTAAGGAGGATGATGCACACTTCCAGAACGCTGAAATGGCATTTGTAAAAGTGACGGAGATGAACCCTCAGGCCCCCATCGGCTGGCTTTGGGCCGCAAAATCTGTAGAAAAAATGGACCCTTCGCCGGACTCTATTGCTGTTCACCCCGAATTGGCAAATGAATATGGCAAGGCAAGGGTTTACTATGAAAAATATGTGGAAGTGGCAGAACTGGAGAAAGAGAAAAACAAAAAAGACCTCCTAAAGGCCTACCAGTATCTCGCGTACTGTTATTTTGTAAAAACAGAGGCCGACAAATTCATTCCTATTATGGACAAATGGCAGGGAATGGAAACAGACCCCGCTCAGATTCAAACCATCAATGAAATGAAGGAGGCGTTTGGAAAAGAATCCACCCCCAATAGCGGTAGCGGGAAGAATTAACCCTGTTTTGCCTAGTCCAAGTAACACAAGGGGCCTCCTGCAAAACGCAGGAGGCCCCTTGTAGTTAAGCCAGCGTTAAGGCCCTGTTTTTTGTCAAATACCGTCAGGCAGCGATATTATTGCCTATTGCATCTGTCGGAATGCGTACCTTCGGGGAGTTTGCAGCCCCAGCGAGCCACCTACATAGTTCTCCCAACTATCGTAATCCTTTGAACGAACATGAACTTATCCGAGGTTGCTTGCGCGGGTCAGCGCAGTGCCAGCGCGACTTGTACGAGCG
>CAZPTQ010000136.1:0-15131 GCA_964589365.1 uncultured Saprospiraceae bacterium
CGATTTACGATTTACGATTTTGGATTTACGATTTACGATTTTGGATTTACGATTTACGATTTACGATTATTGCGGTACCTGATTTTGCCCGGAATCGCAATAATCGTAAATCCAAAATCGTAAATCGTAAATCCAAAATCGTAAATCCAAAATCGTAAATCGCAAATCAAACCGCCTGACTAAACACCCGTCCGCTGGGCATTTTGGCCCAATACCGTGCATCAAATGCCAGGCAGATGTTCCGCAAATATCCCTTGCCTTTCTCGGTGACCCGCACACCGGAACACCCGATTTCTACAAGTCCATCGGCTGCAGGCTCGGCTAGCCTTGCCAAAATCACATCCCTTTCATCGGTTGGCTGCCAACTGGTTTGATAACGGCACATCAAATTCAGGATATGCTGTCTGATTTTCATATCATCTTCCGTCAGAATATGCCCGCGCAATAGAGGCAAATGTCCAGTTGCGACTGCATTTTGATACTCGGCTACTGTTTTCAAGTTTTGTGCAAAGGCACTAAAGGTATCCCCGATCGCAGAGGCTCCCAACCCAATGGTGAGCGGAGTGAACACCGGGGTATAGCCCATAAAATTCCGGTGCAACACACCTGTTTGGGCGGACTGAAACAAGGCATCTTTTTCAAGCGAAAAATGGTCCATGCCCACATTGTGGTAACCCATTTGTTCCAACAATTCTTTCCCTTTTTCGTAAAGTTCCCGTTTGTCAACAGCATTGGGCAGGTCGTTTTCATCAAAAGCGCGCTGGCCGTTTTTAAGCCAGGGAACGTGCGCGTAACTGTAAAAAGCAATCCGGTCGGGCATTAAATTGCCGACGAGTTCCATTGTTTTGACAATATGTTTCTGTTTTTGAAAGGGTAATCCAAAAATGAGGTCGAAATTGACCGAGTCATATCCGATGAAGCGCGCTGTTTCGGTTACGAATTTCACCTGCTCAATCGTTTGATAGCGTCTGATAACCTGCAAAATATCCTTATCCACGTCCTGCACGCCAATGCTAATGCGACGGAAACCGAGTTCGTACAATACTTCTAAATGCTCCTCTGTGGTGCTAGCTGGATGGGCCTCAAAACTGAATTCGTGCTTCGGCGCGATGTCTACGGTTTCAAAAATGGCTTCCAGCAGTTCCCGCAGGTTTTCCGGGTGAAAAAATGTGGGTGTGCCGCCGCCCAAATGCAATTCGCTCAAAACAGGTCGGCCCGGCAAGAGACCCAGGTACATTTTCCATTCCGCCAGAACGGCCTTAATATAAGGCGGTTCCACTGCATGATTGGTCGTGATGTGCTTATTGCAGCCACAATAAGTACATAGTCTTTCACAAAAAGGCAAGTGGATATAAAGGCTTAAATGGTGGTTATGTTCGAATACCTGCACCACATGGTCGGTCCATTCTTTTTCCGGGAGCGTTTCCGCTTCCCAATAAGGCACCGTTGGGTAACTGGTGTATCGCGGTGCGGGGATGTCGTATTTTTCGAGTAACTCTTGCATCTTTTTGCTGGTTTGGGTTAATTTGCTACTTATTCATCGGGTGACTTCAAGTCACCCGATGAACAAGTAGCATCACGGAGCCGATTTCGCAGCAACGTGTGCCATTTCAAACGTCAGTATTTTGGTAAGCCGGATTCGCACGGAATGGAAATTGATGGAAATTTTAGGGTCTATAATTTTTTTTTTCCTCTTTCAAAATAACCAACAATGCCCCTAAGAACACCAGATTTTTCACAATGTATTGGCCCACGATGGTGAAACCATACGGAGCGTGCGAAAAGGAAACTTCCGGGAAGAAAAACAGGGGCATAAATGTGAAAACCATGTGTAAAACGGCTGCTTGGGCACCAAATTTGGTAAAACGCCCGCTCAGGAAAATCACTCCGATACCCACTTCCCAAATGGCAAGCAACATCAGGTTGACAGCGTCCGGGATGACTCCAAAGGTCAGAATGCGAATGGTGTCTTTGGCCAGATTCTCCGCTGGACTTAGCCCATCGAAAAATTTCAGCATGCCGAACCAAAAGAAATTGATACCGATAGCCCACCTCAAAAGGCGCGTCGAGTTGGAGTATAAGAATGAAAGAAGAATGGTACTTATATTCATGTTGATCAGCTGATTATCAGGTGTTTATTCTTCGGCTGCCTGACCTTTCACAAAGCTGGAATAGACATACACATGGGCGTTTGTGTCTTCCAGCGTGCTGTAAATCAAATCTCTAACATGTTCCCATCGCAGCCCGCCTACTCCAGTTGCCAAGCGTGGAACTGCGATACTTTTGATCCCTTCTTTAAGGATGATTTTTTTCAATTCGCGCAAGGCATGGCCTACATTGTGCAAGGAAGCAACACCAGGGTGTCCACTGTGCCCGATGGAGGGTTCTTGCGTGAGAAGGTTGATGATCCGCTTGCCTTCAGCACCAGACCAAATCCAAGCTTCGCCGGGAGCGGGGTTTGTCTGGTGACACCAGTGCCGAAAATCTTTGACCATCGAAGGATAATCTTGTCGAAGGCTGAGTGCCAAACCGTTATCGAAGTGATCGTGTGGTGCAACGCCATGCGCGATGGCTTGGGCTTTGGACATTAGAATGTCGCCGCTGACTTCTTTTATCATAAGAGATAGTTTTTAATTCAGCTGCAAGATGGCGACCCAAACCCTGGAGAACCGATGACGGCAGTTTGGGAAAGGGGTGATTTTGGTCATCCACACAAATCAGTGTTGTGTCTGAGGCAGATCATTTTTTATGGAGCATTTCTGTATGCAACTTTGTATGGAAAAACCGACCAAACTGATTTTGGTGAAATAGTAATTCAGGAGCGTTTTTACCTTTAGCGGGTCGTTCTAGCGAGTGACCCGCTTTTATAGACCTCGTAGGTTCCAAAACCTACGAGGTTTACGATACCTTGCAACATGGCTCAGATTCCCGCTACACCCATCCGGCAAATTTTTCTGATTCTGCTTATTGCAGGCATTTTTGTGGTGCTGTTTTGGAACCTCCATTTCTTCGTTCCTGCTTTGCTGGGTGCTTATACGTTGTATGTGCTGTTAAGAAGCCCTCTGTTTGTGCTGACCGAACGCTGGAAATGGCATAAAAAAGCCGCTGCCGCACTGCTTTTGCTGTTGTCATTTTTAGCCATCCTTCTGCCCTTCAACTGGTTGTTTATGATGCTTCAAGGACGTGTGGTCTCCTTGTTTCAGAACGCAGATCAACTCAGACAAAACGCCGAAGCACTCATCAGGACCTTGGAAACCAGGTACGAAATCTCCCTGCTCACACCGGAGAATATGGCCAGTCTCAGCAATTGGACCGTTGGCGCGGCGCAGGGATTGGTGGGGGCTACTGTGAATGGACTTGGATTGCTGTTGGCAACCTATTTTATCCTTTGGTTTATGCTAACGGAGGGCAAAAAAATGGAGCAGTCGTTTTTCGACTGGATGCCCCTCCGACACGAAAACGTGACGTATATGCGAAAACAGCTCAATGACATGGTCTGGGGCAATGCACTCGGCATCCCGCTCATGGGCTTGGTGCAGGCGTTTGCAGGATTGCTGATTTATTGGTTTTTGGGCGTTCCAGATATGTGGATGTGGTTCGCAATCACTTTTGTGGCTGGCATGATGCCCGTGTTGGGGGTAGCCTTGGCCTTTGTACCGCTTTCACTCATATTTTTAGGGCAAGGTGCTGAAGGCAAGGCACTGCTGATTTTTCTGTATGGGTTTTTCGTCATGGGTTCTGTTGACAACATCGCCCGGATGTGGCTGATGAAAAAAATAACGCATGCGCACCCGCTCATTACCCTGTTCGGGGTTGTAGTGGGACTACAGTTATTTGGGTTTATCGGCTTTATATTTGGCCCTATTTTGATTTCGTTATTCATTTTGTTGTTGCATATCTATCACAAGGAGTTTCATCAGAAAGCGTAAAAAAAATGGCCGAAATCTCAATTGAGATCACGGCCATAATAAAGGTAGGGAGAATGATGCAACAAAATTCCGTTAGGATAGCCTTGGTAAAAATGACACAAGTCACCAGATTAGGTGATTTTTGGCAAACTCAATTTCCCGGTTGTGCGGGCTGTTTTACCTTTTCTCCCAACACTAGCAAGGGCAGCGTGATGGCAGCAGCTACACGCTGGGTTTCGCTCCGATTGAACAAGTTGGACAAAAAAGAATGATGGTGCGGAATCATGGCCACCATATCGGCGGAGCTGCGGGCGGCTTCGTACAAGATGCCCTTGTCAACGGCATTTTCGTTCTCATAGGAGTAACCGTGGCGAATTCCGGTGAGCAGCGTTTGGAGCTTGCTTTTAGCGGCCGACAGTCCACCTTGCGGCACCAATTCAGGTGTTTTTTTCGAATCAAACAAGGTGAAGACCTCAATATAAGAATCAAAGGCAAGTGCCAAATCTCGAAGGGCTTGCACAGTTTCGGTGTTTGGGATAGCGTGGTCGTCAAATGGGAACAGGATTTTCTTCACTGGATGGAAAACCACGCCGCGCGACACCACAAGCAAAGGCAGTTTGCCGCGACGGATAGCGGAAGAAGTCACACTGCCGTACAGCGCATTTGCTACGGCATTTTGTCCGTGCATGCCCATCACGACCAGATCGGCCTGCTCGGCTTGAAAGACTTCGTCCAGGTCGCTTGGCAGATCCCATGACCGCACAACACAGTCTATTTCAATGGAATAGCTTTGGACCAAATCATCTTTAAGTTCTTGAAGTCTGCGTTCGAAACCTGCGGCCATCTCGTCCACAAAAATATTGGGAAAGACCGCCGGGAGATCAGTCGCGGGAACCGGGTAGTTGAAATGGTGGAACAGCAGCAGCCGGGCTTCGGTAGCCTTGGCGAGCGCTGCGGCATATAGCACCGCGTTGGTAGCGTTATTGGAGAAATCGGTGCAAGCGATAATCGTATTCATGCTGTCAGAATATTGATTCGTTAAAAAACATACTTTTTTCTATAACAAAAGTGCAGGCCGCTTTCGTACGCGGGAATGATATTAATCAGCATTGCCCCCAATGCATATCATTATATATGGTGCCGTATTTCTTTCTCCAACCAACACTTTTGGGCTGGGCAATTGCAATCGTTCTGTTGTGCTTTACGCCAGGAGTGCGGGCTTACTACGAAATGCCAGTTTCTAACCTTAAAAAATAAGTAATTTTGACAAGAATAATTTAGCACAATGGCCCGAATAAAAAGGCCAATCCTCCCTTTTTATCATGCCCAATCCATTCTGGAATCAAACCTCAACAACGGTTTTTCAAAATCTGGGCAGCTCCGAAAGTGGCCTGAGCGGCAAACTTGCTTCCCGTAGACTTGCCGAGCGACAAAAAGCAGAAAAGCATCCACCCGATTGGCTGCAAACCCTGCGTTTGTTTGCCCGGCAGTTTGCTTCCCCGCTGGTGCTGTTGCTGGTCTTTGCCGCTATTCTGTCGGCTTCTATGAGCGACTGGAGCAACGCTGTCATCCTGATTTCCATCCTTTTTTTGACTGGATCGCTAAGCTTCTGGCAGGAATACCGGGCAGGCAAAGCCGTGCAGCAACTCAGGGCAATGATGCACATCAAATGCACCGTCTTGCGCGACGGCAAACCCGTTAAAGTGCCCAAAGAAACGGTCGTGCCGGGCGATGTGGTGCTCTTCTCTGCGGGCGATGTGGTGCCGGCTGATTGCCTCCTGTTGCAATCCACCGATTTGCACACCAACGAATCCGCGCTTACCGGAGAGTCGTTCCCTGCGGAAAAAGAACCGGGCCTTTCAGCCGTCGACGCGTCCCTTTCGGAGCGCAAAAATGTCCTGTTTGAAGGTTCAAGTGTGATGAGCGGTACCGGACGAGCGGTAGTGGTACAGGCAGGATCGGAAACGGAATTCGGCAAAATTGCCGCCCAAATGGGGCAGCTTGAGCCAGAAACCGCCTTTCAGTCGGGTATCCACAAATTTGGCTACTTGTTGCTCCGCATGACCTTCGTGCTTTCGGTCGGCATCCTGATTTTCAACCTTTTTCTTGGGAAGCCCATTGCGGCGAGCATCCTGTTTTCCATCGCTCTGGCAGTCGGCCTGGCACCCGAACTTTTGCCTGCCATCATGGTCACCACCCTCTCGGCAGGCGCTATCCGTATGGCGCGCGACAAGGTCATTGTAAAAAAACTGGACGCGATACAAAACCTCGGTGCTATCAACATTCTTTGTTCGGATAAAACTGGAACACTTACCACAGGAGAAGCCAAGGTGGCGGCGACCCTTGGTTTTGATGGCCAGCACTGCGACAGGGTGCGGCTATATGCCTGGCTCAATGCCCATTTTGAAACAGGTTTTGTCAACCCGCTTGACGAGGCCATCCGCAAATTGGAGGAAATGGAGGCGGGGCATTTTTCAAAAAAAGATGAGGTCCCGTATGATTTTTTGCGAAAAAGACTCAGCATTGTCGTCCACGATGGCGCCAAAGATTTGATGATTACCAAAGGCGCGCTCTCCGAGGTGCTGGGGGTTTGTAACCGCGTGGAAATGCCCGACGGAAGTATCGTGGCCATCGAAAGCGTTCGGAAGGCGGTAATGCAACAATTTGAGACACAAAGCGCTCAGGGTTATCGCACCATCGGCATTGCCTGGAAAGACCTGACGGGCGATCCTGTCATTAATAAGGACGACGAAACAGGCATGGTGTTCCTCGGCTTTCTTTTGCTCGAAGACCCGCCCCGCGAGGATATTCCGAATACCCTCCTCAGCCTCGCAAACCTCGGCATCACCTTGAAAATTATCACGGGCGACAACCGCCTCGCCGCTGCTCACCTCGCCCGAACGATCGGTATTGAGGACAAAGAAATGGTCACCGGGCACGACATTTCCAACCTCAGTGATGCGGCCCTCGCCCGTCGGGTGGAATCCACCAACCTGTTCGCCGAAGTCGAGCCTCAGCAAAAAGAAAGACTCATCCGTGCCCTTCGCGCGAATGGCCATGTGGTAGGTTACCTCGGCGACGGCATCAACGACGCTCCAGCCCTCAAAGCCGCCGATGTGGGTATTTCCGTAGACTCTGCGGTAGATGTCGCCAAAGAAGCCGCCGATATTGTTTTGATGGAAAAAAACCTCGAAGTGCTTCAAAAAGGCATTGTAGATGGACGGAAAACGTACGTCAACACGCTAAAATATATCTTCATCACCACGAGTGCTAATTTTGGCAATATGTTTAGCCTTGCGGGTATTTCCCTGTTTTTGCCCTGGCTGCCCCTTTTACCAGCCCAAATCCTGCTGCTCAATTTCCTTTCCGACATTCCCGCCCTCACCATCGCTTCCGACAATGTGGACGAAGAGCAACTCAGTCGTCCCAAAAGATGGGATAACGCCCTCATCCGTCGGTTCATGGTCGTGTTTGGTATCCAGAGTTCGCTGTTCGATTACCTGACCTTTGGGTGTCTGCTTCTGATTTTCAAAGCTGGAGAAAGCACCTTCCAGACCGGCTGGTTTATAGAATCCGTGCTGACCGAAATCATGGTGCTGCTCATCATCCGCACTGTGCGCCCTGCGCTCAAGAGCCGACCTTCGCGCTGGCTTCTGGGGACGAGCGTGGCTACCGTAGCATGCACGCTGCTGTTACCTTATTTGCCCATTGGGGAAAGATTAGGATTGACTCCATTGCCCTTGTCTTTGCTGGGCTTTATGATCGGTATTGCGGTACTGTACAGTTTTATCGTGGAAGGGACGAAGCGGCGGTTTTTTAAGCATGCGGCGCTTTGATTTAAGCGTCACCTTAATGGATGAGCGTCGCCATCGTGGCCGATTCGGCTTTTATAGAACTTTGTAGAAAAATACTTGATCATGAAATCGAAATTGTTTTTCCCGATCCTTTTTCTGCTTGGAGGCTTTCTGTTCTTCCATGCATGCAAATCCTCTATTCGACAAATTCACGCCACTTTATCGAATAGGTTCGACAAAATGGCGCGAATTTGTGGAACAAAAGGATTGGCACTTAAATATTCGGCAATCGAGCCGAAACCTTCCCCCAAAACGCATCGTCCATTAATCGGGCACTACCGATCAGTGCCGCGTGTTCACTGTGCTTTGAAACGACGACCTTGACAGGCACGTCTGCCTTTTCCAAGCCTTCCCGGAACGTTTCCCCGAACAGCGGCAGCGCGTGGGCGATGTTGCCCCCAATGATCAAAACCTCCGCGCCAAATTGTTGGAGCGGAGTGGCCAGGCAGTCCGCCAGGTTCTGACCAAATTGTATAAACAGGCCTTTTGCAAGGGCATCTGTGCTTGACTTATCCATCAATTCCTTTACTCCGGAGATCTTTTGCCCGGTCTGTTTTTCGTATTCCCCAACAAACCAACGCGTCGAAAAATAATCATCCGCAATGCCGTCTTTGAAAGGCAAATGCCAGAGACAGCCTTCTTTGGGCACTTCGTCCCCGGATACGACGGGCACGCCATCTTCGATGAAAGCAGAGCCAAAACCGGTGCCGAGCGTGATGACCACCACTTTGTGAAACCCTCTCCCTTCCCCCGTCCATGACTCTCCGACCGCGAAGGAAGTGGCATCGTTCAGAAAGCGCATCGGCAGTTCCTCTTGCGTTGTCAACAAAGGATTTAAAGCACTGGGAATGTGAATTCCAAACATGTTTTTGAACTTGTGCTCCATCTTCGAAACACCGTTCAGGTAGTCGAAAGGCCCCGGAATGGCAAAGCCGATACCCGCCAATTGCGATTCCGTTATTTTGGAAAGCGTGCTGTTCAGGGCTTTTGCCCAGCTTTGGAGAATGGTCTCCGCAGAGGCCTCGTGATTATAAGTGGCCCTCGACAGGGTTTCTGTCAGAAGTTCGCCGTCCTGGATTTTTACGGCTGCACAAGTGATGTGGGTGCCGCCGATGTCTGTGCCGATGGAGAGGGGGTGTTGCATGGTGGTGGATAAGAGCCTATTAAATATTTGTCCCGCAAAATCATTTGTGCCCACTTGCGCACCTTTTATTCATGCAGGTATGGCGCCTTGCTGATGGTTAATTTTCTGATGTTCTCCAGCACATGCCTCATGTATTTGCGCCAGACTATTTTAGTAAACAGCCAATGAAAGGGGTAAAATAGGGTGCTGTTTGAAAACATAGTGTATCGGTACCGAACCAGCACTTTTCCCTCTTGAAATTGTGTAGTAAACCACTCGCCTTGAAATTTCTCAAAGC
Source organism: uncultured Saprospiraceae bacterium (assembly GCA_964589365.1). Taxonomy (GTDB): domain Bacteria; phylum Bacteroidota; class Bacteroidia; order Chitinophagales; family Saprospiraceae; genus M3007. Next base: position 9,184 of record CAZPTQ010000136.1, read on the forward strand.
CCATAGACCAGGCCTTAAAGTCAGAAATTTCTATCTTCCAATATTCGTTTTCTTTTCTTTCTAACACTTTGTCAAGAGAAGATTCGCCCCCTTTAAAGGTCAGTGTTTTGGCCATAAAAACTTTTCGATTGCCCCCCACTTTTCCCCAACTTTCATCCTCTGTGCAGTATGTAACCTTGGGCGTAATTCCGTATCCGTTATGCACTTTTGTAATATCACAGAGCATGGGGCTTTTAAATGCCCGCTCGAGTGTTGTGTCAAATATTGCTGTTATTTCTGTTGTTGTTTGCATAGTGTTATTTTCATTTTTGAAAATGTTTGAGATGGGAGGTGGAACACCGCCGCGTCGAAGTTTTTATTTTTGCAAAGCCTCGTTGTATGATTTTTTTATTTTTTCGATCAAAGCTTCATCATATCCACAGAAAATCAATGCAATTGGCCCAAAATTATTGGATACACCTTCATAACCCTCTTTTTTAGCAGTATAAAAATCTACGGTTTCAATTATATCTGTTGCTTTTACGTCTTTGTTATAGGTAAAATGAATTGGCTCATATGCATTGTAGCTTAATAATTTATTTTGCTTTGTTCGTAAAAAAAATGGCCAGTCATTTCTATACTCTTCCGCATTTATTGACGCTGTTCTGAACTTGTGGGGCAATGCGTATTCAGATTTTTCAATTCGTTCTATATCTTCTATATTGAGTATGATTTTTGTACTTTGTTGGTTTGGATTTTCATCAAATATTAGAACGGTGTTCTCATAGAATTCTCCATTTTTAAGATAGGCCGAACAAGGCAAAGATACCCTTGCCTTTTCCCGATAGGCAAACTTTTCATAATTGAAGCCGATCTCAAAGGCTTTGTTCAATATTTCGTCTTTAATCATTTCATGAATCCTTAAATTCCAGATGAGTGAAACCGGTTAACCACATTAGATTTATCCAACAAACTATGACAAATGCACGGGAGATTTTTGATTCATACACCGGTCGTTTAAGGATGCAAATGTAGGTACATCACCGTAAAATCATCCTCCCCGATGATTTGCATCGCCGTGCCCGTCCAGATTCGCCCCCAATTTTGTATCCAATTGTTGAGTAGGCGGGTGGAACACGGATGACACGGATGAGACACAGATTTATATCTTCTTACGAACAAAATCCGTGTCTCATCCGTGTCATCCGTGTTCCACCCGCCTACTGAAACCCTGTTTTTTGCCTCGCAGAGAATAATTCAAACATCTTCTAATAATATCAAGTCATGAAAATCATTCCCAATTTTTTGTCCTTGGTAGCATTTTGGCTGGTTTTCAGCCAATCTATTACCCTCGCACAAACCGATTCAGCCCTGCTCCGCGATCTGGCGGAAGAGAACAAGAAATCCGTAGAAGCGCTCGTATTGTATCCCGCTGATACACGACTGGCCATTTTGGAAGCCACCAAGCATCCCGAAGTGCTGATCAAGATGCAAGACATGCGCGAAAAAACCAGCGCGGCCTTCCGTACACTTATCGAGGATTTCCCGCGCACAACGCAGGAGATTTTTTACGATTTGAGCCGCTATCCGGGCATGACAGCAACGCTGGTGCAGCAAAAAAATGATCCCGCCGCGTTGCGTACTGCCCTCGAAGCGCTGCCTGAACACAATCGAGAAAATGCCTTTGGGGTCGTAACCCGGCAAATGCCTACGTTCGTACAAATTCATGACCTGAACCAGACCACCCGCCGCGCTTTCGAGCGGCTTACCACTGGGTATTCCGCCCCTGCTCAACAGGCTTTTGAGCATTTGCTTGGCTTGCCGGAGGTGATTGACTTGCTCAATGAAGACCTGCGTTTTACCATTCTGGTAGGTGAAACCTACCGTGACAATCCAGCCTGGGTGATTCATGAAATGGATTCGCTCAATTTGGCGGTTGCCCGCTCCCACGCTGAAGAACTTGAAAATTGGAAAACCACGCTCGAAAACGACCCGGCAGCCAAAGCCGAACTGCAAGCCGCAGCCAAGGAATACGCCAACGAAAACGGCTACAACACAGACGATTACACGGGCGATGACCTTTACTACGAGGGTGATTATTACGAACGTGATAACGACATCCGTGTGTGGCATTATTATACCCCGTATCCGTACTGGTATGGTTATCCATATTGGGAGCCGTATCCGCGTTGGCGCCCATACCCATGGTGGTGGGATTGGGGTGGCTATTATTATCCGCGGGGCGTAGTGATTGTGTATTTGCCATCCTACCATTTTATGAACTGGTATTTCCAACACCCGAATCACCATTACAATTACAACCATCTTTCCACGCATTTTGTAAACCACTATTATGGTCACCGAAATTCGGGGACGACAATTACCATGGGGGTAAGCGATTGGCAGAACCGCAACCGCAACGTTATTTCCAACGATTTTCTGGCCGACAAAACCCGTTTGCCCGAACGCTTGAAAGAATATGGCCGTTTTGAAACAAGCCGCCAGGAGTACAATGCCAAAAGCCCTAAAAAGACGGTCACACCAGAGGAATTTCTGGATAAAAACGCGCGAAAATATCCTGATTTACAGCGTTCCAGAGAGACCGCAAAAACCGAGATTCAGACAGAAAATGCGGTAAAGCGCGAAAAAAGATCTGATTGGGCGCCACCCAAAGCACCCGCTAAGCCTGAGCCAGCACCTGCTCCAAAAACCCAACGTCCACCAAGGATAGAGCCAACGCCGACTCAAAAACCACCTGTAATGGAAAGGCCCGAAACGCGCGTACCAAGAACTCAGCCAAGGACTCAACCGGAAGAAGCCAAGGACTACCACCGTCAGAAATGGGAAGAAAACAAACCGGCACAAAGGCAGCCACAGGAAACGCAGCGCAGCAAGCCAACTGCGCCAGCGCCAAAACCTGCTCCCACTAAGAGGAGCACTCCACCCCAAAAGGATAATAGTAGCGGTAGGGGCAATTGACTTTTATCAGTTGAGACATGGGAAATGGCCCAATACTTTGCTACATGTGAGCGCGGCTGCTCCATTTTCCATCTTCAAAAAGTAAACACATCCCATGAAAAATACTAAGAACCACGCTCTTGGTATTGATGGCAGCCTTGTTGTTGCACTTTTCCTGTCGTAAACCTGAAATTGGCCATTCCGAAAATTGCACGTATACCCCTGGCACGGCGCACCCTAAAGCTGCCGTGTATCAGTCCGTATTGGACAAATACACCTCCAATGGCTTGCCCGGTATTTCCGCATTGATTCGCGACGAGGACGGCGTTTGGGTGGGGGCTTCCGGCAAGGCGGATATTGGGAAGCACGTGGACATGTCGCCCTGCACCGTTTCAAAAGCAGCCAGCCTGACCAAGACTTATATCGCCACCCTGGCCCTGAAACTGGTGGAGGAAGGCAAATTTGGCCTGGATGATCCGCTTGCGAAATGGCTTCCGGAAAAACCGCTTTCCAAATTGAAGAACGCCAACATAAGCACCGTCCGTCAATTGCTCAACCACACCACCCGGATTGCCGATGTAATTGAAGACGAGGGCTTTTACCTTGCGGTGTTGAACAATCCAGCCAAAAAATGGTCTCCTGAAGCGTTGCTGGAATTCGTGTACGGCGATGATCCGGTATTTGCTCCAGGTGGAGGGGTGTCTTATTCCAATACCAATTTTCTGTTGCTTGCTATGGTCATCAACCGGGCGACCGGGCAAGACCACAGTCAATTGCTGCGAGAGAAGGTATTGGTGCCACTCGCCCTTGACCAGAGTTTTTACTACGGGCACGATGATTTGCCCGGCAATGTGGCGCAGGGTTATTTCGACCTGTACAACAACCAGACCATTGTAAACGTAACTAATTTCAATACCGGAAGCGGCAACGGATATGGCGGCTTGTACTCCAATGTGTTTGATTTGCAAACCTTTATCGAGGCTTTGGTGCGGGACAAAACCCTGCTTTCAGCCGGGACTATGGATCAAATGCTGACTTTTGGAGAACCCGAAGGCGCGACCAACAAACGGCTGGGGCTGGGCATTTTTAAAGATTTTCTCGAACGTGCGCCCGACCAGTTTGCCTACGGCCACCTGGGGCGCGATCTGGGCTACACCGCCGATATGTACTGGTTTCCAAACCAGGATTTCACCATGACTTACCTCATCAATTACGGCTCCGATGCCAAGAGCGAACTTCGGCAGCAGTTTTATGACTTTAGGAAGGAGATCGTGGATGTGATGATGGAGTAGGGAATCACTCACTCCGTTTTCTTCGCTTTCGCCGCCTTCTTCTCCAACTTCTTGAAATACCGCCTGAAGAGGAAATTGCTCTTCAACGCTTCCATGTCTTCGGCAAAGGCAGCGGTGCCTCTTTCCGCGTTTTCGATGGTCGCTCGCAGGCGATCCGCCATGACCGAATCGCGCATCAAGGCATTCACCGATCCGCTACCCTGATTGATGTCTTTTTCAACAGACTCGATGACCACATTCAGGTCTTTCACGAGTTTGTCGGCACTGTTTTCCAGGGTCCTTATTTGCGACACCACCTGCCGGAGTTCAGTAGAAAGGGTGGTATCTGTCAGCAGGGTGGCGATGGTGCCGTTTCCTTCGGAGGCCAATTTAAAGGTTGTGAGGGCATTGTCCATCAAAATGGAGGCGTTTTTAGTCGTTTTGTGCAAGTTTTCTAAAGAATTGCGCAGGTTGTACGACAAACTTTTATCATTCAAGAGGCTCGTCAATTCGCTGCTTTGGTTGACCAATTGAACTGTTGAGAGCACTTCTTCGGCAATTTTTGACACGGTTTGATTGGTGCGGTTCAGCGTTTGCAGCATCTGGTCCGTGTTGACTTCTTCGCGGGAAGGAAGCCTTTCCCCACTCACTACCAATGGCATGCTACCGCCCATCGGGTCAATATTGATCACCCGGTTGCCGATCAAGCCATCCGTGCCGATGCTGGCGACCGAGTTGTTTCGGATAAATCCTTTTATGTCTTTGTTCAAATTCATGGTCACCTCGATCACCGTGTCGTTGAGAATTACGATGTCCAAAACATTCCCGACATCAATGCCCGAAAAGCGCACGTTATTGCCGACCAAGAGGCCGTTTACGTCTCGAAATTGTGCTTTCAGCTCAAAACGGGTTCCAAAAATACTCTTGTTTTTACCTAGCAGATAAAGCGAGAAAATGAGCAGAGTCAAACCTGCTAAAACGAAAATGCCCAGTTTGATGGCATTTATGGACTTCTTTTTCATGTCTAATTAATTGAAGAAGGCTCTGATTTTTTCATCTTTGGAGGCACTCAGCTCCTCGTAAGTGCCTATGGCATAACATTTCCCGTCAATCAGCATGGCAATTCGTTGCGCGACCAATTTGACGCACTTCATGTCATGGGTGATAATCATGGAGGAGGTTTTGTATTTTTCTTGGATTTTATTGATGAGCGTTATGATTTCGACGCTTGTTATGGGGTCGAGGCCGGTGGTTGGCTCGTCGTAAAGGATGATTTCTGGTTTGAGGATAAGCGTCCTTGCCAAGGCGATTCGTTTGCGCATCCCACCCGAAAGTTCGGAGGGCATCATATCTATGGTATGTTCGAGTCCCACGTTCTGAAGGGCTTCCATCACCATGTCTTTCACTTCCTCGGAGTTTAATTGAAAAGAATGGCGGCGCAGCGGGAATTCGAGGTTTTCGCGCACCGTCATCGAATCGTAGAGCGCATTGCTTTGGAATAGGAAAGCCACTTTCACCCGAAGATGGTCCAAGGACGTTTGGTCGAGTGTCAGGATATTTTTCCCCAAAACCTGGATTTTTCCATGTTCGGGCTCTATGAGTCCGATGATGCATTTGATCAAAACCGATTTGCCGGAACCCGACTTGCCGAGCACCACCAGGTTTTCACCCCGAAAAAGCGAAAGGTCGAAATGGTCCAGCACATGGTTGTCGCCGAACGATTTACAAAGTCCTTCTATT
>CAZPTQ010000137.1:0-15025 GCA_964589365.1 uncultured Saprospiraceae bacterium
TTGGTTAAATGGTGATTTGTTACCCGCCTTCGGCAAGCCTATGGCGGGTAAAAGCGAAGGAGGGGTGATTTGGGTTTTGATTTGAAATTTTTTAGGACATGAACATAAACACTGAACATCTCCGCAGTTTGCTCGGCAGTGAAGAAGCCGCACAAAAATTTGTCAACTTGTTTCGCCAGCAATTGCCGGGGCAACTGCAAGCCCTTCGTCAAGCCTTCGCTGAAGGCGATTGGGAAACTGCCAGTAATACAGCGCATGGCCTCAAAAGTCAGTGTAGATATTTGGGTTTGGATGACGCAGCAGATTTACTGCAAGGGTTGGAAAATAACCCAAAATTGAAACACGATTTAGCCTTTCTAAACAAACTTCTATCTGCCTAAGGATCACCAATCACCAATCACCAATCAGCGAACTACCAACTGATACCCCTCCCCATGCACATTCAGGATTTCAATACGAGGTTCGGCAGAAAGAAAGCTGCGTAGTTTACTCACATACACATTAAGGCTGCGACCCTTGAGCATATCCTCGTCGCCCCAAATGCGCTGAAGGGCTGTGTCACGGCGAATAATTCCGTTGTCGCTTTCGCAGAAAAGTTGAAGGAGTTTGGCTTCAATCGCGGTAAGTTTCACCATTTCGGTACTGCCGTGGAGCTCGCGGGACGATACATCGAAGCGGTAAAGGCCAATTTCGTGGACGGCTTTTTCGCGCTGTTTTTGTTGGTTGCTGCTGCGTTTTAGGGTGTTGCGTACACGGAGGTAAAGTTCCTCCATGCTAAAAGGTTTGGTAATATAATCATCGGCCCCAAGGGCGAGGCCCCGGATGCGTTCTTCTTTTTGCACGGCCCCGGTAAGGAACAGGATGGGGATGTTGGGGTTGAGCTGGCGGATGTCTTCAGCTAGGGAAAACCCGTCTTTGAGCGGCATTTTCACGTCGAGAATACAGCCATCGAAAATGCCAGATTTGAAGGCCTCCAGCCCTTCGTCGCCGCTGTGGCGCATCGAAATAGTGAATCCTTTTGCTTCGAGGTATTCCTTCGTGAGCGGGCTAAGGGTAAGGTCGTCGTCAACAAGGAGGATGTGCATAATGGTGTTTGGTGATTGGTTAACTGGTGATTGGTGATTTGGGTAGTTGGTGATTTGGTGATTTGGGGATTTGGTCCACAAACATCGGCAAGTGCTTTGGTTTTCGGATGCAAGAAACCAGAATGGCCTTCAATTTTTACACTTTTTTACCTTTTTTGGGAGCACGACCCATGCAAACTATCGTTGTAGGATAGACCTTTGTGCCTGAAATATCTGCAATGAGAAATTTTACACCTTTTGCTTTCCTTATAAAAATTGCAAACGGCAGGAATGTGTTGCTGCTTTTTGCGCTTTTTATCGCTTTTACGGGCTTTATCATGCCTTCTTTGGAAGCGGATATCAAAGCCCTTTCTGGCGGTGTGGGTGTTATAGATTTGGAGTTTTTTTACACCCCGGCAAAAGCACATTCCATGCTGAGTACATACGGGCCGGAAGGGATTCATCTTTACCTTATTGCACAGTGGACGGTGGATTTGGTTTTCCCCTTTATCGGCGGGCTTTTCTTTGCCACTTGTTTGACCTGGTTAGGTGCTAAACGTTGGTGGTGGTTGGGGGTGTTACTTACTTTAGCCGACTGGACAGAGAACATTTTCGTGACGATCCTCCTGGTGCAATTTCCTGATTTTTCCCCTTCAATTGCCCTGATAAGCTGTGTTTTTACCAGTCTAAAATGGGCGACCATTTTCTTTTCAAACGGCCTGATTCTTTTTCACGGCGGGAAAAAATTACTGGCTAACAGCAGGATAAGAATGGAACAAAGCAGCAGTCTCCTATAGAGAGCTGCGATTTGCGCGGCACCCCAGGCATGGAAGTCTTTCGCAAAAAATTCATCCCGGACAAAATACTGATCGCTGGCGCTGGCTGCTTGCCTTGGGAAGATTTTTTACAAGTCAACCCAACCCAACTGTTTTGAATAAACTATCCCCGCGTCCCAAGTCCACACCGTACCTTTGCGCTCCATTCCCTTACTTCAGTTATGACTAAACGTGGCAAAAATCCTCAGAGCTATTGCTCTTTCTGTGGCCGGACGGAAGAAGAGGTAATGATACTTGTATCCGGCATGGAAGCGCAGATTTGCGAGGCTTGTGCCGAGAAAGCACAAGATATCATTGACCTGGAACTCGAAAATGCAGGCGTGAAGCGTGAAGACAAAAGGCAAAAACAAGAGCCACAGCCCGGTGCAGGCAAAAGCGAACGTTACGGCGGCCCGCTCCATCTGATCCCGCCACGAGAGATAAAAACCTTTCTGGATCAATACGTTATCGGTCAGGATGACGCCAAAAAAGTGCTTGCCGTCGCTGTGTACAACCATTACAAACGCCTACAAGAGTTAGAAAAAAACAAAGGCAAAAAGCGGAAAGACGACGATGTGGAAATTGAAAAATCCAATATCCTGCTCGTAGGGCAAACCGGCACAGGCAAAACGCTGCTCGCCAAAACCATTGCCAAAGTGCTCAATGTACCCTTCGCTATCGTGGATGCCACCGTATTTACAGAGGCGGGCTATGTAGGCGAAGACGTAGAGAGCATTCTCGCTCGCCTGCTCCAAATGTGCGACCAAGACGTAGAAGCCACCGAGCGCGGCATCGTGTACATTGACGAAATTGACAAAATCGCCCGCAAACAAGACAATCCAAGCATCACCCGCGACGTATCGGGCGAGGGCGTACAACAAGGCATGCTCAAAATGCTCGAAGGCTCTGAAGTGATGGTGCCCCCCCAGGGCGGGCGCAAGCACCCTGAGCAGAAAATGGTGAAAATCAACACCGAAAATATCCTGTTTATCTGTGGCGGCGCGTTCGACGGCATCGAAAAGCTCATCGCCCGCCGGGTGAATACCCAAGTGATCGGTTTCAACAAAAAATCCACCGCTCGCATTGATCGCGACAACCTCCTGCAATACGTCACACACGCCGACGTAAAAGCCTACGGCCTGATCCCCGAACTTTTGGGCCGTTTGCCCATCTGCACATACCTCGATCCGCTCGACCTCGATGCCCTGCGCCGGATACTCACGGAGCCGCGCAACGCCATCACGCGCCAGTACCAAAAACTCTTCGCCATGGAAGGCGTGGAACTCATTGTTGAACCCTCTGCGCTTGATTTCGTAGCCGAAATGGCCCTCGAATACAAACTCGGCGCCCGCGGCCTGCGCTCGCTCTGCGAGGCGATCTTTACGGACGCGATGTTCGACCTGCCCACTATTGGTGGCCGAACGGAGAAAAAACAATTGGTGATTGACAGAGAATATGCTGCAGAGAAATTGGAGGGGTCAAGGATTGGGAGGCTGAAAGCAGCTTGAGGATTGTCCAATGTCCAACAAGGAATATCCATGCATACCTTCTTCTCTTCCAAATCCAACCGGCTCTGGACTATCATGGCAGGCTTTTTTGTGGCCAATGCTTTGGTGGCCGAGTTCATGGGCGTCAAACTTTTTTCCTTGGAAAAAACGCTTGGCTACCAACCCGTTGACTGGTCGTTGATGGGTCAAGGCGGGTTGTCGTTTACGCTCACAGCGGGGGTGCTGCTTTGGCCAATGGTGTTCGTGATGACGGATTTGATGAACGAATATTTCGGCCCGCGCGGGGTGCGAATGATCTCGTACTTGACGGCCGGTCTGATTGCTTATGGTTTTGTGATGTTGTATTTTGCCATTGGGCTGGAGCCGGCTGACTGGTGGCGCACCGCGCATATCAAGCCCGGTCTCTCGCCTGAAGATGCCACTGCTTTGCGAGCCCAAGTGAGTGATTATAACACGGCTTACTCGGTAGTTTTTGGGCAAAGCCTGTGGATCATTATCGGTTCTCTGTTCGCGTTCCTGATCTCGCAGGTGGTGGACGTGGCGGTTTTTCACCGCATCAAATCGAGGACAGGAGAAGGCAAACTTTGGCTTAGGGCAACTGGCAGCACCTTGGTGTCACAATTCCTAGACAGTTTCGTGGTGGTATTCATCGCTTTATATATTGGGCAGCAATTGCCGTTTGTGCAGGTGTTAGCCATTTCCATTATGAGCTACCTCTATAAGGGGGTGGTAGCGCTGTTGATGACCCCGGTAATCTATTGGGTACACAATGGGATTGATAGTTATTTGGGCGCGGATTTGGCGGCGGAGATGAAGCGGGTGGCGCAGGGGGGGAAAGATTAGCGAATCGGATGTTCACCTACTTTTACCAGTACTCTCCGAAGATTAACAATGCTTTCTCGGTTGACCTTGATTTTTGTCAATCGTCGCACGTCCCTTAGGGCTAATGCCAATAATAAAGAGGAATTCGGCATCCCATCGAAAATGTTCAGTCCAATCATCCGTTCGTGGGTTATACAAAGGGAATTCTTGACCTGTACCAGGGTCAATTGCTATACAATAATCCGATTTATAACCATTACAGCCTGAACAAGCAAGCGCGAGGTTCTCGATTTGGGAATTACCTCCTGCGACAAGAAGGAAATATGGTCTATCTCAAAAGGGTCGGGGCTGAAATATTCTGGGCAATGGCAATATTCACACAAATACCTTGCACGCAGCTTTACTTCCTGCCTCAGAGCTTTATTCATGGTTGGGAGCTAGTCCAAGTTGTTCCATCAAGGTTCTAAGAGAGACATTTCTAATTTGTGCGAGTTCGGCCAAAATAGCTGTGCGTTGAGCGTTAGCTGCCTCTACTTGTTCTGTAATGGCCTGCAACTCTGCTAGTTCTGACTCTGTTGCGGTCTTTGACTGACGTTTGGCCTTGAGTTGAAGGTAGAGATTCCAGGTTTTAGTCGATATGTCAAGATTTACTTTTTTCAAAAGCTCGGCTTCACGTTTTGAGACTGACAAAGGACGAGGTCTTTCTTCTGGAAAATTTCGCTCCAAGAATTGCATCACATATTGATCCACCCCTACCCCCTTTTTTTGAGCATTTTCGCGGAGCCTATGTTCGAGCGATGGGTTAAGTTGAATGGTTATGGACATATCTTGAAAGAATATTTTGAAGCAAATTTCAGCGATTTGCTCGACATTTTCAAATCCTCAACAAAAGACCTTGGTTCGGAGGGGAAAACCGACTAACTACCTATCCGCGCACCTCAAAGTTAGCTAACAAATTGATAGGCTTCCTACCTTCGCCCTTCAATTTTCGTTGCTATGAAAACCTTCTTTCTTGCCGGGCTTTTTCTGCTCGTAACCCTGTCCTTATCAAGCCAAAACAACGCCGAAAACTATCAAATCAGAATAAAAAAGTCTAGCGAAGCCATCAAACTCGACGGTGCGCTCGACGAGGCTGCCTGGCAAACAGGCGAGGAAAAAGCCGAAGGTTTCAAACTCTGCTTTCCCAACGACACGGCCTATAGCCCTTGGGCTACCGAAACCCGAATGACCTTCGACGACCGTAACCTGTATGTTGGAGCAATATGCCGCCAACGTCGGGCCGATTATACCGTTCAAAGCCTGCGCCGCGATTTTGGCGGCGGCACCACCGATGTTATCAACGTGATGCTCGAGCCAAGCAAAGACGGACTCAATGGTTTCATATTCAGTGTCAGTCCACTGAACGTGCAGCGTGAAGGCCTCATTTCCACGGGCGAAACCATGTCCTTGGAGTGGGACAATAAATGGTATTCTGCCGTGCAAAATTTCGATGATTACTGGACGGTAGAAATCGCGATACCCTTCAAAACCCTGCGTTACAATGTTTCGGAAGGAGAAAACTCCTGGGGAATCCAGTTTGTCCGCACCAAAATCAAAGACTTTGAATCGAGTGTGTGGGCACCTGTGCCGTTCCAGTTTTCTAATACTAATCTTTCCTTTGTCGGGCGGCTAATTTGGGACACTCCCCCGCCCAAACCTGGCGCAAACATCAGCCTTATTCCATACGTTATCGGTGGCGCTTCGTTGAATTACCTGCGCGACGGCGCCTCTTTGGAAATCAAAGAAAAGAAACAGGACTGGACGGGCGGCCTGGGCGGAGATGCCAAAATAAGCCTTACCCCCGGCCTGAATTTGGACCTGACCATCAACCCCGATTTCAGTCAGGTAGAGGTGGACCGTCAGGTGCCAAACCTGAGTCGTTTCGAACTTTTTTTCCCAGAAACCCGGCAGTTTTTTCTCGAAAACCGCGATCTGTTTGCCATGTATGGCTTCCCTGACACCCGGCCTTTTTTCTCCCGCCGCATCGGATTGGCCTACAATCCAGTGAAGGGCCAAAATGAGAAAGTGCCCATCTTGGCCGGCGCTCGGTTGAGTGGAAAACTGACCGATGACCTGCGAATAGGAATACTCAGTATGCAGACTAAAAGGAGGGATTGGGATGCTACATCGGTATTGCCTGCGGCCAATTTCAGCGTCGTCACTTTGCAACAAAAAGTGTTCAGCCGGAGTATCATGAGCGGATTTGTGGTGAACAAGCAGAATTTTTTGGACGACCTGAGTGACACACAACGCGCAGGCTGGCAGCCCTGGAACCGGATAGCAGGACTCGAATACAACCTTTATTCCAAAGACAATCGCTGGGAAGGCGAGGCGTATTACCACCGTTCTTTTTCACCCGAAAAGGCAAAGCGGGGTTCTACCGCAGCCTTTTTTCAAGGCTATCGCGACCGACATCTCAATGCCAATTTAGGTTATATGCGTGTAGATTCGACCTATTCTGCGGACGCAGGTTTTGTGCCGCGAACCGGTGTGCAATCGCTTTTCCCCGGAATCGGGTGGAGGATTTATCCCGAAAAAGGCTGGCCGGCCCGCCATATCACAAATTACGTCCTTGGCACTGACGGCTCGCTGACGTATGGTCTCAGTGGCAAAAGCACCGACCGCGATTTGTCAGCCTATGTCGGGGCCAACTTCAAAGACCAATCGTACTTCGGCATGGCGGCGTTCAATACCTTCGTGTTTCTCTTTGATCCATTCGACCCCAGCAATACGGGCAAGGCCCAACTTCCTGTGGGGGGCTACACCAATAACGGGCTGCGGGCAGAGTATCTCTCCGGCACATCTAACGACTGGCAAGGAAGCGTAGAAGTGGCAGGCGCAGGTTTTTTCAATGGCCGGATTTTTAGCAGCGATGGGCTTTTGGCTTATCGCTGGCAGCCTGTTGGGCGGTTTTCATTGCAATACAGTTACAATCGAATCCGGCTGCCCGAGCCTTATGCCTCCACAGATTTTTGGCTTGTTGGGCCGAGGGTGGAAGCATCTTTTCGGCGGGATTTGTTCCTCAGTGCCTTTTTGCAATACAACACACAGGCCAACAATTTCAACCTGAATGTGCGTGTGCAGTGGCGGTTTGCGCCAGTATCGGATATGTTTTTGGTGTACACTGACAATTCTTTTGCGGAACAAATACCGAACACGCCTATTCGCCTTTTTGCGCCAAAAAACCGGGCGGTGGTGTTGAAAGTGGTGTATTGGTTGAATTTGTAAAATGGTCGCGCCCAAAGGCTCCGGCGAATGTTGCTTGTTGCTCGCCAAAGCTGCCAACGACGAGCAACGCAACCGTGTTGGAAACCAAACTGGCGGTCGTGTTTTCCTCTTCCTGCATACCGACAATTTTTGGCGCGACTACCACAAACTGCTTGAAAATGAGGTTGTTATTGTTCGCGAACGCTCTGATGAAGATTACGGGACGGTGGCTGTTTTTCAGGATTTGTACGGCAATTTGTGGAATTTGATCGGGCCTGCATGCTAGCATGATACACCTTGATTTCGTGCAAAGTTCTCCCTACGTTTGTACTTGGTTTTAAAAGTGACACGTTCTCGATTATGAAAAAACTGATCTGCCTTTTCCTCTCAATCTCTTTTTTATTGGCCTGCTCAGGCAGCGAAAAAGCCCTGAAAGGCAATGAATGGATATTCAAATCCATCGAACGGCTCGATGAGTTCAATCCCCTGATGGAGCCTGATTCCCGCTCCGAGCATTACTGCCCCATTCGAAAAAAACGGGTAGGCTGGGAGGAGAAAGCCGTGTTTAATCCCACAGCAGTCATAAAAGACAGCCGCGTGTGGATGCTTTACCGTGCACAAGACCAGTATGGCACTTCGCGCATTGGAATCGCAAACAGCCGCAATGGCACAGAATTTCGCAAAAACCCCTTGCCAGTATTGGCACCTGACCATGACACCATGAAAGCGTACGAATGGGAAGGGGGTTGTGAAGACCCCCGTATTGTGCGCCGCGACGACGGACTTTATGTGATGACCTACACCGCCTACGACAAGGAGGTCGCCCGTCTCTGCCTTGCCAGCTCACGAGACCTGACTAGTTGGGAAAAACACGGCGTGGTGTTCACCGACCGCAAATACCGCAACTTCTGGTCAAAATCCGGCGCCATTGTATGTGAGCGCGATGGCAGCCAAATCATAGCCAAAAAAGTGAACGGGAAATACTGGATGTACTGGGGCGACACCGACCTTTTCATGGCTACATCCGACGACCTCGTATCCTGGAGGCCCATGGAAGACAAAAAAGGAAACCCCGCCCGGGTGATGATGCCCCGCCCTGGGTTTTTCGACAGCCGGCTGGTGGAGCCGGGGCCTTTTGCGCTTTTGCGCAAGGGCGGCATCGTATTGCTGTACAACAGCGCAAACAGTGCCAGCAGCGGCGATAAAACCCTCGGTGCAGATGCGTATTCTGTGGGCCAGGCTTTTTTTTCCTCCAAAGACCCCTGGAAACTTCTGGCCCGTTCGGACAAATACCTGCTCACGGCCGAGCGCGATTTTGAGCGGGAAGGTCTGGTCTCCAATGTCTGTTTCCTCGAAGGCATGGTATGGCTGAATGGAAGGTGGCTGCTGTATTATGGGGCGGGGGATTCAAAGATTGCGGTGGCGGAGATGAGGGAATGAAGATCATTCAATCTCTAAAAGCACCATAAATAGATATTGGGATATTGAGATATCAAGATATTAAGGTGAAAATCATACAATCTCTAAAAACACCAATAAATCGGCTGAAGTCTCCTATATCACTTCATTGGCTCCCACAAACTCCGACATAACGGTGTTGTAGCCTTTCAGACCCCCATTTTTGTCGAAAAACCCACGCCTAGCCGCAACCGTCTGCCCACTTTGCTGTCTGCTTAGGGCATATTCCAAGCGCAAAATTTTAAGCATGAAAATATTAACCACCCTCCTGTGGCTCAGTGCCGCATTTTCCCTGTCGGCCCAGACGGCCAGTATTCGCGGACAATTGCAAAGCAAGGGCGGAGAGGCCATTGCCTTTGCCAGCCTGGGTCTGTATACTGCTGCCGATGGCATGCTTTACAAAGCCGGAACGAGCGACGAAGCCGGTATTTTCGATTTGAAAGGCATAAGCGCCGGAACCTATTTTCTGAAAGCCAACGCACTGGGCTTTGGCAATATTGAACAATCGGGCATTCAGCTCGTGGAAAATCAACACTTGGATTTGGGCGTGCTGGCTCTGACGGTCTCCGGCATTAATCTTGAAGAAGTGACCGTCACGGCTTCGCGGGTCATGGTGGAAATCAAGCCCGACCGTACTGTTTTTAATGTGGAGGGCACCATCAACAGTACTGGTTCCGATGCCATCACCTTGTTGCGAAAAGCACCCAGCGTGACGGTAGATAACAACGACAACATCAGTGTGTTGGGACGCTCCGGGGTACTGCTGTACGTGGACGGTAAACGCCTCCCATTAACAGGCGACGACCTAACCAGTTACCTTCAAAGTCTCCCCGCCGAACAAATTGACCGCATCGAAATCATCACCAATCCCGGGGCGAAATACGAGGCAGAAGGCAACGCAGGCATTATTGACCTTCGATTGAAAAGAGACAAGAACCTCGGTGCAAACGGTTCGGTCAATGCGACCTACAGCCAAGGCCGGTATCACCGCGCCAACCTAAACGGCAGTGGTAATTATCGCAACAAACGATTCAATGCTTTCGCAAACGCCGGAATAGGGGATGGCAAGGGTTTCAACAACATAGAAGTTATCAGTTACCTGAACGGCATCGCACAAGAAGAATACAATAAGCGTCGCAACGATTGGGATCAATACAACTACCGCGCTGGTGCAGATTTTTTCCTGGCGGATAATCACACCATTGGTTTCTTGGTCAGCGGTGCAAACAACAACCGTATCGGTAAAGGTGTAAACCGAATTACCCTGGCACAGGAAAATACCCCCGAATTGATTGACAGTATTTTGGTGGCCAATACCACAGAAAATTCCCAGCGTCAGCAACAAACCTACAACCTCAATTATCGCTTTGACAACACCAAAGGCCGCAGCTTCAACGTAGATATGGACTACGGAAAATACCAAAATGACAACAAACGCTACCAACCCAACCGCTACTTCAATGCAGCGGAAGATGACGTGCTCACCGAGATTGTCAATAGTTTCGATACCCCGACCGACATTGATATCTTCACGTTTCAGGTGGATTTTGAGGATAATCTTTGGGGTGGAACGATGGGCGTAGGGAGCAAATTCAGCCAGGTGATTTCCGACAATACCTTTTTGGTTTTTGAAGAAAACAACGGCATTCCCACTCGAAATGACCGACAATCCAACCGGTTCAAATACAACGAACGGGTCTATGCAGGCTATGTGAACTATGCTCGTGACTTAGGAAAAAAATGGAAATTCTCGGCGGGCCTTCGCGCAGAACAGACCGATGCGAGTGGTGACTTGCAAGCCTTTTTGCCCGAATTGCAAGAGCCGCCTGTGTTGTTCAACTATCTCAGTTGGTTTCCGAATGCGGGGCTGACCTGGGATATTGCCCCAAATCACAGCGTCGCACTAAACGGCGGCCGGCGCATCAACCGCCCGGATTACAATGTGCTCAACCCGTTCAACAATCAAATCAGCCAACTTTCTTTTGAAAGAGGAAACCCTTTTCTGCGGCCAGAAATCGTGA
Organism: uncultured Saprospiraceae bacterium; assembly: GCA_964589365.1. GTDB lineage: Bacteria > Bacteroidota > Bacteroidia > Chitinophagales > Saprospiraceae > M3007. Next base: position 10,935 of record CAZPTQ010000137.1, read on the forward strand.
ACAACCTGGAATTGGGCTACACGCTTGCCCATCGCTACAATTTCAAATTGGCATACAGCCGCACCGACAACCAGATCACCCGCCTCATCGAGCCAGACTCCATTGACCCTCGTGCAGGATCCGTCAGTTGGGCTAATCTGGCCGACCAAACTGTGATCAGCTTCAATGCCAGCGTGCCGGTGCAAATCTTCAAATGGTGGAATGCCTACTTCAATGCCAGTGCCGCCCATCAGGATAACCAAGCTGACTACGGTGACGGTGGAATAGTGGACGTGCAAGCATTCACCTACAATATTTTCCAGCAACACACTTTCGACTTGCCGATGGGCATAAAGGGCGAAATTTCTGGCTACTATTCCGGTCCTGGCATCTGGGGTGGCGTATTCTTGTATGAATCCAGTTGGGGTTTAAACCTTGGTCTGCAGCGCAAATTTTTGCGAGAGCGACTGAACGTTCGCCTCAGCGCCGACGATATTTTCTATGAAACGGGCTGGGACGGTTATTCCGATTTCAACGGCTTGTATTCCTACGGAAGTGGTCGTTGGGATAGCCGCCGAGTCAGTCTGAGTCTGGGCTATCGTTTTGGGAATGACAACGTAAAATCGAGGAAACGGAATACCGGGATGGAGACGGAGGCGGGAAGGGTAGGGGGGGAATGAATGTCGTAAGATTCATCGTTGTTGTAAATCTTCGACCACGGTGCCCACGTCGCCTTTTTTCAAATTTGAATCAGGCAAGTCGTAGGTCAGGACGATGCGGTCGTAAAGATTTATCGAATCCATATTTTAGCGGTCAGTTAAATCCATGCATCTCCAAAGGTCTTGTAGCATTGTGAATCATAAGAATGTCAATGCGTTGCTCAGAAACCAGGTAGTAAACAAGTCTATAATGCCCAACAATGTGTTCTCTAACACTTGGGTGCCCCATTTCAGGCACAACACGACCGCTGTTTGGAAATAGTAGAATCAAATCAATTTTTTCAAAAATTCGCTGCGTTTGGATGCGGACACTATTTTCCGATATAGAAGACCAATAAGCAACAATCTGCTCCATATCGTCATCGGCTTGTTTTGTCTAACCATTTTTGGTACTTTGCTTTGACCTTCTCGTTCGGAACAGTCTGGTCTTTCTTTGACTGTTCCAAGGCGGTTTCGAGTTTGTATATGAAAAGCATTTTCTCCATTAACTCGTCAATGGAAAACTGCTCAGGAAGTTGCTGGATTTGCTGGATAATGGTTGCTCGTGTAAGCATGGGAGCGTTTTTCTGCAAAAGGTAGGCTATTTAATTATTAGGAGAAACCCGTCTGAGTTTTGCGCGGATGTTGCTAAAAACGGTCAGGCCGCCGAAGCCTGAGTCGAAGATGCCTATGGGGGCGGGATTTGTACTCATCCCATCCGCTTCTTGTTCAATTCAACAAAAAAGCGATTCAACTCGTCCACCGAATAATACAGCACCTCCCTCGGTTTCGAACCTTCTGCCGGGCCGACAATGCCCAGCCCTTCGAGTTGGTCCATAATACGCCCCGCCCGGTTGTAGCCGAGTTTCATGCGCCGCTGGATCAGGCTCGTGCTGCCATGCTGGGTTTCCACTACCAATCGGCCAGCATCTTCCAGCATATCGTCCATGTCGGCGAAACTGAATTGTTTTCCGCTTTTACCGGAACCTCCTTGTTCGCCATCGGGGTGGAACTCTGGCAAAAAGAACGGTTCTGGAAAACCTTGCTGTTTGGCAATAAAATCAATGACGCGCTCCACCTCCGGCGTGTCCACAAATGCCGACTGCAAACGCACGATGTCGCCGCCCACCGAAAGCAGCATATCGCCGCGCCCTGTGAGTTGTTCTGCGCCACCCGTGTCGAGAATGGTGCGGGAGTCTACTTTTGAAGCCACCTTGAAGGCGATGCGCGCAGGGAAGTTGGCCTTGATGACCCCCGTGATGATATTGACCGAAGGGCGCTGCGTTGCTATAATAAGGTGTATGCCAACGGCACGCGCCAATTGCGCAAGGCGACCGATAGGAAGTTCTATTTCCTTACCCGCTGTCATGATCAGGTCAGCAAACTCATCAATGACGAGCACGATATAGGGCATGAAGCGGTGACCCTTGTGCGGGTTGAGCCGCCGTGCCACGAATTTGTCGTTGTACTCCGTGATGTTGCGGGTTTCTGCTTTTTTCATCAGGTCGTATCGCGTTTCCATCTCGATGATGAGCGAGTTGAGCGTATGCACCACCTTAGTCGTGTCCGTTACAATTGGCTCAGTTTGGTCGGGCAAAAAACCTAAGAAGTGGTTTTCGAGGTGGGCATAGGGGAAGAGTTCAACTTTTTTGGGGTCAATCAAAATCAGTTTTACCTGCGAAGGGTGCTTTTTGTAGAGCAATGACATAAGCACCACTCCGATGCCCACGGATTTGCCCTGTCCTGTTGCACCTGCAATAAGCAAGTGGGGCATTCTGGTCAAATCCGCTACAAATACCTCATTCTGAATGGTTTTTCCCAGTGCAATGGGAAGTTCCATCTTGGCCTGTTTGAAACGTGCGTCCATGATTACCTCCCGGATGCCCACGGTCTGGCGTTTTTTGTTTGGCACCTCGATACCGATGGTCCCTTTGCCCGGAATGGGTGCGATAATACGAATGCCCAGTGCGGAGAGGTTCAGCGCAATGTCGTCTTCCAGGTTTTTGATTTTGGAAATACGAATGCCTTTGGCGGGGATGATTTCATAGAGCGTGACCGTAGGCCCAATGGTGGCTTTGATTTTTTCGATCTCGATTTTGAAATACATCAAGGTCTGCAAAATCTGGTTTTTGTTTGCCTCCAGCTCCTCGCGGTCTACTTCCAGCACCGTATTTTCATGCTCAACCAACAACTGCGAGTGCGGGTATTCGTAGTGCGAAAGTTCGAGCGTGGGGTCGTAAGGCTCGCTGAGGTTGGGGTTGTCCTCTTGGATGACAGCGGTGGGAGGTTTGTAGACGGTTGCATCTTCAGGAGTGGCAGGAGTCGGCGTGGCTATTACAATTTCAAGGTCACCTTCGGTGCCTGGCACGAGGGTTTCTCTTCGCGGGGCATCTGCAAAAAGCGCTGAGCGTTGGCTCAAATCAAGGGCGAGTTGGCCAACGGTTTCAAAATCTGCAGCCCCATGTATTGGAGCTGCTGCAGAAGTGGCTGTGGCAGAAGGATTTGCAACAGGGTTGCCCTCTTCTGTACCCAGCGGTTTTTCTTCAAAAATAGAGCTGCGCGTTTGGCGGGCAGAAGCGGCGGGTTTTCGTTTTCCGAAATTGCCTGCAAGCAGATCGTTCCAGGCCTGCCTGGTTTCGTCCCAAAGTTTTTGCCACGAAAAATCTGTCAGGTCGGGGTTGTTCGACCACACGAACGTTGCCACCAGCGCAAACAGCATCAGGGCAAGCGTACCCACTACTCCAATAAAATTCTGGATGTATTCGCTGATCGCCTGTCCAAAAACACCCCCCCATGGAAATTCCAATTTTTGAAGAAAAAACGAGCACAGCACCGACGCGATGGTCATCAAAATAATGGTGCGCTGGAACGCGCTGTTCAAATAACCAAGCGGAGTGGCGCGAATGAACGCAAGCCCATACTTATATAACAGGTATACGAACCCATACGATGCTATGCCAAAACCCCAATAAATAATCGAATCGGAAAGGAATGCGCCTAGACGGCCCAGCCAATTGTCCACCGGAACATCGTCGAAGAACACATCCCAGGAAAAGCGGAACACCACATCGTGGTCATTTTTCCAGGTGAAAAAATACGACGTGAAGGCGATGAAAAAATAGAAAGAAAGAAAAAGCAGGAACACGCCGAAGAGTTTGGAGACCCGTTCGCTGTCAAAGTTCATGCTTAATTGTCCGCGCTTTTTGGCTGCCATGCCGCAAAAGTAGCGTGTGTAGCCTGAAACTATGGCGGTATTTTTCACTCCGTATGGCTTGTACGCCATCATCCATTCAGAAATCAACACTTGTTCAACTGAGTTGCCAGCCAGTCTCGGTGCAGCACTTCGGTCATTAAGTCATTGGTCATTGGTCATTGGTCATTGACCCACTGACCAATGACCCAATGACCAATGAC
>CAZPTQ010000138.1:0-14952 GCA_964589365.1 uncultured Saprospiraceae bacterium
GGTCATTGGGTCATTGGGTCATTTCGTCATTGGGTCATTTCGTCATTGGGTCATTTCGTCATTTTTTACCCGCCCAACCTATTATGGAAAATGGGTAAATCGTTTCGCGAAGGATCTTGTAATTTGTTCCTGAAGTGTTTTTGAAATAAAGGAAAACGGCGTTGCGCCGTTTTCCTGATCACTAAACCCATTATGTATGAAGTCTTAAATTCGCCCTGTATGGGTCAGGGCCACGGATATTTCGCTGCAAAGGTTGGATATGCGGTTCTGATATTCAGAAAAGGATGGTTAAGTTTGGATTAAGGAATGTACTATCATAAAAAAAACGCCGGAGCAATTGCCCCGGCGTTCAGATTTTAGTAGTAGGGCATATTGATTGCCTCATTTCAATTGAGCTCCATCAATATACCCTTAGTAGCACTATTTCAAATGCCACATTTTTGAGTTCAAATCATCTGGACCTTGACGATCCACCGCTGCTTTCCGGCTGTCAGCGTTGAGCGCCTGTTCGATAATTGGATAGCGAAAACGCACAGGAATTTTGTCGTCATTCTGGTTTGAAATACCTGGCAGAAGCGCCGGAATTCCGGTGCGACGCCAGTCAAACCAAGCTTCCAAACCCTGGAAATACAAGGAAACCCATTTCTGAAACCCGATTTTAGCCAGATTTCCTTCCTGTGTACCACCGTAAGCCACTTCAGGAAGCGTGAGGTAACCTGCAGGAGTAGTCAATCCGTAAAACTGGAATGAAGCATTCACCCCATTTTCGTAGTAGGCTTTTGCGTCGCCGGAGATCAATCCTTTTTCGGCGGCTTCAGCGAGTAAAAACTGCAACTCAGCAAAGGTCATCACGATGCCTTTTGTAATGGATAGACCGCTTGTAGAGATTGCCTGCTCGTAAAATGTGCTGCCGATACGCGATTGAAACTGGGGGCCGCCATTGTACTGGAGCGCATCTACGTCGTTCAAACCATTTGGAATCCCTGCGAAAACAGGGTTGGCTGAGCTTTCCGTATCAGGTGTCGGGCGGAAAAAGATGGGCATGCGCGGGTCGTTCAAAGATTGCAAGGTGTCAAGCAAGGTTTTGCTGGCGCGAAACTCATTGAACGAACCAATACGAGAAGAGAAAAGCGGGAACTGGTCTGGTGCAGAAGCTGAGTACGCGTACACGGCATTGTCTGCCACACTTTCAAAAATCGGGTAGGTCGCTGTGTTGTCTACGATTGCACGGAGATCGGCTCTCACGTCCCGTTTACGCGAAATGCGCATCAAAGCACGGATGCGAAGCGAGTTGGCGAGTTTTTTCCATTTGCTGATGTCGCCTTTGAAAATCACATCACCCGCCACGGACTCGCTGCTGGTGCCGAGCAGATCACTTGCTGTTTTCAAATCGCCCAGGATTCCGTTGTAGATTTCTTCCTGCGTATCGTATTTAGGATAGTTCTGGCCTTCTTTGGCACTGATGGCCTCAGAATAAGGAACATCGCCATAAGCATCTGTCGCCAGCGAAAACATCCAAGACTTCATGATGAGTGCAACTGCTTTGTAGTTGTTCTCGCCGTTGGCCTCGCTTTGCTGCAGGATGATTTTGATGTCACGGTTGTTGTCATACACGTTGTTCCAAATTCCGTTCAACTCGCCCCAGAGGTACCGGTCCTCGTTTACAAACTGGTTTTTGGCCGTGTGTTGAATCACGATATTGCCAATGCCCCAGGTTTCTCCGAGCAGCGCGTTCATCATGTCGCGCTGGATTTGTGGTAGCAACAGGCCCGAGTTTACCGCAGTTGGAGCGTTGGGGTTGGTGTTGATTTCGTCAAAATTTTTGGTGCAGCCCGAAGCGAGCACTATCAAACCCAAAATTGACAACGATTTTAGAAAAGTATATTTCATTGTTTGTGATGCTGAAATGAAAGAAAAGGTTGACAGGGATTATGCGGATTATTGGTATGAACCCATATAAACTTCATAAACCCAATCAACTCAGAAATTAAAAACGGAAACCCAAGTTCACCCCCCAGCTACGGGTAGAAGGCAGTGCAACTGATTCCACACCAGGGATAATGGTACCACCAACATTGGAGGAGGTTTCTGGATCCACGTGCGGCACTTTCGTCCAAAGTGCCAGGTTGCGGCCCACAAAAGTGATGCTCAAATCACGGAGGGATGATTTGCCCAAGTACTTGTTTGGCAGGGTGTAGCCGAGGCGCACTTCACGGAGTTTTGTGAAGGAAGCATCGTACATAACACCTTCAATCAACCCACGGCCCAAGGTGTAGGTGGTATGCCACTCGCGCGCACTGAGTTTCGCGGTGTTGGCGCTGAAGGTTCCATCAGCGTTTTGTACCACCCCTTCGCCAATAACACCGTTCCCAGCCACCGTCAAATCGTACCCGTCTGCACGACCTTCGAGGGTCTCTTCGATGGTTCCGCCTTCACGACCAACCGTCTGGGTGTGCGAATACAACTTGCCACCAGAACGAACATCAAACAATACTCCCAAAGACAAACCTTTGTAACTGAACGTGTTGCCGATGCCGCCGAGCCAATCAGGGTTGTAATTGCCGAGCAAGATGCGGCTGGAGGTAGGGATTGGCTTGCCTTGTGAATTGTACACGATTTGGCCTACATTTTGTCCCGTTGGGTCGTAGTAATTGCTGGCAGGATCGCTGCTGACGCGAGCATAACCGATGCCGTACATATTACCCATCTGCTCGCCAACGCGGGCCTCCACCGTGACATAACGCGTAGCAAGTACATAATTGCTCACTTCTTGTCCAGACTCCGGGTCCGTGAAAAGTTCTTTCACTTCGCTGCGGTTGCGAGAGAAATTCAGGGCGATATCCCAAGAGAAATTGCGATTGCGAATAGGCGTGATGTTCAAAGTCACTTCCATGCCTTGGTTTTCGATCAAACCTGCATTGATGATACGAGCGCTGTAACCAGAGGTAATTGTCAATGGAATAGGCAGAATCTGGTTTTTACTTTGCGTGTTGTAGTAAGTAAAGTCAAGACCTACGCGGTTGTGGAAGAAACGAACGTCAACACCTGTTTCGATAGAAGTACTGATTTCAGGCTTAAGATTTGCGTTGATCAATATACTCGATTCGCTGTAAGATGGGCTGCCCAAAACGGCTTGCTGTGCAGCATAAGTGGTAGCAAGTTGATATGGGTCCGTGTCGTTGCCTACTTGTGCAACACCAAAACGCAGTTTTGCAAAAGACAAAATATCTGATTTGATGTTGAGCGCATCGGTCAATACTGCGCTCACATTGGCGGCGTAGTACAGGTAGCTCCGCGAGTCAGATGGCAGGGTGCTGGACCAGTCGTTTCGAGCCGAGACATCAAGGAACAGGTAGTTGTTGAAACCCAACTGACCAGTAGCGTAAAGCGAGTGGATACGCTTTTCCGTGTAGGGCGTATTGGTGAGGTTTTGCAGCGCCACACGCGAGTTGCTGAGCGTGTAAATACCTGGTACTGCAAGTTCTGGTGCAATAACGTCGGAGAAACGACCCACTTGGCGCATAGCGTTGCCGCCCAAACCAAGATTGAGGTCAAAACGTTGGTTCAATGTCTTCTTGTAGTTCAACAAGAAATCGGTATTGAGTTCCGTAAATCCAATGCGCTCCTCCCGGTAGCTGCCGCGCTGAAAACGTTGTGTGCTGTAAGCCCGTCGGCGAGCGCGAAACTCGTTGCTTGCATCCGTGCCGGAGCGCAGCATCAGGCTCAAATCATCCCTAAGGTCGTAGGTAAGGGATACGTTGCCATACACACGGTTGATATCCTGACTGTTGGTGTTCTCGTAAAGACCGAAGTAAGGATTGTCGTGGTAGTTGTAGTTGAAGTTGAATTGGTTCAAGTCCTCACGGCCAGCCTGCCAATAATCGCGCAACGAAGCTGTGTTTACCTGGCGACCTAACCAGCAGTTGAACAAGTACATGATATTTTCTGTGCCATAGCTCAGGTTAGGGCGGTTGGCACTTTTGTTGGTCAGGTAGTTGATGGCGGTGCGCACTTTTAATTTTGGGCTTAGGTTGTACCCACCAGCGAAAGAAATCGTGTTGCGCTTCAAGTCGGTGTTTGGAACAGTGCCCACCTGGTCAAGCCAAGTGTAAGACAGGCGGAAATCGCCGTTAGCGTTGCTGCCAGTAAGGGCAACGTTATGGGTTTGCGTCACACCAGTTTCAAAAAAGTCTTTGATATTGTCCGGGCGTGCCACCCAAGGCGTAGCATTGATGGAGCCACGCGCAGCGAGTTGTTGGTCAAGATTTACAGGGCCAATGGTATTGAACAAGTTGCCCACGTCGCCGCCCCGAAAACCATTAGAGGTAGGAGAATCAAATTGTGCAAGTAATTGGCCTTCCATTTTTGGCCCCCAGTTTTCGTCCACACCGTCTGCAGCACCGCCGCCGTTGCCGTCCTTGAACTCAAAAACGCCACCCAGGCCTTGGCCATACACGTTTTGATAATCTGGCAGACGCAACACATTTTCAAACGAAACGGTTGAATTCACGGAAACACCGATGCCTTTGGTGTTTTTGCCCGTTTTCGTCGTGATCAAGATAACACCGTTGTTGGCACGTGAACCGTACAATGCCGCAGCACTTGCACCTTTCAAAACAGTGATTGATTCTACGTCGTCCGGGTTCACAAAACCTGCTCCGTTGCCGTAGTCGGCTTCTTGATAACTGCTGCCCGAAGAACCGCGCAATTCGTTGGAAATAGGTACCCCGTCTACCACAAACAAAGGTTGGTTGCGGTTGATGTTCAGCGAGCGCTCGCCACGAATGGTGATGCGCGACGAGGAACCAATACCTGAAGGATTGCCGACGATGGTAACACCAGCCACTTTGCCCGAAAGCGAATTGATGATGTTCGTTTCGCGGGCTTTGGTTAGATCTTCGCCTTTTACTTCCTGCGCGGCATAGCCCAGGGACTTTTTCTCCCGGCTGATACCCAAGGCCGTCACGATCACTTCGTCCAACTGGTTGTCGGGCGAAAGGGAGAGGTTCAGCGTAAGCGATGTACCAACGGTAACGGTTTTTGGGGCGTAGCCGACCAACGAGACAGTCAGCACTTCACCTTCACTGGCTTCGAGGCTGAATTTGCCTTCGCTGTCAGTGGCAGTGCCACGACCCTCGTTTTTTACAACAATGGTTGCACCGGGCAAAACCTCATTGGATTCTGCATCCGTCACCACACCGTTCACGCGCTGGGCGCTGAGGGTTGCGACGGACAAAAGGGTAAGGACAAGGGCATGACAAATGCCCTTGAAGGATAGGTAATTAACCTTCATAGATAGAAAAGTTTGGTGTTGAAAAAATAAGATTATGCGAGCCTCCGCGTGATCAAGGCAAGAGTTTAAGAAGAGAAACCACTTCAAATGAATACAGGGTTTGGTTCTCTCTAAATCACGCAGCAAATGTAGAACGGTACTTTCCGGTCGGAAGGCGATGCAAGTTTAAGTCTTGATTAAGTTGTTTGCAATCAAGGGCTTATGTGAAATCTATGTGAGTTGGATGTTAAGCGAAGGTGTACTGTTCTGTCTACTCACTCCGGTTTCTTAAATGCCGGGTTGGTCAAAAACTCAGGTTCAGAAAGCGTTTTCAGAAAAGCAATAATGTTGTTCTTGTCATCCTCGCTCAATCGGCCCTTTACCAGATTATACATGGCAGGGTCGGCATAAGGGCCAAGCTCAAAGCCCGTGTTGTAGAATTCCAGCACTTCCTCCAGCGTGGCAAATCGGCCATCGTGCATATAAGGAGCAGTGTATTCGATGTTGCGCATCGAAGATGTTTTGAAAGCCCCCGTTTCTGAAAGCGTGCCCGTCACTGCAAACCGGCCGACATCGCTTGGGAGGCTGTCTAAGCCATTGTTACGAAAAATAAAGTCGCTAAAAATTGCTCCAAACGAATGGCATTGGGCGCAGCCGCCCCTGTCATTGTCTAGAAACGCTTCCATACCAAGCTGCGCTGATTCTGTAAGCGAGTCTTGACCAAGTTTCCAACGGTCGTACTTGGAATTGAAGGAGATAAAAGTGCGCTCAAACTGCGACAAAGCCTTGGCAATCAGCGTGCTATCCACGGTCTCGGTGCCGAACGCCAACCAGAACATTTCAGTATAATCAGGTCTTCCCTGGAGCTCAGCCACGGCATTCTCCAGGCTTTCGTGCATTTCTATAGGGTCCTGAATCGGACGCAATGCCTGTGCTTCGAGGCCGAGCGACCGTCCATCCCAAAAAAGCCGGGGTTGCCAAGCTATATTGACAAGGCTCATAGAATTGCGTTTTCCTGCAATGCCGTCAATGCCAATGCTGAACTGTCGAGGATCAGTGAAAGCGTTTTCTTGTCGGTGGCAATCAGCACAAGCCAGGGTGTTGTCGCCCGAAAGGATTGGGTCGTAAAAAAGTTTGCGGCCCAGCGCAATGCCTTCCAAAGTAGTTTGGTTGTCTGCGGGATCAAAAAACGGAGGGAAATTATCAGGGGACTTAAAAACAAAAGGAGTGGGCGGCGGCGGCGGCCCCTTGAACAGGTCGTGGCGACAGGCTACTAACAGTATGGTAAAAAATAGGAAGAGTGTGTATCTCATATTAAAAGGTAAAATCAATGTCCAATGTCCAATGTCCAAATATGCCCGAACTTGGACATTGAACATTTAAAATTGGACATTGGACATTTCACATGTGCTTCACAGCATCAGGCAGTTCATAAAAAGTTGGGTGTCGGTACACCTTATCGTTGGAAGGGTCAAAAAACGCCTCAGGGTCCTCCGTGGAGGCATGGATATGAATGGACTCCACGACCCAGATACTGATGCCTTCGTTGCGGCGACAATACACGTCGCGGGCGTTTTCGAGTGCCATTTGAGCATCGGCGGCGTGTAGGCTGCCGACATGTTTGTGGCTAAGTCCTTGTTTGGAGCGGATGAATATTTCCCAGAGTGGCCAGTTTTTCATGAAGTGATGAAGTGATGGAGTGATGCCCGCCTTCGTTAAAACCACGGCAGGTGAAAGCGACAAAGGTAACAAGCAGAAGGTTTTCAGAATGCTGTACTTTTGGCGGCTCAAAACAATATAGAAGTTGTTGCGCAAGTTGAGGGTTGAGTATGTTGAGGGTGGACCAAGATGCTCAAGCCTCAACTTGCCCAAGCCTCAACTTGCTCAACAATAATATTGATTCTCAAACATTTACACAAAAAATGGCAACACGAATAAACAAGTTTTCGAAACTACTCGCCCTCCTTTTGCTCGTAATTGGCTCATTTTCGGCGAATGCCCAAATCAAATACGGATTCAAAACGGGCCTAAATTTTGCTCATTTCACAGGGACTTCCGAAGTCAATGATGCTGGCGACGATCTGGAAACTTGGAAAAATACTACTGGTTTTCACATCGGTATGACGTTCGCCTACAAATTTACCGACCAATTTGGTGTTCGCGGAGAGTTTCTTTACTCCAAACGTGGCTCGAAATACAACTTCGAGGGCCAATCCTATCGTATTTTTAAGCACTCCACCGGGAGCGTGCTTACCTTAGGCACCTCAAAGTACCTCATTAACGTAAACAACTCTTATCTCGACATCCCGATTTTGGCTTACGGACGTTTTGGCAATTTCGAGATTTCTGGAGGTGGCTATGTGGGATTGCTTGTTCAGTCGGGTGGCGAAGGCTCCTTACGTTATTCGGGCAAGACCGCTTTGGGCAACGACGCACACATAAATCCGAACAATACTGATACGGAATTGAATTTCAACCTCAACCACAACTACCGAAAAGACGACCCGGGCGCAGGGTCCACAAAATCAAATGATGAACAACCGGTAATTGTCAAAGTGGACGCGTTTCTTTCCGAAACCCCCAAAACCCTTGGTGCATACTACGATTACACCGAAGACAAGGGCAATCTTTACAAAAGCCTCGATTTTGGCCTTGTGGGCGGCATTGCCTACTATATCAGCAATGCCCTATACATAAGCGGTCGTGTTCAATATGGGCTTTCAGACATTACGAACAACGATGCTGACCTATCTAAAGCCCGTGTAGGCTCGAATGGAGCATTGGTTTTTCGCGATGACAAGCATCAGAATTTTATGATTCAGGCTTCTGTAGGTTTTAGTTTCTAAGATAATGACAACATGAAATCCAACGCAATGCCAGATTCTTCTCTCCACGAAGCCTTTGATGAAAAAGGCCAGCGCATCAGCCCAAAATTGCCCCTCAACGTCAAAAATTATCTGATTGACATTGATGGTACCATCTGCGACGATGTTCCGAACGAAGAGCCGGAACGTATGGGTACTGTGGAACCCTACCTCGACGCGCTGGAAATGCTCAATCATTGGCACGATCAAGGGCACATTATCTTTTTCTTCACTAGCCGCACCGAGTCGCACAGGCCAGGAACCGAAGAATGGCTCAACCGACATGGGTTCAAATACCATGGTATCCTTTTCGGAAAGCCACGCGGGGGCAACTATCACTGGATTGACAACCACATCGTGCGGGCTACTCAATTCAAAGGCAAATTCACCGATTTAGTGGTGCAAACGAGCGAGGTCGAAGTTTTTAATGAATGAGTTTTATCAATCCATTTAATATGCACAAACTACCCATCCTTTCCTTCGGTCTGGCGTTTCCTGCGCTTGTGATTTGCTTTTGCAACGCGCAAAAACCAATCCCCGCGCCCCGTCCAGAGTTTTCCGTGCTCAGCGATTCGCTGCCCTACGATCTAAAAAGCCCTTCGCTGACCATCAATCTTGCGAGTGAAGCCTTGAAAGAAATTTCGGGTCTCAGCCCAACCGATTCAGCAGGCATTTACCTGGCCATCGCCGATGAGCGTGGGGAGGTCTTTTTTATTGATGGCAATGGCGGTGGAGCAGTGTTTCATCGCTTTATGTTCCGCGACAAAGGCGATTTTGAGAGTGTGGAAATGGTAAAGGGAACTATCTGGGCCGCGAAAAGCAACGGTGATCTTTTTGAAATCAAGAACTGGAAAGAGAACCCGCAAATTGAGGAGTATAAGACTTCGCTCAAAAAACAAAACGACGTAGAAGGCCTCTCCTACGATCCTTGGCGCAATTCACTTTTGCTCGCTTGCAAGGAGAATCCAGACAGCCTTTATCCCCGCGGCATCTTTGTTTTTAACCTGACAACCAAGACCTTAGAGGAGTCTCCTGCCTACACCATCCAACCACAAGAGGTGAACCAACGCGTACCATACCTTGAAACCGAAAAGCACGACTACTTCAGTCCCTCCGGTTTGGCAGTACATCCGCTTACTGGCGATGTGTACGTCATTTCTACTGCGCTCAAACGCCTTGTAGTGCTGGATTACAAATCAGGAAAGATCAAATTTGCGCAACGATTGGACAAAAAAATCCTTCCCCAACCCGAAGGCATCTCTTTTGACCCGGCAGGCAATCTGCTGCTCAGCAGTGAAGGGAAGCAAGGGGAAGGCATGCTTTTAAAATTTGATTTCAAACAGAAGAACTAAGTGTTCTGAACTTGCTTGCTCGCAATTTGTTGCAGGCTTGATTCTTTTCAAACCACTACTTTTGCCTGATATTTTGCTCTGTACAACAGGGAGATTTGAAGAAATTCAAATCGTTCATCGTTCATCGTTCATCGTTAGAAAAAATGCCAGTCATCGAACTGAAAATCCCCAATTTGGGCGAATCCATCAGCAGCGTCACCTTTTCTAAATGGCTCAAGCCTGACGGCAGTATTGTTGCGCTTGATGAGCCGCTTTGCGAAATCGAAACCGAAAAAGCCAATCAAGAGCTTTCTGCTGACAGCGCTGGAAAACTTACTTGGGTCGCCAAAGAAGGTGAAGACCTGCCTGTGGGGGCACTTTTTGCCAAAATAGATACGAAGGCTTTAGCCTCCATAGCCGCAGGCGAAGCAGGCAACACTAGCACTTCGAACTCAGCAGTACTGCCAACTGCTACTGCCAACTACGCAACTGGCGTCCCCAGCCCTGCTGCCGCCAAAATTTTGGCTGAAGGCAATGTGCCACCCACCAGCGTAAGCGGAACCGGTCGGGATGGCCGAATCACTAAAGACGATGCGGTGAAAGCGGTGGACAGTAGTGATGGGCAAAAGGTAGAAGCGGTCGGCAGCAGCACTTCCCAAGCCGCGCCATCAACGGTCAATAGTCAATCCTCAACGGGTAACAGTTTCTCCCGCACTGAACGCCGGGAAAAAATGAGCCGGATGCGACGCACCATCGCCAAGCGCTTGGTAAGCGCAAAGAACAACACGGCCATGCTGACCACTTTTAACGAGGTAGACATGAGCGCGGTGATTGCCTTGCGGGAGAAATACCAAGAAGCATTTGTCAAAAAATACGGCATCAAACTCGGATTCATGTCCATTTTCGCCAAGGCCTGTGCCAAAGCCTTGCTTGAAATGCCAGAAGTGAATGCCTCACTTGATGGTGACGAAATTATTTACCATGATTACGCAGACATCAGCATTGCCATCTCCACCCCAACTGGACTTGTAGTGCCGCCTATCCGAAATGTGGAGCGCCTCAATTTTGCTGAATTCGAATTGAAAGTCAAAGACCTGTCTGGAAAAGCCCGCGACGGCAAACTCTCACTCGAAGAGATGACAGGAGGCACTTTCACCATCACGAACGGGGGTGTTTTCGGTAGCCTGATGAGCACGCCCATTATCAACGAACCGCAAAGCGCTATTCTTGGGATGCACGCCATCAAAGACCGCCCTATTGCAGTGGATGGAGAGATGAAGATCCGGCCCATGATGTACCTCGCGCTCAGTTACGATCACCGTATTATTGACGGCTCCACCTCCGTTACATTCCTCGTGAAAGTGAAAAACTTGATTGAAGACCCAACGAGTTTGTTACTTGATCTTTGATCATGCCATTAAGAACTATGCAGCAATTTATCCCCGCTTCCACAAAAGTCGAATTCCGTACTACGCCCGGCGACCCGATTCAGGTTCAGATGCACACGCTTGACAACGGCTTACGGCTTTTCCTTTCTGTCAATAAAGACGAACCTCGCGTACACACCGAAATAGCAGTGCGTGTCGGCTCCAAACACGACCCAGCCGATACCACTGGGTTGGCACACTACTTTGAGCACATGATGTTCAAGGGCACGGACCGTCTCGGTTCGCTCGATTGGGTGAAGGAAAAAGCAATTCTCGACGAAATCGAACTGTTGTTCGAGCAGCATCGCGCCGAACAAAACCCCGTGAAGAAGAAGGATTTATATGCCGAAATTGATCGGCTGAGCTATGAAGCAGCTCAATTTGCTGCTGCCAACGAATACGATAAACTCGTGAGCGAAATGGGCGCCAAAGGCACGAACGCATACACATGGGTAGAACAGACGGTATATGTGAATGATATTCCCTCGAATGAGTTGGAACGCTGGTTCGCACTCGAAAGTGAACGGTTCCGCCGGCCAATTCTGCGGCTTTTTCACACCGAATTGGAGACGGTTTTTGAAGAATACAACATCAGCCAAGACAAGGATTTCCGCAAAACCCTAAAGGCGATGCAGGAAACCTTGACCCCCAGCCACCCCTATGGAACGCAAACTACGCTGGGGCGGGGCGAAGACTTGAAAAACCCCTCTCAGACCAACATTTACAAATTTTTCGACACCTATTATGTGCCGAACAATATGGCTATCGTGATGGCTGGCGATTTCGACCCGGCGGAGGCCGTGCGTTTGTCGGAGCGGTATTTTGGCGGATTTGTGCGGAAGGAGTTGCCAAAGTTCAAATTCAAACCTGAACCGCCTTTGATTGCACGTACTTCGCGCGAGGTGTGGGGACAAGAATCGCCCTGGGTAGAAATTGGCTGGCGACTCCCTGGCGCAAAATCCGAAGAGGCGTCGGTGTTCCTGCCGCTCGTAGCAAGTATTCTGCACAACTACCAAGCGGGGCTTTTCGACCTGAATATTATACAGCAGCAAAAACTTTTAGAAGCCTACGCTTATCCACGTGTGTACGAGGATTTCTCCTCACTCTTGTTGATGGCAAAACCGCGCGAAGACCAATCGCTCGAAGAAGTGGAAAACATCCTGTTGCGCGAAGTGGCGAAATTGCGGCGCGGCGAATTTGAAGACTGGCTCCTGGAAGCGGTTTTGAAGGACATGAAACTTTCCGAAATCAGATCCTTCGAGAAAAACACAGGCCGTGCGAATGCTATTACTGGGGCCTATGTTTTAGGCGTACAATGGCCTGAAGTGGTGCGGCGTTGGAAAAAATTGTCGAAAGTGACCAAGGCAGACCTAGTGGCCTTTGCCAATAAAACCTTCCTTGACGACAATTGTGCCGTCGTGTATAAACATACCGGCGACGACCCCTCTGTGATGAAAGTGGAAAAGCCACCCATTACGCCCATCGAGGTAAATAGGGAAGGAGCGTCGGGGTTTGCCCAAGAATTTTTAAATTGGGAAATGCCCGGAGTTGCCCCGCAATTTGTTGATTTTAAAAAAGTTATCAAAACAAGCACCCTTTCCAAAAATCTGAAACTCCGCTCGGTGCAAGACCGCAAAAGCAAACTTTTTCGCCTGCACTATTGCTTTGATATGGGGAAATTGAGCGATCGCCGTTTGGCTGTATTAGCGGGCTACCTACATTTCCTTGGAACCTCCAAATATTCTCCATCGGAGATTCAACAGGCATTTTACCGCCTTGGCGCTAGCTTTGGCGCAGAGTGCCGCGATGAACATTTTTTCTTTTCCTTGACGGGTTTGGAGGAGTCATTCGAAGAGGCGGTCGCGCTCATGGAGCATCTGCTTGCTGATGCCCAACCCAACTCCGAAGCGCTGGAAAACCTTGTGGCCGATATTTTGCTCCGCCGTGAAAACAACAAAAAGGACAAACGTGCTATCCTCTCAAAAGGCTTGGCTAATTACGCCAAATACGGCCCGGTCAATCCGTTTTCCGATAAACTTTCTGCGGAACAGCTCTATACACTTTTGCCCTCTGATTTGACGGATTTGCTAAAAGGCTTGCGTTTTTTTCAGCACGAGGTATTTTATTTTGGCACAAAGAGCGCCATTAAGGTCAGTGCTGTTTTGAAAAAACATCATGCTGTGGACGAGGCATCGAAAAAACCGCTCCCTGCGCGCAATTACCCCGAAATTCAGCCAAAAAAAGACAAAGTATATTTTGTCAACTTCCCTTCGGTGCAAATAGAGTTGTTGATGCTCTCGAAAGGAACTCCGAAATTCAATCTGGATCAATTTGTCTTTTCCGAATGGTACAACCAGTACTTTGGTTACGGCCTCTCGAGCATTGTCTTTCAGGAAATCCGCGAATCCAAAGCGCTGGCCTATTCGGCTTATGTCCATGCCGGAAGCCCAACCAAGAAAAACAAAGCGCACTGGTTGCAAGGCTACGTTGGTACACAACCCGACAAATTGCGTGATGCTGTGGAAGCGTTTCAGGCCATTTTAGAGCAAATGCCTGTATCACTCCCACAAATAGAACACGCCCGACAAGGTGTACTCAAACAGATCGCTGCTGGGCGTATCTCGCAATCAGAGTTGTATTGGGCTTGGCGAGGAAGCCGCGACAAAGGTTATGCAAATCGAGACCTGCGCGAAGACATCTACACCACCATTGAGAAAGCCGAAGCATCGGATCTGATTAATTTTCAACGCAAGCATGTCAAGGGTCGTCACTACACATGGCTGGTGCTTGGAGAACGCGAACGCATTGATTTCAAATACCTTAGAAAAATAGGGAAAGTAGTAGAGTTGAGTATGGAAGAGGTATTTGGGTATTAAACAGTTTGTACAGGACTTATAGGAAAATGCTTGGAATCAGGTCCTCGCACTATGCTAATAATAAAAACGGCCACGCTTCACGGCGTAGCCGTTTTTTTTTTGTATTATTCAGCATACACCAATTTTCAAGTCTATCTTTACGGATTGAGTAAGCGTTTCACATGTTCGTTGCATCTTTGCAATCTCCACTTAATGCTACTTCTTCCTTTATCAAACACTCAAAGTTTATGGCAAAACGCTACACTTTTTTTCGTTTAATCCTGCTTTTCGCGCTTTTTGTCATCCCTTACCTCTTGTATGCGAATGGGGAACCGACCAGTAACCCGCTAAATGGCGGACCGCTGAACGGCAACCCTGGCAACCCCGATTCTGTCGCCATGCGGCTCGGGCACTGCAACCCGGTAACCGTTGTAACCGTCAATTGCGTAACTAAGACCATCGAGTTGTCCGCGTTCGTAAGGTGGGCATTTTCAGGCATAATGGACCCCTATGTATCCACCTGGAGCACAGGGGAAGTGGCCCACAAGATCACGGTCTTCCCACCGGGTGCCTGGAGTTGGGACCCCTCCGCTACCAGCTGCGAACCCTACCACTGGGCAAATACATACAATCAGCCCGGCACCTTTTTTGAAGACACCCTAAATATCCTTGGGGAACCGTTCTGTGGGGATGGGGCTATCAACCTCACGGTCGTGCCCCCCGACGATGAGTACCATTTTATCAACTACGACTGGAATCCGAATGGCCCTGGCAGTGGTAGTCTTTCTCCTTATGAAGTTACCGAACCTGGGCTCTATTCGCTCACTGTGACCGATCAAATCGGGTGTACCTTCACAGACCAGTTCAACGTCCTGCCCAGCCCCCCAGTAGCCCCGACGCTTTCCGGGCCTCTGTTTATGTGCTCGGAAGGCGACACCGCTACGCTGCAGGTCAACCAGGTATGGAATGCATATCAATGGCCGGATGGCGAAACGACCCAATCAATCACAATCTATGAGCCAGCACTTTATGAGGTTACGGTCACCAACCATTTAGGCTGTACGGGAGTGGGTGTTTTCAGTGTTCAAACGGGAGATATTGCGGGGGTCCCGATCAGCATGACCGCCCCTTCCATCTGCCCAGGGGACCCCGACACCTTGCGGGTAGTGGGCGGCTTCAGCCAGTACCTCTGGTCGAACAACG
>CAZPTQ010000139.1:0-14916 GCA_964589365.1 uncultured Saprospiraceae bacterium
CTTCCACAATAGGCGCGGCTTCTTCGACCGCCTCTACCACTGGAGCAACTTCTTCAGGGGCTTCTTCTACCACTGGAGCGACCTCTTCAGGGGCTTCTTCTACCACTGGAGCAACTTCTTCAGGGGCTTCTTCTACCACTGGAGCAACTTCTTCAGCTACCACTTCAGGGGCTTCTTCCATTACTGCTTCCGTTTCCGCCTCCATTGAAACTTCGGCGGATAAATCCGCAACTTCCTCAGTGGCGGTTACCTCAGCTTCATCTGAAACTTCTACTGTTTCTGGAGTTTCGGAGGATTCTTGGATTGGATCTTTTTCTTCTTCTAACATAGGAAAGTACTTGGTTTTCAACCGCTTGGAGTACGGAACGGGGAGTTTTTTTGTCGTAAACTTTTTTCGACTTCACTTCGGGGCGAAGCCGTTGCCCCTCGCTTTTTCAAAAGCGGGCGCGAAGGTAGTATAATTTATTTTGTGGAAAAAATTTGGACTGGAAAATTTTGCTTTGGATTCGAGCAAGCCTGGATTACAAGCCTTCAATCACCTGCCGATACTCCCTTCCAACTGGAATTGCCACCCCATTAACCTCCACCATTTCGGCAGTATAAGATTCAATTTTATTGATTGAAATGATAAATGACCGGTGTATCCGCTTGAATTGACTGGCGGGCAAAAGGCAACCGATTTCGTGCGTACTCATTTTTGAGAGGTATTCTTTCTTTGTTGTGATAATCTTGACGTATTCCCTTTGGCTTTCAATATAAGCGATTTCGGAGAACAAGATTTTCACCTTTTTTTTCTGCACGGTCAGGAAGAAAAAATCTTTTCCCTCGCTGTCGTTTGTTTTCTTTTGTTCCTCATGAATGTTCTTAACTTTATTGACGGCTTTTAAGAATCGGTCAAAAGCGAATGGCTTTAAGAGATAATCCGTTACACTCAAATCAAACCCTTCAACAGCGTATTTATGATAGGCGGTGGTAACAATTACAGCTGGTTGATGTGCCAATGTTTTTAAAAAATCAATCCCTTTTAATTTGGGCAAATGGATATCCAGAAAAATCAGGTCAACAGGATTGTCCCGAAGAAATTCGGAAGCCAGAATAGCATTTTTGAAAGCCCCTTTCAAATCCAAAAATGACAACTGTGCGATATACTCCACCAGAATTTTTACGGCCAATGGCTCATCCTCGATGAGGATGCACTTTATTTTAGACATGGCTGGAAAGGTTTATGCTTAGTGACGCTGTAAACTCATTTGTTTCTTGCTGGACCGACAGGTCGTAGGCTGTATAAAGCAATTCCAGTTGGCGTCGCAGATTGGAAAGGCCAATATTTTCCTTCACACGCTCTTCTTCCAAAGGATTTTCAGTGGAGTTTTTTACAATAAAATTCAATTGATTGTGGCTCACAGCAAGGAAAATGTGCACAAATGGTTGGTTTATGGTTTCGGAAACCCCATGCTTGAAGGCGTTTTCAACCAATGGAATCAGCAATAGGGGCGGTATCGGTTGTTTCATGTCCTTTATTTCATACCTGAAATCAACACGCAAGGTGTCGTCGTAGCGCAGTTTTTCGAGGGCAATGTAATCGCTGATGATTTTAACCTCCTGCCCGATGTTTATGTACGCTCCGCCAGCTTCGTACAGCATAAATCGCATTATTTCCGATAAGCGCAAAATGGATTCGGGGGCCATGTCAGACTTGTCTTTTGCCAACGAATAAACATTATTTAGGGTGTTAAATAAAAAATGAGGGTTCGTCTGTGACTTGAGGTAGTTCAGTTCTGCTTCCTGTTTTTCAATACGGAGTTGTTGGGCTGTTTGCTTTAGGTTTATGTAATCGTACACATGTTTTATGATTCCAAAAAAGAAAAAAGACCAAATAGCATAAGGAAAGTGATAGCAAACTCCATCTATCAAAGCGCTGTGACTTTTCAGAGAAGTGTAAATATGCAATTGAATCCCGACAAACCTCCAAGCAAATAAACCAAATGAATACAATAAGAATTGGACGCCTAATATAAAAAAGGATTTTAGGATATTTTTTCTGCTTATTTGGGGCAGGAGTTTTTCAAAAAATATATAGTTGACAACAATGATGTAGATAGCCCGCCAAATGTTGTTTGCGGTTCTTGGCCCGATAGTCTCGGGATACATTATTGATTCACCAAACAACCAGATCATCAGGTAAACCAATCCCACCCACAGGTAAAACCCGAACTGTTTCGCTTCGATTAAAGCCTGTACCGCCCTCACTGCTCGATGAATCGTTGACATGATTCCGTTGTTTGTTGACCCTTCTCCGTTGTTCGTTGATGCGGGCGATCAGTGCTTTTTTGCCACCAATACTTTTGTGCAAAAATACTTAAACTATGAAAAAAAGCGCATTCATTCTCTCAACACTTTTTATGCTGGCCTTTTGCCTGAAAGCCCAGGTAGAACCTACGGCAGGCAACTGGACAACCTGGTTCATCCCATCGGGCAAAGCCTATCGCTTGCCGCCACCGCCGTCCTACAAGGATGAAATCAAAGGGGTAATTTCCCAACAACAAAACCTGGATTCTGCAACCAGGCAACAAATTGAATATTGGAATGCTGGTGCACCCAGTTATCATTGGCAGCATCTGATGAGCGATTTGTGGATGACGGATGCACTCAACGACGGAATTCTGGCGAACATGCTGATGAGCGTTGCTACTTACGATGCGCTCATTGCTGCCTGGGACACCAAATATGCCTATAACCGCCCACGCCCATTTGCAGCAAGTACCAAGATACATGCCCATGGATTAAAGCCTGAAAGCCCTTCTTACCCCTGCGAGCACGCTGTGGCTGCTGGTGTAGCCGCCACTATTATTGCCCATTTCTTTCCTGCGATGGCCGATTCGGTGCAGCAAATGGCAGAACAAGCGATGGCCTCGCGGATAGCGGCTGGTCTGGCCTTCCCAAGCGATACACGCGCCGGTTTTGAACTCGGCAAACGAATTGCCGAAATTGAAATCGAACACACCAAGGATTTTCAATACAAAGCTGCCTGGGATGGAAAAATACCGGATAAGCCGGGTTTGTGGAATGGCAAATTTGCAATGCTCCCCTATGCCGGGCGCAATAAAACCGTGGTTTTGGACAATGGCAGCCAGTTTCGGCCTGGTCCTCCGCCTGATTTTGCAATAGACATGGCAGAACTGAAAAACTTCAAACAAACGGAGCGTTCCATGGGCAATGCCTTACAATTTGCAACGCAGTCAGTATTTGAGGATTTGCTGGACAAAAAAATATTCGAATACAACATTCATCTGAACCCGCCACGGGCTGCCAGGATGTACGCCCTTGCCGCCATCGGGACTTATGATGGCTTCGTTGCCTGTTGGGATGCCAAATATACCTATTGGGGTATTCGTCCCGAACAGTACGATCCCACTTTCCAACCGCTCCTTAAAAGCCCACCCTTTCCTGGCTATCCATCCGGCCATGCCGCAATCACTGGGGTTATGGGGGAGATTTATTCGTACTTATTTCCCTCCGAAAGGGCCTTGTTTGAGCAAAAAGCCAAAGACGGCGCAGAATCCCGGTTTCAGGCGGGCATCCATTTCCGTACCGACAATGATGTGGCGTTGGAACTGGGCAAAAAGGTGGCCGGCGCAATTATCCAAAAAGTGAAACAAGATGGTGCCGATCAGGTGATAATATCGAAGGCTTGGAAAAACAAATAGGCAAGTCGCCTATTCTTCAAACTTCGCGCCCACAGGTGGGCGGTATTTCAAAAAAGGCAATTTCAGCAGTTCCCAGACATTGGAATGTTCTTTCGGGTCGGGGTGGGTGTCAATACCGAACACAAGTTTGTCGTTGTCCATTTTGGCAAAGGTGCCAAACAAGCGGTCCCAAACCGAGAAAATATTGCCGAAGTTCGTGTCGGTATATGGCAGCACATGGTGGTGGTGTACTCGGTGCATCCCGGGGGTGACAAGCACCCAACTCAGCGCATCGTCGAGCCATTTGGGGAACTGGATGTTGGCATGGTTGAATTGGGTAAACACCAGAGAAAGCGATTGGTACATAAAAACAAGGCTGATCGGCGCACCCACCACGATGATCCCCAGCATCGTGAAAACAAAGCGGAAAACGCTCTCGCCCGGATGGTGGCGGTTGGCCGTAGTGGTATCCACGTTTGGGTCAGTGTGGTGTACCAAATGGAAACGCCACATCCATTTCACCCTATGTTCCATCCAGTGAATGAAATAAGCACCCACAAGATCCATCAACAGCAACCCAACGACAAAAAACAGCCAAAGTGGCATCTCTGGCAACCACTGGAGGAAGCCGATTTTTTCGGCAACCACCCAATCAGCCGTACCCAAGAGTATGAAGGCCATCATAAAATTGACCAACACAGTGGTAAGCGTGAAGAAGAGATTGATGCCCGTATGGGCTGCTTTTTTGTAAGAACTGCGATAGTAGGGCAGGCCGCTCTCAAGCAGCAAGAAAAATGTGAGACCGCCCAGCAAAATCGCGCTGCGGTGCGAGGAGGGGATGTTTGCGAAATAGTCGGCGATGGGTTCCATAACAAGTGAAAAGTTTCAAGTGGGGAGTTCATAGTTTTAGGTTCAATGTTTCAAAAACCTACGAGGTTTCACAACTTCGCAAACCGCCTCACATAAAGTCCATGGTTTCGTTGCACCCCCAAGAAATAAGCCCCTGGCGGAACCCCTGAACAATCCGTCCGAAACTGATAATCGCCCGGAGGAAGCTGCCGCTCATGATATACTTCTCGAAGGAAAACACCCTCCGCTGAATAGATGCCCATGCGCAGATTGTCGCGCACCGGCAAATGGAACTGGATGTCCAAAAAGTGGCCCGCTGGATTGGGAGATAGGCTGACTTCAAATCCATCGTCTTTTACCGTTGGGCGCAGTGGCTGAACGGTATTGCTGGAAGTGCTGTCGGAAAATTTGTAGACGGAATTGCCGGAGGCAAATGCCAGGGTGGAATCGAGGAAATAAAACCTGTTGTAATTGCCCCCAAAATTATTGAATACCCAGTTTTCTCCGCTGTCGAAAGTCTCGTAAAAACCACTCCCATAACTTCCTACCCAGCCATGCTGTGGCGTTGCAAATCCGATGCCTTCCATATCTGCTATGGGCGCATCCATTTCGACCCACGTTTGTCCGCCGTCGAGGGATTTGGTAAATTTCCCATCGCCAAATGTCTGGATAGAGCCTACCCAAAAGTCGGTCGTAACCTCCTGGATTTTCCAGACATATTGTCCCGCAGGACTAGACTCGAACTTTTTTGTCCAAGTCTGGCCCCCATTCGTAGTGTACAAAATGACACCTCGGCTCGCCGGACTTTTGCCAGTTACAAACCCGGTGTCGCGGCTTATGAAAAAAACATCTACCAAGGCTTTGGCATGATTGGCCATGTTGTAGCTCGTCCAGGTAATGCCACCGTCGGTGGTTTTTAGGAAAAAGCCAGGGGTATCCCATTGTCCAACTGCATAGGCATAAAGACTATCCACGATAGAAATACCACAAACCGCCTGTGGGGAGGGTGTGATGGACGGGGCAAGGTTCGTCCAGGTATGCCCCCCATCGGTGCTGCGCAGGAATTTGTTGTCGAGCGTTCCTGCGTAGCCGATGTTTTCGTTGTAAAATTCGATGCATCGAAAATAGGAATCGGTGCTGTACACATTTTCCCAAGTGGCCCCGCCATCGGTGGTTTTGAATATTTTACCATTTGAATCCGCGCTCCAACCAAGCTGACTGTTGAGAAAAAAGACATCGTCAATACGCCCTCCGCTACTCGGTGCATTGGGCAGGTAATGCCAGCTGCTTTGGGCAAAAATATAGGTGGCAGAGAATAGGACTATTGCGAAGGCAAGCAGATTCTTCATAGAGAAAGTAGTTTTAAGCCCCAAATCTACACCAAGCTCTGTTACCATTCACCTTGCTCTCAGCAACATTTCTGCCGCCAGCCAATTGTTTCCCTGCAACTGCAAGGCGTAATTCCCCGCAGGTACTTTCGCGCCTTGAGTATTGCGACCGTCCCAGCCCCATTCGTTTCGGCCCGTTGCGGCATTTATTTTTTGGAAAAAAATGATCTTTCCCTGCATATCCACGATTTGGAGCAATACCATTTCTGATTCAGACTGTTCCCAAACCACCGTCACCGAATCCGACGAGGGGTTGGGTTGCAAAGCCAAATTCCTGCTGGCCGGGCCGCTGAAAGGCGGCTGGGAAACGCTCGATAACCCGTTGCCTTC
The DNA here is from genome assembly GCA_964589365.1 of uncultured Saprospiraceae bacterium. Taxonomy (GTDB): domain Bacteria; phylum Bacteroidota; class Bacteroidia; order Chitinophagales; family Saprospiraceae; genus M3007. The sequence continues at coordinate 6,254 of CAZPTQ010000139.1, forward strand.
TATCAGGGTCAAACAATGGTTTGTTCCCAGATTACCAAACAATTGTTCCAGACCCGAGTGCCATTGCACCGTCATCGTCACCGAATCCGCGTCGGCAAGGCCAAAATGGGCACTCATTTGGTTTTGGCCGCAATAGCCAGATTGGGCGCTTATTTCGCGAAGTTGGGTCACTTGCTGGCCATTGATAATCGCCGTCAACCAAACTTTTGCCCCAATAGCCGAACGGTTGCTGGTAGTGCCTGCGAGATTGATTTCCAACCAATTGTTGCCATTTTCGGCACTGTGGTTTTCGTAGAGGTAATCGGTTTGACTGGCATTGAGGCAGGTCGCCACACCCAGGTCCAAATCGCCGTCGCAATCCCAATCCCCGAACGCGCAGCCGTAAGACCAGCCATCATCCAGCGCAGGTATTTCGGTGGTGTTTTTGGTAAAGGTTCCGTCTCCGACTCGACGATTGATTTTTGGAGTTACCGCATTATGTACGACGTGTTCGACTGTGTGCTGGCGAGTTGTACGGCCCTTTCTGCGCGGATGTATTTTCGGCAACAGGCGATGCAACAGCGTGAAACCCAACTCCGTGCAGAAAAATCAGAGGCTGAATTACGGGCTTTGAAAGGTCAATTGCAGCCCCATTTTTTGTTCAATACTATCAACAACTTGTATGCCCTGGCCCGGATCAAATCCAACAAAACCGCTCCCGTTGCGCTCAAACTTGCACAACTCCTGCGTTATGTGCTGTATGAGTCCCAAAAACCGAAAGTGCCGCTCAATCAGGAAATCCAGCTCTTGCGCGATTATGTGGAACTCGAAAAACTTCGATTCGACGATGGGCGGCTGACGGTGCGGCTTGACGTAGATTTGGACAATCCTAAAACTGAAATCGCCCCCCTGCTGCTTTTGCCTTTGGTGGAAAATGCCTTCAAACACGGGGCGAGTGAACAGCGCGACGAGGCGCGCATTTCGATTTCTATTGTTTTGAAAAACAATGTTTTAGATGCAAAAATTGAAAATACAAAACCTTTTGACAAACCCCATACTGCTCCCGGCATTGGCTTGCAAAACCTGCGCCGGCAGTTGGAATTGCTTTATCCCAAAAGGCACGAATTGGAAATCAATGAAAATGATACAGATTTTGTGGTGCTACTGCATTTGATTTTTTAATAACGACCCCCTTCTCCGCCAAGGCTTCGGCGGGTAAAAATGCCCCAATGACTCAATAACCAACTACTCAACACTCAATGACACATCATCTATCGTGCTTAATTGTCGAAGACGAACCACTCGCGGCAGGCATCTTGGAGGACTATGTGCAGCAAGTTCAGTGGCTTCGTTTTGTAGGCCGTTGCCCTGATGCATTGGCAGCAGCCGAGGCATTGCGTGTACAACCAGTAGACGCACTTTTCCTCGACATCCATTTGCCGGGACTGAAAGGGCTGGATTTTTTGCGCAGCCTTATGCACCCGCCACAGGTCATCTTGACCACGGCTTACCATGAATATGCTGTTGAAAGTTATGAGCTCGGAGTAGTGGATTATTTGTTAAAACCCATTGATTTTGAGCGATTTATTAAGGCAATTCAAAAATTTAAGATTGCTACGCCCGCCGACGCCTTGGCGAAGGCGGGCACTCGCCCCTTTCGTTTTTTCAATGTGAATAAAAAAATGGTGCGGGTGTGGCTTGATGAGATTCTGTACGCCGAGAGCCTCAAGGAATATGTACGGCTTTGGCTACCTGGCAGGAAAAATATTGTGACCAAAATGCCATTGGGCGACTTGAAAAAATCGTTTGAAGGAATGGGTTTCTTGCGTAGCCACCGCTCTTTTTTAGTGGCACTGCGGCATGTGGAGGCGTATACGGCGACCGATTTGATGGTTGGCGGGTTGGATCTGCCGATCGGCCGGCAGTATCGGGAAGCAGTGCATGATATGATTGCAACATTATAGTCAGGCAGTGGAAGATTTGAAAAACCGCTGAGGTCTTTGTTTTTGCTTTAAAAAAGTGTTTCCTTAGCACCCAATTTCCACAAACAGATTTTTCCATGCACAAACAGACTTTTTTACCTGCCGTAGCCCTTGTAACAGCTGCGGCGACACTTTCTATCCTCGCGCTTGCTTTTTCTCCGAAACCCGATAACCCCGCCCCATCCATACCCATGTGTCATGACGGGAACTCGGCCATTGCCGAATTCGCCGCATTTGCCAACGACAAAAATTTTCTCGATGCGCACCCCACCCCGATTCCAGTTGAATCTGTCCATCAGGGAAGGATGATTGAATTCCCAGTAGCAGGAGGGGCCAACGGGCGAGGCTTTTTGATGACATCCCACGGCAACACCCAGAAATATCTGCTGCTTTTCCACGAATGGTGGGGCTTGAACGACTATGTCAAAAACGAAACAGCAATGTGGTGCCACAGCTTGGGAATCAATGTTTTAGCCATTGACCTATATGATGGGAAAGTGGCCACTACTGCTGAAGAGGCTGGTAATTTGATGAAAGCCAACGATCCCGCCCGCGCTGCTTCCATCATCGAAGCGGCGGCCAAACACTTGGGCGAAAAAGCCGATTTCCGCACTATGGGCTGGTGTTTTGGCGGGGGCTGGTCGCTGCAAGCCGCCTTGTTGCTAAAAGAAAAAAACAAGGGCTGTGTTATGTTTTATGGGATGCCCGAAAAGGATGTGGAAAAATTGAAAACCCTTGCTTGTGATGCGATATTCATCCACGCCTCACAAGACCAATGGATTAACGACCAAGTGGTGGCCGATTTTGAAACGAATATGAAAAGTGCTGGGAAAGCCCTCAAGGTACACCGCTACGATGCCAACCACGGATTTGCCAACCCCAGCGGTCAACGCTACCATGAGCCATCAGCCACTGCATCCCGGGCGGTGGTGAAGGCGTATCTTTCGGGGAAATAGAGGTTTGAGGGGTTTGAAGGGTTTGAATTGCCCCTCAAACAATTCAAACCCCTCAAACTTTTCAAACCATTCAAACTATGTCTACCCATCAAGCAGACGGCGCATACTCCCCCCCAGAAGCGGAAGACGGCGGTGGAGGTCTTGGCAAACAACTCCTTTTGATTGCCCTCATCACGATTGCTGCCATCGTGGGCTACAAGGCATTTTTCAGCGACGGCGGTGGCTTCTCGAACCTTTTTCAAGCGCCCAAGGAGGTGAAGATGACCTATGTGCCTTCTGATTTCAACCCAAATCTGGACGAAGAAAAAACCCTTCGAATCCTCTCTCAACCCGAAGCCTACCGGCAGGAATTTGACAGGCTGGTGTACGATTTCAACGTCGCGCTGCTCTACCACGTTGCAAACCGAATGGCCCTGCCCGACAGTCTTAAACGCCGCCTTGAGCCAGAGTACAAGCGTCACCATGAGTACCTCCGAACCTTGTACTTCAACGATTTTGTGGCCCTCAAAGACACCACAGCAAACCTTTATGAAACCTGGTACAGCGATAATTCCAACCAGGCCGTGCAGATTTTCAACGAAGTTGCAGGAAAATACACCTGCTTTTTCGTGACCCAGGTGATGAGCACGCTCTTACGGGTGAATGGCGGCAAATTCTTTGCAAAAGGTAAAGGTGTAGCCTCACCCTGTGATATAGCCATCCACGAAGGTTTGCAACCCATGGCCGATCGTTTGAAGAAAAAAGCAGAGATCATGGATTTTAGCGCCTCGCGCGGATTGTTGAAAGACAAGGTCCGTAAGGGCATTGCTGAATTGGCCACCTACGAACTCCGCAGCCGGATGGGCATTGACAAAAGTCTGGAGTATAAAATTTTTGGTTTCTCTATTTCGTCTACCGATATCCGAGTAGAAGCCATTAGTGTTATAAAGGCCGGCTTCAAACTCGATCAATATTTTGATGTTACGCTGAGTCCAAAGCGCGGAACGCTCAACATAAAATTGCCGGAACCAACCATCCTCTCCCACGAGGTTTACCCTCGCGTGGATAAACTGGATGTAGGTTACTTAGCGGGCGTCAATGCTACAGACATGAACGAGCGCTTCAATGCATTGCGCCGACAATTCCGACAAGATGCCCTTGAAAACGAACATGTTTTGGATAAAGCCAAAGCCCGTGCCGACTCGGTGATGCAATTGATGTTTGGCCCCATCGCCAAATCTATCAACCGGAATTACAAGGTGCAGGTAGTGTTCCAGGGTGTTGAAACCCAAATGACCGAGGATGAATTGCGGCGACAGGGGGCAGATGGGAAAACCCCGCCGAAGGTGTCGTCACCTACCCCTGTGGATGCGCCGAGCCGTAGTAAGGAGAAGGTGCTGGCGAATTGAGGAATATAGGTTTCAAGCCCCAAAATCCTTCGGCACAAAACCTTTCGGGTTCCGCAATTTGAAATTTTCATCGTTGGCTTCCTCGGTGTAAATACCATGCTTGGCCGCAAGTTGGATGGCGTTTTGTTCACCTTTGACGAATATGACCATGCCATACACCTTTTTGCCCCGGTGTTCTGGCATGAAATCGAACAAACGCTGACAAGCCTGCTCCACCTGTTCGACATGGTGTTCCCGAAAATGGCTTTTTATCTCGCCCACCATAACAGTATTGACACTGCCGTTGGAATATCCCAATGCGTCCACTTCCAACGCTCCGTCTTTGCGTCGGGTGTGGATAGGATTGACCCCTTCCATACCGAACTCCTCGCGCAATATGCGTTCCACAGTCGGGTAGGCCAGGCCCTCGGCGAATGAAACAAGTTTATTGCCCAATTCGCCCAGTTGTTTCTGGGTCCTTTTGACAATTTGATCGGTCTCCTTTTGAGAGAGCGCCAATTCGCTTACTATCTGCCGTAGTTCCTCAAAATTGTTGTCCATGTTTTGAATTTGAATGTTTGGACTACAAATATAAGCAATTTTTTATCGCTTCGCAACAGGTTGTCCGCTATTCAAAATTTGTACCGCCTTCTCCACCGCCGGGTCGTCTTCATTCAAAATTTTATACAGCCCCTCGTCGCCGAAAAGTGTTTTGGCGAGGCGGGCTTTGAGTTGGATTTTGAGCTCACTGCGGCATTTGGCGAGCTCAGCGGGACTTTTTTTCGTACCTTGTTTTTCTGCGTATGTAGCCAATTCTTCCAACATTTCATCCGAAGCAGTATAGCTGCGGGCAAATTCAGGGAGCGCAGATGACATGGTTTCGCGGTTATTATTTTCCATCCAACGCGACATGAACTGCGGAATCTGTTGCCGCAACGCTGTGAAGTATTGGCTTGAAAAAGAGGTATCTATAGGAATGAAAATATCGGGCGTGACCCCACCACCACCAAAAACGACGCGGCCTTGCCCGGTGTAAAACTGGGTGCTATCGGTATGTCGGATTTTCGCAGCATTGCTGAGTTCGCCGTTTTCCAGTCGGCGTACGGCCTCATGGTCATAATCCTGTCCCTGTTTGTAGTCGCGCTGGATGCAACGCCCGCTGGGGGTGAAATAGCGCGATACCGTAAGTCGCATGGCGCCGCCATTAGAAAGCGGGTATTGTTCCTGCACCAAGCCTTTTCCAAAGGAACGGCGTCCCACCACCCAACCACGATCCCAATCCTGAAGGGCCCCGGCCACGATTTCACTGGCAGAGGCCGAGCCCTCATCAATCAACACAGCCACATTCTGGATGTCGAAGCGGGCGCGTCCATTGCTTTTGTAGTCTTTGCGCTGCCCGGCCCGGCCTTTGGTATAAACGAGCAACTTTCCCTCGGGGAAGAATTGGCTGAGCATTTCGGTGGCTTCTTCGAGGTAGCCACCGGGATTGCCGCGCAGGTCGAGCACAAGACTTTTCATGCCCTTATCTTCTACCAGGGGCGTGAGGTTTTGCATAAATTCTTGATAGGTTTTGCCGTTAAAATGGGCAACCTTGATGTAGCCGATGCGCTCATCGAGCATATAGGCGGCATCCACGCTTTTGACGGGGATTACATCGCGCGAAACCTCGAAATACCTAAGTGCGGTCTCGTGCCTGCGCAGGATTCCGACCTTGACTTTGGAGCCTTTGGGGCCACGCAACTTGTTGTAAATCTTCCCTGTTTCAATTTTGATCCCGGCGATTATGGTGTCGTTTATGCTTACGATTTTGTCGCCCGCAAGGATTCCGGCAATCTCCGAGGGGCCACCGGAAAGCGGTGCCACCACCTGGATTGTGTCGTCCAAGATGATAAACTCAATACCCACGCCCTCGAATTCGCCGTTCATGTCGTCTTCTACGGCTCGGAGTTCGTCGGGGCTGATGTACACAGAATGCGGGTCAAGCCCATCGAGGAGGTGTTCAATAGCGGTCGCGCGGAGGGTTTCGATATCCACGGAGTCAACATATTTGGCTTCGACATAGCGCAGTATTTCATCTATCGTTCCTGAGCTAACAGCGCTGTGCGATTCGAGGCTGAAATTCTGGTCGTAGTGTGGCAGTTTTTGACCGATGAACATCCCGACAGCCAGCGTGGCAGCAAGGATTAGGGGAAGTCGGGTCTGTAGTTTGGGGCGTTGTTCGTTGTCCGTCATGGTATTAATGCAGATTTTTCTGCTGAATTTTCAAAATTCTTCTAATTTTGTTTAAATTTTATTATTAATCTTCTTGTTTTCCGCCACCATGCATAATTCAGAACTTCCCCGACTCGATCAGTTGGATCATCAAATCCTTGCAAAACTTGTCGAAGATGGCAAAATGCCGTACACAGATATTGCCAAACAGCTCTTTGTTTCAAGTGGCACCATCCACGTCCGAATGAAAAAAATGGAGGAACTTGGCATTGTAAAAGGCTCCAGCCTTACACTCGACTACCACAAACTGGGTTATGACGTAACGGCTTTCCTTGGCATTTACCTCGACAAAAGCTCGCTCTATGACGAGGTGACCGAGCATCTCAAAAACATCCCAGAGGTGGTGACAGCCAATTATACAACGGGATCCTACGCCATCCTCTGCAAAATCGTGTGCAAAGATACGAATCACCTTCGCCTCGTTCTCCAAGATAAAATCCAAAAGATCGGCGGCATCCAGCGCACAGAGACTTTTATTTCGCTCGAAGAGCGCATCAACCGCTCTGTGAATTTTTTGGAGGGGGGTGTTGCTTGATTAATGCCGAGGCGCTGGTTTCACATTTTGTTCATCAAATCAAGCTTTCTGCGTATGTTCAAAAGGATACTTTCTCCCATGCCTTATTCGCTGGATTGGGCGGCACTGCTCATGCGCCTCGTTTTTTGCGGTCTGATGGTGTACAATCATGGCTTGATGAAGATCATTCTCTTTTCAGAAAGCCCTGATAGCTTCTCCGATCCTTTGGGGATTGGCGCGAGCGCATCGTACTATCTCGTGGTGTTTGCAGAGGCGATTTGCTCGGGCTTGGTATTACTTGGTCTCTTCACCAGGCTTGCATTGCTCCCGCTTTTGGTAACGATGGTGGTGGCGGTTTTTAGTGTGAATTGGGACAATACGCTGACTGAAAAAGAATTGCCTTTGCTCTACCTGTCGGTTTATATTGCCATCTGGCTGTTAGGCCCCGGGCGATTTTCTTTGGATGAGCGACTGTTTAGGGAGGGCCGGATTTGATGTAAACTTAATTTTGACAAGCCAGAGAAAAAAGATTAATTATTTTTGGCGGCTGAAAATTCTGAATCATGATCAGTCAGCGTTTTACATGTTGGCAGCATCTTTGGTACTTAAAACTACTTCTTCTTTTTCAAACACTCAAAATTTATGGCAAAACGCTACACTTTTTTTCGTTTAATCCTGCTTTTCGCGCTTTTTGTCATCCCTTACCTCTTGCATGCGAATGGGGAACCGACCAGTAACCCGCTAAATGGCGGACCGCTGAACGGAAACCCGGGCAAACCCGACTCGCTCGCCATGCGGCTTGGGCACTGCAACCCAATAACGGTTGCAGTCGTCAATTGCGTAACAAAGACCATCGAGTTGTCGGCCTTCGTAAGGTGGACATTTACTGGCGTATTGGATCCCTATGTGGCCACTTGGAACACAGGGGAAGTGGCCCACAAAATAACGGTCGTCCCACCGGGTGCCTGGAGTTGGGACCCCTCCATCACCGGCTGCGAGCCCAACCACTGGAACAACACATACGATCAGCCAGGCACCTTTTTTTATGGCGTTTTAGATATCACTGGTGCACCGCTTTGTGAGAGTGGGTATGTTAATCTCATAGTTACGCCACCTGATGATGTATATAGTTTTCCCAACTACACTTGGAACCCTCCAAGCTCCGGTAGTGGCCTTTCTCCTTATGAAGTTACCGAACCTGGGCTCTATTCGCTCACTGTGACCGATCAACTAGGGTGTATCTTCACAGACCAGTTCAACGTTCCAAATAGCCCACCTGTAGTCCCGACGCTTTCCGGGCCTCAATTTATGTGCTCGGATGGCGACACCGCTACGTTGCAGGTCAATCAGGTATGGAATGCATATCAATGGCCTGATGGCGAAACCACCCAATCCATTACTATCTACGGGCCAGGGCTTTACGATGTTACAGTTACCAATCAGTTTGGCTGTACAGGGCAAGGCGTTATTGGTGTTCAAACGGGAGATATTGACCCGGTCCCTATCAGTATGACCGCCCCTTCCATCTGCCCAGGGAATCCCGACACCTTGCGGGTAGTGGGCGGCTTCAGCCAGTACCTCTGGTCGAACAACG
>CAZPTQ010000140.1:0-14729 GCA_964589365.1 uncultured Saprospiraceae bacterium
TAACACAGCAGATTTTGGTTCTGTTATTCAGGGTTCGAGTCCTTGTGACCCAACATAAAATAAAAGCGGCGATGATAACTCATCGCCGCTTTTGCTTTTTATCTGACTAACATTATTGCTTTTTGCTTTTCTTCTCGGCCTTTTTCGCTGCTTTTTGTTGCTGTTTTTGGGCCTGTTTCTCCTTGCGCTTCGCATCTTTCTGAGCCAGCATCTCATCATATTTCTTTAGTTGTTCTGTAGAGAGTGTTGCTTTGTGCGCACGGATACGTTCTCCCCGCAAGCGCTGCATCTCTTCTTTTTTTGCATTTTTTGCCGCTTTTGCTTTGGTTTTATATTCCTGGTCTGCCTTTTTAAAGGCGGCTTTTTGGTCTGCCGTCAAATTCAAACCCCTGGAATATTCGGAGTATTTTACATCATCAGAAGCTTCGATTACATCTTGGCTCAAAGGTTTTGCTGTTCTCGAAGTGCCAGGGTCTTTTTGTGCGTGGAGCGTAAATGCGAAGAAAAGTGCTGCAAGGGTGGCGGGCAATGACTTGATCAAAAATTGAAATTTCATATTTGTAAGGTTCGTTGTTTAGTTGAACTGTGTGTAAACGTTTAAATCTCCTGTAGTATCACAAGAATGTCCTTATAATTTAGTTAAAATAATTCGTTTCTGGTGAATCGAACGCGCCTATCTGAAGACTCGGCGCGTTGTAGGCTACGGTCACTTCACAGCCATTCGTACTCCTAATTTCTGAGCGGAGATTGCTTCCTCATATATATACTTCAGAGTGTTAATTTTTTAACACCCACCGATGGTCAATTTTCCCAAAACAGGAGGTTCGTCTTTGAAAAACTGCTTTAAGCAAAGGCTTTTCCAAAGATTAATCCCGAATTGTGCAAAATGCAGAAACCAAACATCCTTCTGAGGGGGAGGCTTGCAAAGAGGATGACAGAAATCTCCGGCATGATTCTTCAACATCCATAAAACATGATTTGGAGCATGCTGGGCTTGGGTAAATTCCCCATGCTTTCTGCATCTGCAATGTTCAAGGACAAAGCACGACACTCGTTTGCAAAACTTTAACCTCGAAATCTTAAAGCGTTTTAACTTTCTCTTAACTGCTTTCGTTACATTTGCTGCGCTTTAGGAAGGGCAAAAGTCTGTATGCCAGGCCTCATAGAGTAGAATGGAGCAAAAAACAAAGATTGACGTGCTGATTCCGGCCTGGAATGAAGAAAAAGCGTTGCCGCTGGTACTGGCCAATCTCCCGAAAACATGGGTTCGACAGGTCATTGTTTGCGACAACGGCTCAACAGACAGGACAGCGGAAGTGGCTAAATTGGCCGGAGCAGTAGTGGTGAGCCAACCAGAACGTGGATATGGGAATGCTTGTCTGGCCGGAATGCGTTACTTGGAAAATATGCCGCCGTCCGAACAACCCGAAATCGTGGTCTTTCTGGATGGCGATTATTCAGACTTCCCAGAGGAACTGCCAAAAGTGGTGGCTCCAATTTTGAACGACGGAAAAGATCTAGTGATCGGCTCGCGGCGGCTAGGCGGAATGGAGTCAGGTGCCATGACTTTCCCGCAGCAATTCGGGAATTGGTTGGCCCCTGCCATGATTCGCTTGTTCTACGGATACAAATTCAGCGACCTCGGCCCTTTTCGAGCCATCCGATGGGATAAACTGAAAGCCCTGGGGATGTGCGACAAAAACTTTGGCTGGACGGTGGAAATGCAGGTCCGGGCAGCAAAAACGAAACTCGATTGCGCAGAAGTTCCTGTGCGTTATCGAAAAAGAGCCGCAGGGCATAGCAAGGTTTCAGGAACGATTCGCGGGACAATTTTGGCAGGCTGGAAAATCATAACGACTATTTTTCGCCTGTTAATTTGATATAATGTTGATTTGGTTATCTGTTGATTTGGTTATTCGAGCACCCAAGCTTGGGCACTCAAATAACCAAATCAACAAATAATCAAACATCCAAAAAGAAACAATTCAGCAACTCATATATGTTCGGTATTCATTCTCTTTTCGAAGCATTTCAGTATCAAGCCTTTGTTGATTTTGGCTACCTGATGCTGCTTATCTATTTCCTCGCCATGAGTGGGGTGACGGTTTACGCGCTTCTGCAATTCCACTTGTTGTACCTCTACAAAAAGTACCACAAGGAGAACCCAGAGATTCGATACAAACAATACGGTGCAACCGACCAAAACGCACCCTTCGTGACGGTCCAACTTCCCATGTACAACGAGATGTACGTTGCTGAGCGCATCATGGACTACGTGGCTGCTCAGGAGTACCCAAAAGACCGTTTCCAAATTCAAGTCCTCGACGATTCAACAGACGAAACAGTGGGCATTGTGGCTGCAAAAGTTGCTGCACTTAGCGCACAAGGTTTTGATATTGAACACGTACACCGCGTGAACCGCCAGGGCTACAAAGCCGGTGCGCTCCAAGAGGCAATGCCTTTGGTGCGGGGTGAATTCATCGCCATTTTTGACGCTGACTTCACGCCACGCCCAGATTTCCTGCGCACTACGATGGCGTATTTTGAAGATCCTAAGGTAGCCATCGTACAAACACGATGGGAGCATATCAATGCTGACTACAGCATGTTGACCAAGCTCCAGGCGCTCCAATTGAACGTACACTTTACGGTAGAACAAGCTGGCCGTTCGTACGGCAACCTGCTCCTCCAATTCAACGGCACTGCCGGCGTGTGGCGCAAAGATGTGATCAACGAAGCCGGTGGTTGGGCAAGCGATACGCTCACCGAAGATCTCGATCTGAGCTTCCGCGCTCAAATCCTGGGCTACAAAATCCAATATTTGGAAAAACTCGGCAGCCCTGCTGAATTGCCTGTGGACATGAACGCGCTGAAAGGACAGCAATTCCGCTGGAACAAAGGTGGTGCACAAAACGTGCGCAAACTCATGAAACTCGTTTGGAACACCGACAAGCTCAATGGCATTCAGAAGATGCACGCCATAAGTCAATTGACGGCCTATGGGGTATTTTTGTGGGTGTTCATCGCAGCGGTGAGCAGCGTGCCCCTGGCGTTCGCGTTTAGCGAATTGGGCATTTCCACGCACTTCCTTTCTTTCTCAGTATTGGGTTTGTTCTCTGTGGCAGCCATCTCTTACACAGCAAACATCACGGCAGCGCTCAATCGCACAGCACCAGCTACGTTCTGGGAAAAAGCTCGCTTCTTTGGCTTGTTCCTTTCGTTCATGCCAATGTCTTTGGGGCTTTCGCTCTACAATGCGGTGGCAGTGGTGGAAGGTTTGCGCGGCAAGGTATCGGCCTTCGTGCGGACTCCGAAATACGGTGGCAATGGAGGACAGCAACAAAATTCCTTGCAAAAAGCCTCGTATATGGCGCGTAAAATTTCCTGGGTCACGATTGCTGAAGGAGTGATGTCCCTCGTGTTCTTAGCATCCGCAATTATTGGCCTGGCAACAGACAACACTGCTTTTGTGCTGTTCCACTCCATGCTGGCATTTGGTTTTGGCACCATTTGCTACTATTCAATCAAGCACCTGAATTTTGGGAATTGATGCAGGTATTGTAGCATAAAAAAAGCCGCATCGCGGCGGCATTATGGTAGCGTCAGCGTTAAATGTTTTTCAGAACCGCGTAGCGGTGACATTATTTCCGCGATATAATGCACCGCTACGCGGTTCGTATTCCCAAACGCCCTTTCGGGCTACCAAAATGCCACCGCTACGCGGTTCTAATTGAAACCCCAAAACCGAAGACTACTCAAAACTCACGTTAATTACAAAGAAAATTGAATCGAAAAAGAGCATGACCCTTAAGTCATGCTCTTTTCTTTTGTCAGAAAAACAGGGGCATAGCAAGACTGCTGGCTGGAAGGGCTATTAAAAACACAGGCCTCCGAACATCAAATTGATGTCCAGAGGCCTGATTGCGAGGTCAAAAAGCCGTTCGGTGTTCGAAGGCGTGAAAACCTCCGTTATTCCACTTCTTCTGCAACTCCTTCTGTCTGCTCACGGAATGGGCGACCAGAACCAGTTACTTGCAGATTGTTGTACAGGCGCATACCAGTACCCGCCGGAATTTTCTTGCCCACGATTACATTCTCTTTCAAGCCCATCAGGAAGTCTTTCTTGGCAGCGATGGCCGCGGTGGAAAGCACCTTGGTGGTCTCTTGGAACGATGCCGCCGAAATCCAGGATTCCGTGCCGAGCGATGCTTTCGTGATACCCAACAGCATGGAAACTGCCGTGGCTGACGTTGCATCCCGGTATTCCACAAGTTTTTTGTCGTTGCGCTTCAAGAAGGAGTTCTCTTCACGGATTTGACGCAGGGTAACCAATGCACCTGGCTTTAGTTTGGTGCTTTCGCCACTGTCGAGTACGAGTTTTTTGTCGTAAATCCAGTCGTTGTAATCTACAAACTCGTTGCGCTCCACAGGTTCGCCCGTGAGGAAGTGCGTATCCCCTGGGTCCACAATTTCAAGGCGACGCAGCATTTGGCGAACGATCACCTCAAGGTGCTTGTCGTTGATGTTGATGCCTTGGGCGCGGTAAACTTCCTGCACACCGTTCACGAGGTATTGCGAAGCCGCAAACGGCCCACGAATAGCGAGGATGTCTTTCACCGAAATAGTCCCTTCCGTGATTGCTGTGCCGGAACGCACGAAATCTTCGTGTTGTACCAGAACGTGCTTTGTAAGCGGTACCATGTATTTGCGCTCCTGGCCGTCCTTGGCTTTGATGAACGCCTCACGATTGCCCCGTTTGATGCCACCAAAGGTTATCACACCGTCAATCTCGGCAACTACTGCCGGGTTGGAAGGTGTACGCGCCTCCACGAGTTCGGTTACACGTGGCAGACCACCCGTGATGTCGGCGATTTTGCCCAGCTTACGCGGAATTTTCACGATTTGCTGACCGGATTTCACTTCATCGTTGTCTTCAACCGTGATGTATGCGCCTACCGGGAGCGAGAAGTTTTTGAGCTCCTCTCCGGTTTTGGCGTTCAAAACGGTGAGTGAAGGAATCTTCTTTTTGTTTTTACTCTCGATTACAATCTTCTCGGCGAAGCCTGTTTGGTCGTCACGGTCCATGCGGTAATTGACTCCTTCTTCCAGGCTGTTGTAACGAATTACCCCTGTAAAGTCGCTGACAATCACGGCGTTGAACGGATCCCATTCGCACATCTTGTCACCACGCTGTACTTCTTGGCCTTCTTTCACAAAAAGGAAGGAGCCGTAAGGGATGTAGTTGTTGGCAAGTACGCGGTTGGATTTGGTGTCCACCATGCGGATTTCACCCGTACGCGACACGACTACCTGTACTGGTTTACCATCGGAATCTGTACCATCAACCGTGCGAATAGAGTCGAATTCAAGTTTACCCGTCGCGCGGGCAGTAAGGGTGTTTTCGGTTTGCGACAGCATGGCCGTACCACCTGTGTGGAAGGTACGCAGTGTCAACTGTGTGCCGGGTTCACCAATGGATTGTGCAGCGATGATACCTACCGCGTCGCCCATTTCGGCGATACGACCCGTGGCGAGGTTTTTCCCGTAACACTTGGCGCACACACCGTGGCGGCTTTCACAGGTAAGCACAGAACGGATGTTTACAGATTCAATTTCTGCCGCTTCAATCTCATTCGCGACCTCGTCGGTGATGTACTCGCCCGCCGAAACAAGCAGTTTTTCCGTGTCCGGATTGTAAATATCGTGCAGGCTGTAACGGCCTTTGATACGATCTTTCAGGTTCACGATGACTTTCTCGCCTTCTTTGAACGCCGTGGTATCGAGGCCGCGCAGGGTGTTGCAGTCCACTTCGCGGATTACAACGTCTTGCGCTACGTCTACCAGACGACGGGTGAGGTAACCAGCGTCAGCCGTTTTCAAAGCCGTATCGGCCAGACCTTTACGAGCACCGTGGGTGGAGATAAAGAATTCTTGTACCGAGAGGCCCTCCAGGAAGTTGGAAAGGATCGGGTTCTCGATGATTGCACCGCCGGTATCGCCGGATTTACGGGGTTTTGCCATCAGTCCACGAAGACCGCAGAGCTGTTTGATTTGTTGTTTCGAACCACGCGCACCAGAGTCAAGCATCATAAACACAGAGTTAAAGCCCTGCTTGCTGGTGGTCAATTCTTTCATCAACTGGTCGGTGATGCGGTTGTCCGCAAACGTCCACTTGTCAATGATTTGGTTGTAGCGCTCGTTGTAGGTGATAAGGCCCATGTTGTAGTTGTCCCACACCTCGTCCACTTCGGCCTGAGCTGCTTCGAGGGCCTTTTTCTTCAGATCGGGGATAACAAGGTCGCCGAGGTTAAACGAAAGGCCCGCTTTGAACGCCCAGCCAAAGCCTAATTCCTTAATCGCATCGAGAAATTCTGCGGTCTGCTTGAAACTGGTACGGTTCAAAATCCCGCTGATAATGCCTTTCAGGTTTCTTTTGGTCAACAATTCATCAATGTACGGAACCCCCTCAGGAACGGCCTGGTTGAATAGTACCCGACCTACCGTGGTTTTGATGCGGCGGTGTACAATTTCACCATTTTCTGTCACCGGTACGCGGCACTCGATAGAAGCGTGAAGGTCCAGTTGACCTTCATTGTATGCAATGCCGACCTCTTCAGCCGAATAGAACCTTCTGCCCTCGCCGATAACCGGGGAACCGGGGATGCTTTTTCTTTCTTTTGTCAAATAGTACAAGCCCAATACCATGTCCTGCGAAGGCAGGGTAATTGGAGAGCCGTCTTGTGGGTTTAGCATGTTGTGGCTCGAAAGCATCAACACTTGGGCTTCCAAAATGGCAGCCTGGCTCAATGGCACGTGCACCGCCATTTGGTCACCGTCAAAGTCGGCGTTGAAAGCCGTACAAACGAGCGGGTGCAACTGGATGGCCTTGCCCTCAATAATACGCGGCTGGAATGCCTGGATAGACAATCTGTGCAGCGTTGGAGCACGGTTGAGCATAACCGGGTGGCCACGCAGGATATTTTCGAGTATCTCCCAGATAACCTGGTCCTTGCGGTCCACAAGTTTCTTTGCAGATTTAACCGTTTTCACAATGCCGCGCTCGATGAGTTTGCGGATGATGAACGGCTTGAACAATTCTGCTGCCATAGCCTTCGGGATACCGCACTCGTGCAGTTTGAGCGTTGGGCCTACTACGATGACCGAACGGCCAGAGTAGTCAACACGTTTACCGAGCAGGTTCTGACGGAAACGGCCTTGTTTGCCTTTCAGGATGTCGGACAATGATTTCAATGCACGACCGCCTTCAGCTTTCACGGCGTTGGATTTACGTGAGTTGTCGAACAGTGAGTCAACAGCCTCTTGCAACATCCGCTTTTCGTTCCGCAGAATTACCTCTGGCGCTTTGATTTCCAAAAGGCGTTTCAAACGGTTGTTGCGAATGATAACGCGGCGGTACAGGTCGTTCAAGTCGGACGACGCGAAACGGCCACCGTCGAGCGGCACTAAGGGGCGCAATTCTGGAGGAACCACCGGGAGATATTGGATAATGGTCCACTCGGGGCGTTGGCCGGAGCCTTCCAAACCATCGCGGAATGCTTCCACCACGCGGAGGCGTTTGTTGGCTTCCGTCTTTTTGGCCATGCTCGTCTCGGCGTGCGCATCGTGGCGCAAGGATGCCGAGAGGTCGTCAAGGTTGAGGATGCTCAAAAGCGTGAACACGGCCTCGGCGCCCATCATTGCGATGAACTTGTCGGGGTGTGAGTTGTCGAGGCTCTGGTTATCTTTTGGCAAGGCGTCCAAGATTTCCAGATATTCTTCTTCGGTCAGCAAGTGCATCTTGGGGATGCCCTCAGATTCTTTCACGCCCGGCTGAATGACCACATAGCGCTCGTAATAGATGACGCTCTCCAATTTCTTCGAAGAGAGTCCGAGGATGTAGCCAATTTTGTTGGGCAGGCTTTTGAAAAACCAGATATGCACCACCGGCACCACAAGGCGAATGTGCCCCATGCGCTCGCGACGCACTTTCTTTTCTGTCACTTCCACGCCGCAGCGGTCGCACACGATGCCTTTATAGCGTATACGTTTGTATTTACCGCAGTAGCATTCGTAGTCCTTCACAGGTCCAAAAATGCGCTCGCAGAAGAGGCCATCGCGCTCCGGCTTGTAGGAGCGGTAGTTGATGGTCTCGGGCTTGAGCACTTCGCCGTAGCTGCGCTCAAGGATTTCGTCGGGGCTTGCGAGCGCAATGGTTATGCTTTCGAAGCCTTGATCGGTCTTGTTGCTCTTCTTTTTGAAAGGCATATTGTGCAGTTGAGAATTTTATTGAACAGGTTTTGTTGTAAAGGTTTAAAAACTTGATTTTTCTGGGTCTTGTCTTGTGTCGAAAATGTCGAGAATATAAACAACCTGGTTGGTTTCATCGGCTTCATAATAGAGCCTTCTGTGACGGTCAATCAACCAATATCGAACGCCTGGTACTTTTGAAGGGCGGCCCGACGCTGGGTGTTGCCGCACAAATTCTTTGGCCTAAATACTCGTTGCTCAAAATTGTGGGCCGTTTGCGATGAAAAATTGGTTTCCAAATACTCGCTAGCTTCTTGAAATCGCGTAACGGCTTCGTCTGACCAAATGAGTTTCATCGCTGTTTCAACCTTGTACCCGCCCACACATCATTGTCAGAAACTTGATGCTCTGGCTGGCAGACTATTTTTTTCAAATGATCGAGCCGTTCGTATTGCGCTTGGGTCAAGTTTTCTTGCATCTCATCTTCTTGGGCCATCCATTCAAGAAAAGCCTCTTCCGACATTTCAGCGAGCCTTGCAGCCTCCGTCAGCGTCAGTTTTTTTCGTTCAAACAATTTTGTTGCCAGCGAGATGCGAAGTTCGCTTTCTCGAAAACTGGCCGTTTTTGGCAAATCGAAAGTGAGTGTAGTCATTGCAAAAAGTTTTTTCAAAGTTACCCTTTTTTCAGCCACCGATACACCCTGGTATGTTTCAAAAAGTGCTTGAGGTTCAAATACTGTGTCCGTTTTGGTATTCCTAAATAGCCGCCCATCTCTTTCACAAGTGCTGAATCTGGCTTATTGAAAAAATCACCCGCCACTATTTTTCTCAACAAAAGCGCGATGCCTTCTTTCTTTTCAGCAGGCACGTGCCATATATGCAAGTCAAAATCGCCAGGTTCCACATTGCTGTATTTGACCGCAGTCCAGATACGTTTGACAAATCGGTCGGCGATGCCAAATTTCCCGATTCGGTAATACAGGTAACTGAGCGTCGGGCCTTCGTAATGAAACTTCTTTTTCCCCTCCTTAAACCGCTGCATCATCGCCTCCCATACCGGCGGAAACATCTGATTGACTCGTTTTACGTTTTCCAAGGTGGCGGCAAAAAATTCTCCGCCGTAATAAACCGGATTAAAACCGGGGTCCTTCCCGTCAAGATCAGTATAAATCTGCCGCATGTCCTTTCGCGTAATCCCGTTGATATCATGGTCTTCTCCAAAAGGCATTGGGATTACCAAGAGCCCTTTTTCGCGGATGTTGGCAAAAAGTTCATCAAGCGAATGCCGGATGATGCAGTCAGAATCGAGCAGCAGGAATGAGGAACCATCGCCCTCAAAATGTTGCTCAAAATATCGAAAAATATCAAAAACAAAGAACTGATTGCGCCATTTTGGATAATATCCTTGTGGTGTTTGCCAGGTCATGGGGATGGTAACTACCTCCACATTCCGCTCGACTAGAAACGACTGCAAGTCTAATCCGTCGATGTCAGGAAGTTCGGCTTTGGGTTTGTTGGTAAACAAAACATGCCGTCTTCCCGGATTGAAATGAACGCTACAAGCAAAGAACACTGCAATACATCTCCAATAGGTTTTCTGAAATTCAAACAGGTGCGATTGTTGGCCTACTTGCGGATATTCAGAACGTTCTTCCGGGCTGTCTAGATAAATCCAAGTCGAGATGATGTCCATAATATAATGCGGAAATCTGTTCCGCTTGCTTAGGCCGGAAAAGATTTCCGGCGTACTAGAACCCAAAAATTGGTGTCGTCCACTACTTTTTCAAAACCAGCCGTTTCCACAATTGATTTACATTCAGCCACGTCTTCTGGTGAAAGAATGTCGCGGTGCGGGTGTACTTCCACGAAAATCACGTTCAGGTCTTTCAACTTTTCACGGTTTTCGCGCAAGAAATCCAGTTCGCCCCCTTCAATGTCCATCATCAGCACGTTAAATTTCAACCCGTGTTTGCCCTCTAAATCAGCCACTGTTTTTCCCGCGACACTGATTTTTTCAGTGGTTTGGCGGCGGTTGCTGCTTGTCAGGATGTTTTTCCCAATAAAGAACTCGTTGACCGGGTTTTTAGATACGATGCAGTGTTCAATGTGAAAACTGCATTTGTTTCGCGATTTGTTCTCTTCTACTATAGGTACCAAGTTGGGGTTTGCTTCCACCACCACATGTCGTTCTGGATGATCCAGCATGCGATTGGTAATGCAAGACACCACGCCAAGACAAGCTCCCAATTCGAGTACGGTGGCATCTTTCGGCAAATACTGCCTCAAATACCGCCGCTCCTGTTTCTCGTAAAAATTGATCGGGAACTGTCCCCTGAATCTTATATTCGTCAAATTGAACGGTATCACCAAATCCAGGCCTTCCACCTTGTAGGTTTTTTCAAAGAGCGTAAAGTATGTCCCAGCCAAGTAGAGTTTTGTGTTGAATTTCAACAGGTTGAACTCTTTGCGAAGGCTTTGTAACATAGTCTAATTATGTAAGTTGTGCCACACCTTGAAGGTGTGGCACAACCAGTCAAGTCGTTATTCAAATTTCACATCCAACGCCAAGCCGCGCAACTCGTGCACAAGTACGTTGAACGACTCTGGAATGTTAGCATCAGGCAAGTTGTCGCCTTTTACAATGGCTTCGTAAGCCTTTGCACGGCCTTGAATGTCGTCCGATTTGTAGGTCAACAACTCTTGCAGGATGCTTGATGCGCCATACGCTTCGAGCGCCCACACCTCCATCTCACCAAAACGCTGACCACCAAACTGTGCTTTACCACCCAAAGGCTGCTGCGTGATGAGCGAGTATGGCCCGATGGAGCGAGCGTGCATTTTGTCGTCCACCATGTGCGAAAGCTTGAGCATATAAATTACGCCAACGGTCGCTTTTTGGTGGAAACGGTCGCCCGTTTCGCCATCAGAGAGATACGTTTGGCCGAGTTCCGGCAAACCTGCTTTTTCGATCCATGCTGCGATCTCGTCGGTTTTTGCTCCGTCGAAAATCGGTGTGGCGAACTTGCAGCCGAGCTTTTCGCCCGACCAGCCAAGTACCGTCTCGAAGATTTGGCCAAGGTTCATACGAGAAGGCACACCGAGCGGGTTGAGCACCACGTCTACCGCAGTACCGTCTTCCAAGAATGGCATATCCTCCATTCGCACAATGCGGCTCACGATACCCTTGTTGCCGTGACGGCCTGCAAGTTTATCCCCCACTTTGAGTTTGCGCTTTTTAGCAATGTACACTTTTGCCAATTTCAACACGCCAGCAGGCAATTCGTCGCCGATGCTGATGTTGAATTTTTCGCGCTTGTAACGGCCTACTTCCTCGTTAACCTTGATGCTGTAGTTGTGCAACAACCTCGAAATCAAGTGGTTGGTATGCTTGTCGCTGGTCCAGTTCAGGTAATCTACTTCTTCATATTTAATGGTGTCGCGCAAGATTTGAACGCTTAGTTTCGAACCTTTCGATACCATTTCTTCGCCGTAGATGCTGCGGATGCCATTGGTGGTTTTGTCTTTGACCAATAGTTGAATTTTGTCCACAAGGATCGTTTTCAACTTGTTCAAGGCTACCAAGTGCTCATCTTCGAGTTTGTCTAGCAGTGCTTTTTCCGATTCTTTTTGCACTTTGTCTTTTTTAGCGCGGGCAAAAAGTTGTTTGGCAATCACCACCCCGTTGATGCTTGGCGGCACTTTGAGCGAAGCGTCTTTCACGTCGCCAGCTTTGTCGCCAAAGATTGCACGGAGCAGTTTTTCCTCCGGAGTTGGGTCGGTTTCACCTTTTGGCGTGATTTTGCCGATGAGGATGTCTCCTTCTTTTGCCCATGCTCCAATGCGGATGATGCCGTTTTCGTCCAAATCCTTGGTGGCTTCTTCGCTCACGTTCGGGATGTCCATGGTCAACTCTTCCTCGCCCAATTTTGTGTCGCGCACGTCAAGTTCAAAGTGCTCGATGTGAATGGAAGAGAAAACGTCCTCTTGTACCACGCGCTCCGAAAGCACGATGGCATCCTCGAAGTTGTAGCCTTTCCATGGCATAAACGCCACTTTGAGGTTTTGGCCGAGGGCAAGTTCGCCGTTTTGGGTGGCATAACCTTCGCAAAGGATGTTGCCCGCTTCCACGCGCTGGCCACGCCGCACAATGGGTTTCAAGTTGATGCACGTGCCTTGGTTGGTGCGCATGAACTTGGTGAGGGTATATGTTTTGCGTGCATCCTCGAACGACACGAGGGTATCTTCCTCGGTGCGGTCGTAAAGAATAGTGATCTCGTTGGCGTCCACATATTCTACCACACCCGAGCCTTCGGCATTGATAAGCATACGCGAGTCGCGCGCCACTTTTGCTTCAAGACCCGTTCCAACAATAGGAGAGCTTGGGCGAATAAGCGGCACAGCCTGGCGCTGCATGTTAGAACCCATCAATGCTCGGTTGGCATCATCATTTTCCAAAAATGGAATCAATGAAGCCGAAACACCTACAATCTGGTTGGGCGCTACGTCAATATATTCCAGTTCGTCCGGAGTCAAAATCGGGAAGTCGCCGCTTTCACGAGCCTTCACACGGTCGTTGAGGAACGCACCACCTTCTCCTACAGGGGAGTTGGCTTGTGCGATTTTCATCTTGTCTTCTACTTCTGCCGACAAGTATTCCACATCGCCTGTCAAAATTACCTTACCATCTTTCACTTTGCGATAGGGCGTTTCAAGAAAGCCCATCTTGTTGATTTTCGCGTGGGTGCAAAGGGTCGAGATGAGACCGATATTGGGTCCTTCCGGTGTCTCAATGGTGCAAAGGCGGCCATAGTGAGAATAGTGAACGTCACGCACCTCAAAACCTGCGCGTTCGCGCGAAAGACCACCTGGTCCGAGTGCCGAAATACGCCGCTTGTGCGTGATTTCAGAAAGCGGATTGGTCTGGTCAAGGAACTGCGACAACTGGCTGGTTCCGAAGAACGAGTTGATTACCGAAGAGAGCGTACGCGCATTAATCAGGTCAATAGGCGTAAACACCTCGTTGTCACGCACGTTCATGCGCTCCCGGATGGTACGCGCCATGCGGGCAAGGCCTACGCCAAACTGGGCGTACAATTGCTCACCCACAGTGCGCACACGGCGGTTGGAAAGGTGGTCAATATCGTCAATATCGGCCTTGTTGTTTATCAAAGAGACAATGTAGCGCACAATGGCGATGATGTCTTCTTTGGTCAGTACCAGATTGTTGTCGTCAATATTGGTGAGCAGCTTGCGGTTGATTTTGAAACGACCCACTTCGCCAAGGTTGTAACGCTTGTCGGAGAAGAACAGTTTGTCAATGATACCACGAGCCGTCTCGTCATCCGGTGGATCAGAACCGCGCAACTGGCGGTAGATATAGTTTACCGCTTCCACTTCACTGGAAGTTGGGTCCTTCGTCAATGTGTTGTAGATGATTGAAAAATCCTCTTCAATATCCTTGCGTTGCAGGATAATGGTCGGGACATTAGTATCATCGTCCAAGATGAGTTCGATGTTCTCTTCATCCAAAATTGCATCGCGCTCGAGAATGATCTCGTTACGCGCAATGGACACCACCTCACCAGTGTCTTCGTCCACGAAATCTTCCGTCCATGACTTGAGCACACGGGCTGCAAGTTTGCGGCCAACGGCTCCTTCCATGTTCTCGCGGGTCACTGCCACCTCATCAGCGAGGTTGAACAGGTCGAGAATCGCTTTGTCCGTATCAAAGCCGATGGCACGAAGCAGCGTGGTGACAGGAAATTTCTTTTTACGGTCAATGTAGGCGTACATGACCAGGTTGATGTCGGTAGCAAATTCCATCCAAGCGCCTTTGAACGGAATGACACGTGCCGAATAGATTTTGGTGCCGTTAGGGTGATAGCTCTGCCCAAAGAAAACGCCCGGTGAACGGTGGAGCTGCGAAACGATAACGCGCTCTGCCCCGTTGATCACGAAGGTCCCTTTTGGGGTCATGTACGGGATGTTGCCGAGGAATACATCCTGCACTTTCGTCTCGAAATCAATGTGTTCGGGGTCGTTGCAGGTGAGGCGGAGTTTCGCCTTCAACGGTACCGAATAGGTGAGTCCACGTTGCATACACTCATCAATGGTGTAGCGCGGGGGGTCAATGAAGTAGTCGAGGAATTCCAGGTTGAAGATGTTCCGTGCATCGGCGATAGGGAAGTTTTCTTGGAACACACGGTACAGCCCCTCGTTGATACGATTGTCTGGAGTGGTTTCCAACTGGAAGTATTCCTGGAACGACTTCAACTGGATTTCGAGGAGGTCAGGGTAGTGACCGGCGAGACGTATTTTCCCAAAATTTGTGCGTTCTTGAACGCCTGTTATTGGAAATGTCTCGTTAGAGATGCCTTGGTTGGTCATATTTTTTTGCAAAAAATGCTGGTTGGCAATCTGGTTATTGGTTGATTGGTGTACTGGTGATTAGTGGCCTTGTGATTGGTGGACTTGTGATTGGTG
>CAZPTQ010000141.1:0-14254 GCA_964589365.1 uncultured Saprospiraceae bacterium
AAAAAAGGAAAAAAATCAGAAAACCAAGGCATCAACTTCACCATGTCAGCAACACAAGGCAAAGGGGCATCTCATTGGGACGTATTAGCCGACTCAATAGGCAAGCACAACGGTGACTGTCAACACACTGGTTTCCCAATTTCCCTCCACATAAATTCAGCCACAAGAGTACAACCCATACATTTCCTTACATTCACCCAGAATTTCCGATTTCTCTAATAAACTTAGAATGTTTTACATTTTAACAGATGTGTATTTGTTAAAAATACAATGAGTTAAGAATGTATGAACATTGTTAGGTTCTCTACTTATAATCCGCTTGAAGCCGTAGTCACATCTGAAAAAAAGGAAAAATGAAGCTTCTTGTCCTGCTGAAATCCCTCCAACCAGACGAGCAAAAGGAGTTTGAAAAATTCCTTCAATCGCCTTTCTTCAAGGCCAGCGAGCAGTACCTGAAGTTTTTCAGGTACCTGTGCAAGCAGCACCCACTGTTCGAGTTGGAAAAATCCAACCTGCAAGCAGCATACAAGCATTGTTTTGGGCATCAATTGCTGACGGAATCAAGGCTTTACAACCTGTTGTCGGGCTTGTCAAGGCAGTTAGAGCAGTTTCTTGTGGTACGCATGGTATTAGCTCCCGATGAGGGTGAAGATGATGGGCACATGTACGCCCAACTTCTGGTCAAGTCTCTGGGCCTGCGCAATTTGGGCACCTATTTCCGAACCGAAGCCCAGGAGCTTATTGAGGAGACTGTTCAGCGTCCAGTGAAGGGTACCGACGATGTTCTTGCTTTACACCAACTGAACCACCAGATTTATTACAACCCCGACACGCCCAAGTATGCAGAGCACCCTCCATACATAACATTGGCAACTGGGTACCTTGACCTTTATTATTGCATATCCAAACTGCGGTATGTCGCAGAAATGAAAGCCAGAGAGCGCATTCTCAATGTTCGCTACGAGGTGCCACTCCTGGACGCCGTGTTGGCACATACTGCTGCGCCTGAGCTGTTGGACGCTCAGCCCTTATTGGCTGTTTACCACCGCTTGGTAAGCCTATATCTTCAGGGAGTGGAAGAGCAGGGCTTCCAGGATTTGATGCGGGTCTATACCGACAAACGTCACCTGTTGCCGAGGGCTGACCACTCAATATTGTTGCGACATCTAATCAACTGCGGTATTTCGCTTAATGCTCGGAATGTTGAGATAGAAGCCGAATTGCTTTCCCTGTATAAACTGGCTATTGAAACCGATACTTTGCTCGACGGCAAACGGCTCACGGATTCCAGCTTTATCAATATTGTCCATTTAGCGGGCAAGTGCAAGGAGTTTGATTGGGCTAAGGCCTTCATCTCCAAGTTCTCGCCCTATTTGGAAGAAAGCAAACGGCAGCCATCCATTGACCTGGCAACAGCAAGTCTTTATTATGTTGAAGGCAGGCTCGATGAGGCTCAAGATTGCTTGAAGTACACAATCTTTCACATTCCGTCCTTCGAACTTTTGGGTCGAGTACAGTTGCTCCGGATTGTCTTTGACCGTTATTTGCTTTATGGCAAGGACTATGAATTCCTAATCGCCCAACTCAAAGCATTCGAGCGATATTTGCAAGTAAAACAATTGACCGCAGAAAAAAAGGATGCTTATTTGAATTGGGTCAGATACCTGCGGAAATTGGCAATAGTCAAGTTTGAAATGGTTGCTGTGCCCGAGTTAAAGAAGACGGCGCTCCGAAAAAAACTGGAACAATTGCAGCCACTCGTTTCAAAAAAATGGTTGGAGGAGCGGATTGATACGATGTAAATGCAAGGAAGTTGTCGGTGGACCACCTTCAGCTTCCCTGCTTGTCTTCACATCAATATTGTGTCCTCAATCCCAATATAACCGCTTGGCGTACCGTCGCACAAGGCCTGGAAATAGAAGGTGTAATGGCCGGCACTCAGCCCAGTGAAATTGTAGTTAAGGTTGCTGGTGT
This sequence comes from uncultured Saprospiraceae bacterium, assembly GCA_964589365.1. Lineage (GTDB taxonomy): Bacteria > Bacteroidota > Bacteroidia > Chitinophagales > Saprospiraceae > M3007. Next base: position 1,975 of record CAZPTQ010000141.1, read on the forward strand.
AAAAAAAACTGCTGGTGAATGTGTCCTCTTGTCGGGTGTACCATACCTTGAATTGAGCACCCGTGTAATCGTGGTTCCAGGAATAACTGAAGGAACTGGGCGACTGCGCAGTCTTTTGCAGGTCGGTCACATTGGAACAGCTGCAGGGCACTGGTTCGTTTGAAGACGCAAATCCTGAGGCTGATGACAGAAAAAGGGCGAGAAAAACAATCAACTTGAACATGGTAAGCATTGTTTAATTGGTGAAAGAATAGTCCCCCGCGCTTACCGACAGGCAATGGTTGGCCAGACTGATGCTGAGTCAGTGGAGCGGAATGGTTGGGGTGCAAGAAGTGAGGTTGAATTATGGCAGAACCGCCATTGCTTTTTGCATTACAAAAGTGGGGTCACCTATTGCTGGCCTGCCGGGAATCCGTTTCAGTGGTTGCTGCCGATGAATGAAAGGCGGGTTTTGGCGGATGAAGCGTTGCTGAATTTTTTACTAAAGAGACCTGTAAGGTTTCAAAAAACCTTATAGGTCTTTACTACGACTCAATAAAGGGATATGAGAACCATCATCGTTGACGACGAAAAACAAACCCACGAGGCAATTGCCCGGCTTCTGCAACCGGCCAACATGGATGTGGAAATCGTGGGCAACGGCTACTCCGTGGCGGAAGGGCTTGCCTTGGCACAACGACACCAACCCGAGCTGGTGCTTCTGGACGTGGAGATGCCCGACGGAACCGGATTTGACTTGTTGGAAAAAATAGGCAAGCCGGCCTTTCACGTGGTGTTTATCACCGCCTATAACAAGTACGCCGAAACGGCATTCCGCTTCGGCGCGCTCGATTTCCTGACCAAGCCGCTCGACTCCGAATTGTTCAGCGCAGCGCTTGACCGGGTGCGCAAGCGGCAATCAGAGCAATACACCCTCGAACAACTGCAAATCGCCCTCGAAACTTTCCATCAGGCTAAAGAGAAAAAACTCCCCAGACGCATCGCAATTTCCAGCTCCAAGGGCCTTGAAATGATGACAGTAGAAGACATCCTCTACCTGGAAGCAGACCTGAATTATACCGACTTCCATTGTCTTCAGCTTGGCAAAAAAAACAAGATCACGGCTTCCCTGAACCTCAAGGTGTACGAACAGCATTTTGAGCCTTACCCCGAATTTATGAAAGTACACCGCTCCCATATCGTCAACCTGATGATGGTGGACCGCTACCACAAAGGCGACAACGCGCTGGTGATGCGGGATGGCGGGACGGTGCCCGTGGCGAGGGGGTATAAGGAGGGGGTTGAGGAGCGGTTGAGAAACGTATAAAAGCTAGGGTGGAAATGCGCCAGGAAATACGCCCGCTAATTGAAGCAGGTCTGCCATGTCGAATGTTGGTTTTTTATTGCCATGTATATCTTCCGGGACCCAATCAGTATCTTGATTGAGGTATGAATGCTTATCTGTTTTTAACAAACCGGTCAGCACTTCACATAGAATATAACCACCTACTGAGCCAAGGGTCTCGCCGTCATTTTCAGCGACGGCTTCAGCTAATATGTAATAAAAAAGAGGCGTGTTTTCCTGAAATTTTTCAATTCTTAATTCTCCCGATGGGAAACGATCGTTATTGAAATACCCTTTTAATTTTGACCAATCCACCATGGCATATCCGAGTGATTTAGCAATGCTCTGACCGGAAGGGAGCCGTAGTTTTAGTCCTCTTAAAAGGGTGGTCTTCACCAGATTAACTGGATGGTTTTGATCTCCTACTTCGCTGAGTGAATCAACGAAAATAGGTGATATCAGACTTGCCGGAATTGTTGCACGCCCGAGTGTAAACTTGTCAACATCATATATTCGTTTTACATCTTCAGAGGTTAGATTGCTATTTTGCAGTTCTTTAGTATCAACACCTGCTCCAAAAAAGAACCGCCAATCCACATAAAATAATTGCTCTGGCCTTAGATCAGGAAGCAATGCTGTAGCATCACTGACAGATATGTTGAATTGGTACGAATTCCTGACCTGGCTGTGCCCGAACCTGAAAATGGCTGCTGAAAATTCAACTGGAATAAAAGGTTCGTCACAGCCGCCGAAGCGTGTCAAACGGGATTCCCTAATTATTTTTTCCCTCATTTTTTCTCCCAGTATCTTTGGAAGATAATCGTTCAATATTATATACTGATAATGCCAGATAGTCATGCGCCGCGCTTCGAGAAAGCGATCGAATCCATGAATATGTGGCGCAACGACTTCCAACATCCTGTTATGCAATTTCATGAATGCAACTTGCAATTGCGATACCATTACATTTTCGTCATTGCGTGGGTCGGGAATGATCGCTCTATTCTTTAATCGCGGCACATCGTAGAATTCAACAATATCACCAATGTTTGTGGTTCTTGTTTCCAGTAAGAATGCGCCATTGCCATCGTACAGATAAGGGCTGATTTTCGGCCCGCCACCATAAATCGAATCAAGGTCCAGCGCAGGACTTCTGTAATTCCATAAAAAATCCAGATCGTCTATCCTTTCTGCAATGGAAGTCGGATCAAAACTGAGGTCATGCGTCAAGAATTGTCCCAAATAAGTATATCCCGCAGGTATTTTAGAGAAGCGCTTAATACGAGTATATAAGAACTTTTTTCCATCCCCAATTATGTTTAAATATTGTTCAGGGTCACGTTCATAAGTGCTCCAAGCATCCAAATGTGGAAACATCCTTCCGAATTTTCCCGGCCTTGGATAATTGGAAGAGGAAATGAAATCCGGGACTGTGTTTTGATGGAACATAATATGTGGTAGATTTGCGCAGGTAAAAAATCGAGCAAAAATATCATTCACCAGAAAAATAGTGTAAATTTTATGGAAATTCCCTTCTCTCCTCAAAATCCAGGAACATGGGTGGCGTTAGATTTCCCTGAGGATATATATAAATGGTTAGAAGAGCGTTCAAACGAGGCCAATGAGGCCGTTAAAACTAAGGGGCAGCTACCATTTCATCCTACAGCATTTAAAAATGCTCATTTACTGGAAATTGTCAATTTCCCGGGCTGTGACTATATTGCTTTTTCACATTTGCTGATTCAAGACCAAAATAAAGGGCAGCATTCAACGCTGTTGGCCTATGGACTACTATTTGATGAAATCATTGGAGACATATGCATCGGCACTCCAACCGAAATCCATTTTGGTGGTGACCTATTTAAAGAAGCTGAAATCGTGCGCAAGAACTCCACTCCTGGTTTCACATGGACTTATCAAGAAGCCGATACCACGCCTATAACCGATTGGTTGGCAAAGCCAATGGACCAAAGAAGATTTCAAAATGGCGTTGACTTTTTGGTACGGGTCAGAATCAAAAAAAATGAAGCAAAGGCACTATTGGAAGGACATGATCTCAGTAGCTTAATTGTTTTCTACCCGGGAGTATTTAAATGTGATATCGATCATACTAGGACTACCAGCCCAGATAAGACTGGTGACTATTGTAACCTGATCGTATATGGCCAACACCCTAATGTCCCGATTTCTAGCAATAAAAAACATACATTTTTCCTCTGTTCTGATGCATGGCGTCCAAACTGGCGCAAAGAGTCTATATTGAATAAGTTTTTTGGTGACTTATTCTTGTTCATTAAGCATGGCATTAATAAAATCAGTACGCTTTTGTTGCCTCCGCTAAAATAACTTTCGTCTAACAAAAGAACCATCTTGTGCCTGATCGGAAGGAATTATTATTAACAATTCTGCTTTTTGGGATTTATTCGGCTAAACTGAATGGCCAAATAGTCCAACATTTCTTTCACCATCTGGATCAATCTGAAGGGCTATCAGAATTGAGGAATTCTTATATTTCTGATGATTCCAAGGGCTACATTTGGCTCGGAGGTTTTGACGGCCTCAATCGTTTCGACGGAAAGACTGTAAAAGTTTACAGACCCACTCTGCCAAACGGCAGCTACTCGCCTAACATTACCAGCAAGGTTATGGAAGGCAAAGATGGAAAACTTTGGTTTTCTTCCAGTAGCGCACTGCATTTTATTTCAACACAAAGCGAGAGCATTTCATCTATTGTCCTAAAAGATCCCAATGGATTGCTTGCTTCCAATAGCGAACATGTGCTCCTCCACCTTGATCAGGAATCCAGGCTTTGGGTGGTCGCCCAGGATTGGCTGCACCTCTATGATACAGAGACAGGACGAGATAGCCTTGTACACCCTCTTAATACTTTCTCCTGTTATCCAATCCTGCATAAATCTGGCAGGGTCACGGGCCTCCTAAATCTGCTCGCCGCCGAGGGTGGGGGAATCGAGATTTTTGAATACGACCAAAACGAAGTAAAAAAGTCGTCCTGGTTCACTGGAAAAGAGGGCTCGGGTATCCCCAAAGCGTTCATTCAATTCGCCCAGGTAGAAGGGGATTCATTGATTTGGCTACCATCAGATATTGGACTTATCCGTTTCCCAATAAATTACCCGAAAGGATATACTGTATTCAAGCCACATGGACTCCCCATAGATGTTAAATTTAATGATGTCTGCAGCTGGAAAGATGAGTTTCTCTTTGCTTCCAGTTCTAACTATGGATTGTTTCTTTTTGACAAGCGGTTGGAGCGTAAAGGCTTTGTATTCAACTGGCCATCTATTCAACAAAACGATGCTATTAAGCGCTCCAATATCAACAATGTTTTTGTTGGGAAAACCGGCACTCTTTGGCTTTCAATTTGGGATGAAGGCATTTTTTTTATCAATCTGGAGTATGTGAAATTCCAAGTGCAGGAACAAATACCTAGCGGCCAATCAGAAAAGCAGCACACGGTAACCTCTGTTATTGAAGACAAAGAGGGGAACACCTGGACCGCTTCTGCTGATGGTAAGGTGACGATGAAAACGGCAGGGGATAAACTCATACTTCAATCTTCAAATATCAAAACAGGATCGCCAGACAGATTATTTTGTGATAGCGAAGGCGATATCTGGGCATTCAATGGCACAACCGTTTTTTTGAAAAAACGGAACACCAATGGTTTTTACAAGATAGCCCGCAATTTGAATCGGCTTAATAAAATTGTACAACTCTCTCCGAATGATTTCTTATTCATTTGCCCTATTGGTGTATATAAGTATAACAAATTCATGCCCTTGATAAACTATGCGGGAGTCAAACCTTTATTAACCCACGAAAACATTTTTGATGCCTTTTTAGACCATGATGAAAGATTGTTCCTGTCAGATGAGGTGGATAAGCTTTGGGTGTATAAACCCAATGGTCTGGACTTTAGCCTTGAACAAGAAATTTCCGGCGTCGGCTATTCAAGTGGAATGGCAGCAAACAAAAACATCCGATGGTTCGCTTCCAACAAAGGATTGCTCAAACTGGATATCAACGATTTTTCCATTGAATTTGTAAAAGGCAAAGACCGTGTTTTGGAAAAAGCCTTCAACGCCATCCTCCAAGACCACCACCAAAACCTCTGGCTCTCCTCAAATTCCGGCCTCTATAAGTACAATCCCTCCACGGGCGAGGTCAAACACTACACCGAAAGCGACGGATTACAAGGACTGCAGTTCATGCTCGGCAGCGCCTGCAAACTCTCCGATGGCCGCCTTGCTTTTGGGGGCGTCAACGGGCTAAATATCTTCCATCCGGATTCCGTGCGCGACAACCCCAACCCGCCCATCCTTCATTTCACCGATTGGATCGTCAACGATACCGGCTCTATCAGTACAAGCCCGGAATTCCTTCCCAGACAATCCTTCAGTTACGAAAACCGAACCCTTAGCTTCCATTTTGTAGGCATTGATTACACGGCACCTGATGAAGTGAAGTACAGATACCGGCTGAAAGGCTTTGAAAAAGACACGGCAGAAGGCGGAACCAACGGATTCGCGCGATATGCCCAGTTGCCAGCGGGCGACTACACGTTCCAGGTATGGGCGGCCAATTCCGATGGGGTTTGGACTACGGTGCCACATGAGTTGCAATTTACCATAGAGCCGCCCTGGTACGCCACTTGGTGGGCCAGAAGTGTGCAAATACTTTTGGTGCTGGGTCTATTGTATGCGTTTTATCGCAACAGGATTGCTCAAATACGGCGCAAAGAATCCGAACGGCGCAAAGAGGCCGAGTTCCGGCAAAAGGAAGCGGAGAGCAAGCAATTGGCTGCAGAACTGCAAAATTCCGTGCTGCGGTTACAGATGAACCCCCATTTCATCTTCAACAGCATGAATTCTATCAGTAGTTATATCCTTCAAAAAGATATTGACACCGCTAACAATTACCTCAGCCGTTTTGCAAAATTGATGCGGCTCATCCTGGACCTGGCCTCCAAACGGCTCATCCCAATCACTGATGAGATTGAACTGCTGGAGCAATACATGGCAGCGGAGGCCATGCGTTTTGAAAACAAATTCAGCTGGCAATTCGAACTGGACGAAGCACTTGACCCCGAAGAAACCTTGTTGCCCACCATGATTCTCCAACCCTTTGTTGAAAATGCCATCTGGCACGGATTTTCCAGAAAAACTACGGCTGGCCATGTCATTATTAGCATCAAAAAGGAAGGAGATTACATGGTTTGCACGGTACAAGACAATGGGATTGGCCGCATAGAAAGTAGCAAAAACAAATCGGAAAGACAAGAATCAAAGGCAGTTCAGATTACGGAAGAGCGCTTGCGATTGATCCAAAACAAGGGTTTTTCTAATACCAAACTGACAATTCTTGACCTGTATGACGACGAGGGTTTGCCGACAGGGACTAAGGTGGAGGTGCGATTGCCCCTTAGCCTTATATAACCGCAGCGGCGCAAAGACGCAGAGTGTTTGAAAGTCTCTGCGTCTCCGCGCCTCAGCGGTTTATTATGCTTTACAGCACTCCCAAACCACTATCGCTGCAACACAAAACGCACACTCTGTTTTGCTTGCTTACTGCTGCATTCCAAAATGTATAAGCCGCTTGTCAGGCTTTCTGGAATGCGTAGTTGATAGGGTGCTTCTCCGGCTACCACAAAGAATATTTCCATTTGCTGCCCGTACACATTGAGCAGCCGGATTTGCAGGGTTTCACCAGCAAAGTCAGAAAGATCAACAAATACATCCCCAGCAGTAGGGTTGGGGAAGAGTCGCAATTCCGCTCCTTCGACCTGGGCTACAAAACCACTTTCTATTGGTTTGTTCCTTTCCTCGGTGATACCTATTGGACAATTGAATGTGTTGAGATGCGCTTCGTAATACGCTTGCGATGCCAGGCGCGAGCCAATGTTTATGTACAATGGATCCGTTTGCGCAGGCAGGGTGTATTGGAATACTTCTGACTGGCCTCCTGAGATTCCGTTACCGATGGTCTTGAACCGGATGGAATAGAACGGACTTGCGTTCGGGTTCCTCACATCGTATTGCCGCCCGGCGCCGGCATCAAAAACGGACAGGTTTGCAGGTTCCATTGCGGTGGTACCATCAGGTATTTGAATAGCCGTGTAAATCAGCTCGCTGGCACAATTGTTCGTCACCCGAATACGGTAAGTGTAGTTCTGTCCAGCGTCAGCCGTGATGTTGAGCAGCTCGTATTTTATACAGGCGGTTTCTTTTACATCACAAGGCAGCTCTTCCCGGATAAACACGTCAAAACAACATGCTGCCGAATTCCCGCAACTGTCCTGCGCTGTGTAACATACCGTCGTATTGCCGTTCGGGAACGCCGTGCCTGAAAGAAAGCCGTCGGAAAGTGTTAGCGAAATACCAGGACATGGGCAATCAGAGATTGCATTGGGCAGGTCGTAGTTGACCACGGTAGAAATGGTGCCGGGCAGCACTGCAATTGAAATATCGTTGGGGCAAGCGATGGAAACAAGCGATGGCAAAGGGCCCTGGTGGACCAAAGTGTAGGTCACGATCGTATCGCAGCCTGTCGTTCCGGGCAGCGTGTCCACCACGACACCTTCCTGGGTATAGGAAATGCCTCCAATGGTCACGGATTCCCCAAGGCAGAATGTGATGGTTTCCGCAAGGGTGTTCAAGGGCAAAAACTCCAGGATGGTAGTAACCACACTGTCGCAACCGTTGAATGCCGTCAAAATATCGGTATAAGTACCTGCTTGTGTGTAAATATTTCCGTTGAACTCAAACGGTTCGTCGCCACATTGAGCAATATTTTGCGTGTAGGCAGCCAGTGGTTTGACTGTCACAGTTAAACTGTCCAAATTGGTACAGCCATCGGCAGTAGATGCTGTAAAGTAGTAAACCGTCGTAACCAGTGGCGATGCAACTGGAGCAGGGCAAGTGGTACAACTAAGGCCGTTTGGAGGAGACCAGTTGTAGCTCGTGAACACGCCATTGCTGGTATATGAAAGCGGAATGCTGCTGCCAGCACATATCTCCAGGTCTGCGCCCAAATCCAATGTGGGCGTGGGCGCAAGCATCACTTGCACCGTATCTTTCTGTTCTACACCACAGATGTCCCACACAGTCACCCAATAAGTGCCGGCAGTGTACGCAGTAAAGCTTGGATCGGTACTGCCGTCTTGCCACAGATAGCTTTCATACCCGGCACCCGCATTGAAGGTGTGTGTAGCGTTGCTGCACGAACTGATGTCTGGCCCTAAATCAAGTAAGGGGGCAGAAGATGTAGCGATTGTGACCGTCACGCTATCCGTATAGTGGCAAACTGAGCGCAAACTGATGTCGTCGAAGGCAAAGTCATTGCCACCTGCGACGGTTACCAGATCGGTCAGTTCAATAATGAACTGCGTTGCCCCGCCCGAATTTATCTGTACACTGAAATTTTGCCAAATCCCTACGGAGGCAGAGCCGCCTACGAGGTCAAATATACCTTCCACCGTCCCGTTTATTTTCAGCTCTATTTCTGGCGGACTGGAATGAAATCCCATCGCAGCCCAAAACTCAAATACATAATCGGTATTGGGTTGTACCAATACGGACTGTTGCCATATCGTCGGAAGGCTACCGCTATCATCGCCGTCTATCATCATCATCATATTGTCCGCCGATGGTGAATGATCCTGAGGAATATTCCATTGGGGGTTGATCAGTGCAGGATTGTTGATCACATTGTAGTGGCCCTGGTTATTGCCGCCGGATGTATAGTCGGTGGTAAAGCCCGTATTTCCTAGGCTAAAATCGCTGTTCACTATCAATTCTACGCCGTATTTAACGGCATCCAGGATATATATTGTCGTGACCAAGGGTGTTGCCACCGGGTTTTGGGCGTTTGGATTGTCCAAGGTAGCAGCAGGGCTCCATTCGTATAGGTCGAAACCGGGTGTGGGCTGCAAGCTGACCGATTGCCCCAAACAAATGGTAGTGTCCGAACCAGCCGAAATCGGGATTTCAGGACAAATACAAGATGTGTTGCAGTAGGTGACTGTTTGTAGGGAAGTGGTTGCCGGAAGGGTTGTCAAGGCAGATGGTGTAGAGACAAATGGTGATACGCCATAATTCCTTTGATCCTGAATGTTCGGCAAAGCCACCATCTCCACCGTAATTGGCTGCACAAAATCGCAAGTTGTGTTGGTATTGCCCTGTTGATCCAGTTTTATCAGTAACAGATCATTGGTCATGTAGCTGTCAGACGACATGGTCATGTACAAGTAGCCGTTGCGTTCCATGATGTTCCGGGCGATATTTTTCCCTGAAATACCCAAGCGTTTTGCCCACTGTACATTGCCTTGTTTGTCGGTTTTTATCAATACAGCAAAATTGAAATTGCCCAAGACATTGTCATAAAGATTACTGACGATATAATAACCGCCTGCCGTTGATACAACCGCCATAGCAGCCGGGGTAATAGAACCGCTTATGATATACTGTTTTGTCCATTGGACGTCTCCTGTCAGGTTTGTTTTGGCTACCACTAATTCCGATGATCCGAAAAAATAACCTCCAAAACCTTCCAAATCGCCTGCTGCAATGACCACCAGGCTGTCGTTATCTACTATGGGTTTTTCCGGGTACATACGGGTTTCGTTGGGAGCACTCGTATTGCCCCTCGAAATAATGGAGTTTTGCCATTGAAAAGCACCCGTGTTCAGGTCGTGCGCAAAGACAGAGGCCCGAAAATCACCGCCAGCATTATAGTACCGCCGACAGGTACCGTAAATGGAGCCGTTATAGACGGTGGAATAAAAATCGCCGCCCTCTCCTTCCAGGTTGTATCCGCTGATTGTGCCATTGTTTTTGTTAATTTGGGTGAGTTGCGTACTGCCCGAATTTGACTCTCCGGTCAACACACAATTGTTTGCATCCAAAGCATGAATTTGTGTGTAACGGGTTTGTGGCAAACGTTTTATCCAGACAAATGAATTGCTCGTAAGGTTATACCTGAATGCAGTGGTTCTCAAATCACCCAAAGAAATTGCCTCTGGGGATGCTATGCCAATCAAATCTCCGGAAGCATCCACGAACATGTCAGAGATCTGGTTTACGTCATTGTCAAAGCGAAAAGCCCTGGCCCACAGCGCAGTGCCGCCTTGATCAAAACGGACAATGACTGTGCTGTCGTTCCGCAAGCCAGTGGCAAAAAAATCGCCGTTAGGGTGGGGGAAGATATTGGGCCTTATGCCGCCCATGTTGGTCAGCGACTTGATAAAGGTATTGTCACAACCGGCAGCCGGATCGCCATTGGATTGCACGTACACGGTGGCACAAAGTGTGCTCGAACAATTAGCATTGATGGCACGGAGGCACAATTGGTACACTCCAGTGTTCACAAAGGTGTAATTGAGGTCAGCAGTGGTAGCAACGGCTACGTTGTCCAGGCTCCATTCATAGCTGGTAGCATTGGTGCTGTTGTTGCCAAAGGTGACGGAGAGGCCATTCTGGATCACAGCAGGTACTGAAAACACCGCCTGCGCATCGCAGACAACGGTTACTTTTACAGAGTCCAGCGCATCCACGCAATACAAGGGGTCATTGCTGATGGCCCTGAATTTTATCCAAAATTCCCCGACGGTATTGAATTGATTGTTGAAACTGATATTACTGCCCAATACCTGGCCATTGTCAATATTCCAGGCATAGACGGTAGCATTCGATGCCGTAGCGGTAAAATTGATGCTGCCTCCCACGGCAATCGTTTGTGCTGTGGAAGGTGTCGTGATGGAAGCCGTTAAACTGGCGAGACAAGGTGTTTGACAGGATAAACAGCCGAAAAGACTGCTGCGAACGTTGGTAATGAACCAGTTCATCCGCTCGCTTTGCCCTTGGGTAAATTTAGCAAAACAAGGCAAAGAAGAATAGTCCAAATAGTTTTCTCCCATATCTGCTACATCTATAGAGAAGGGGTTGTTGAGCGATAGGTCGTCTGCGTCTGTGCCACAGGAATTTGCATTTGGGGTGCAGGAAGAAAAGGTCGTTTGGTCGGGCGGCGTGTCGCATACCCGGTCGCCATCCAGCAAACAGTTGTTGTTGTTGCATCCACCTTCAAAAGTGTGGTAAAGACCAAGATAATGCCCCATTTCGTGTACTAAAACGCTCGTGTTGGTTTGACTGGAGCCAAAATAATTGGCTTCGATCACGATGCCGTCCATAGGCAGGCCGTGCGCAGAGGGGAAGTAGGCGTAACCGATTACGCCGTTGCCGTTGCTTACGCTATTGATTGCCGACACCACCCAAATATTGATATAACAAGTTGGTGCCCAGCGGCTCAGGTCCTTCAGCGCGATATCCTGCGATTCCATGTTAAAACTTGTAAGTGCCGATTGGTCGCGGGTGATCCCAGTCGTTGCTTGCCCGTTTGGGTCGCGCTGCGCCAGGCAAAATTGTATTTCAGTATCGGAACCGGTGCCAAAACCTGCATTGAAGGCAGCATTCAATTGTGCGATGCCTTGTTGCACCTGAGCATCGGAAATGTTTTCAGTGCCGCCGTTGTGGATGATGTGTACAACAACGGGCAGAGTGCGCTGGGCATGCTCGGCAAGTTGGCCATTGGGGTGCTTAAGGGCTGTCTGGTAAGCCGCTTGGTCATGGCGCGTTTGCGCTTCCTGAAGTTCGGGGTGTAGCCGATGCAACAGATCGGTGCCACAACCTGTGAATACGGTGCCATCTTGGTTTTGTGCGAACAATGCAGTGGCGAGACACCAGACGAGGAGAGAAAGAGAAGTGATTTTTTTCATTAGCTGGATGTTGAAGATTTTGATTTAAAACAGCTTAGCGTACCTATATTCCCTTGAGAAATATAAACACGCTAAGCTGTTACGCTGATTTTTAAGAAGTTCAGGCCTGATTTATTGGTAGCTCATTTTGAACGTGCCCTCCGTCAAGGAGACTGTTGCATTGCTCG
>CAZPTQ010000142.1:0-13876 GCA_964589365.1 uncultured Saprospiraceae bacterium
CCCGCGACCGTCTGATTATGAGTCAGCTGCTCTAACCAACTGAGCTACAAGCCCGTGTCCGTTGCCGAACGGCGCAAAGGTAAATTTAATTCCTGTTTTTTGAATTTCGTTTCACACTTTTGCCACTTCTTAATTCTTTGCCGACCTTCGGCGGGACAACATCAGCCAAAACATGGGTTTTCAAAAAGTAAACACCTTAGAAAGCAAAAGCGAGATGCAACACTTCGTCCGAAATCTTCTGGGCGACGTGCAGGCTTTCGAGTTTATGCTCCAAAACGACTGGTTCGAGAGCGACATTACGCGCATCGGGGCCGAACAGGAAATGTGCCTGGTAGACAACAAAACTTTCAAGCCCGCCTGCATCAATATGCAGGTGCTCGAACGCATGGGCGACGACAAGCCCTGGTGTGTAACCGAACTGGCTAAGTTCAACCTCGAAAACAACCTCAGCCCCCGCGAATTCACGGGCACTTGCCTCAGCGATATGGAGGCCGAAAACCTTCATTATCTGTCTGTTATCCAAAAAGTGCTCGACGAGTTCGATGCGAGTATCATCCTCTGCGGCATACTTCCTACCCTGCGCAAGCACGACCTGGAGATGCACAACCTGACCCCCAAAGACCGCTATTTCGCGCTCATGGCGGCCATTCAAAAACACCTCTTGGGCACTTCTTTTGAGCTGCGTGTGGAAGGCGTGGACGAACTTTTGGTCAAGCACGATTCTCCGCTTTTGGAAGCTTGTAACACGAGCTTCCAAGTGCATTTGCAGGTGGCCCCGAAGGATTTTGTAAAGATGTACAACATCGCGCAGGTGTTGGCCGCGCCCGTGATTGCTGTTTCCGCCAATTCACCACTCGTGTTTGGCCGCCGCCTGTGGCACGAGACACGCATTGCGCTTTTCCAGCAAAGCCTTGATACGCGCACCACCTACGATCACATGCGCGAACGACTTCCCCGCGTCAATTTTGGCTCTGGCTGGTTGCGGGGCGACATCACGGAAATCTACAAAGAAGACATCAGCCGCTTCCGCGTACTGCTTGCCGGCGCGATCGAGGAGGACTCCATGGCGATGGTGCGGGAAGGGAAAACGCCAAAGCTCCGCGCCTTGCAAATCCACAACTCGACGGTGTACCGCTGGAACCGCCCTTGTTATGGCATTTCACCCAACGGCAAGCCGCACCTGCGCATCGAAAACCGCGTGATGCCTGCAGGCCCCACCACGGTGGACGAGGTGGCCAACGCCGCTTTTTGGCTCGGGTGTATGATCAGCATGGGACAACATTACCCCGACATTACCAAGCAGATTGATTTCGCCGATGCCCGCGACAACTTTTTGAAGTCGGCCAAATTTGGCATGGACACCACATTTTCTTGGTTAAAAGACAAAAAAATCCCAGTCAAAGATATGATTCTCAATGAATTGTTGCCTTTGGCAAAGGAGGGTTTGAAAATGCAAAAAGTCAAGTCAGCAGACATTTCCAAATACCTTGATATTATTGAAGCCCGCACCACGGAACACAAAACGGGCGCGCGCTGGGCCTTGCGCTCTTTCACAAACCTCATAAAAGAGGTAACCCACGACGAGGCAGTTACAGCCGTCACTGCGGCCACTATTAAAAATCAAAAAGAGAATAAGCCTGTGCATACCTGGAAAGAAGCCACCGCCGCAGATCTGGAAAACTGGCAACCCTCCCACATCAAAGTCGAAGAATTCATGTCCACCGACCTGTTCACCGTCCAAAAAGACGACCTCGTGGCACTTGTGGCGGAGATTATGGACTGGCGGCGCATCCGCTATATGCCTGTCGAGGACAGCAAAGGCGAACTGATCGGCCTCATTTCGAGCAGGATGCTGTTGCGCCATTTTGCCCGCCAGAGTTGTGACGTCGCGGAACAGGAAAAGGTAGTTACCGTCAAAGACCTGATGATCGAAAAACCCGTTATCGTCACCCCAGACACGACGATCATGGAAGCCATGAATAAAATGCGGGAACATCGCATTGGCTGCCTTCCTGTGGTGAAAAGCAAGGAGTTGGTGGGGATTATTACGGAAATGGACTTTTTGCGGATTACGTCAAGGTTGTTGGAGCGGTTGGAGAAGTGAGTGGATCGTGTTAAAATTTCTTCGCTCCAAGCCTCGTTTGTAAAAACGATTGTACCCTTTCATCCGTTTCGAGAATCTCCACTTTGATTTTGAACGATGCCGCCTCGCTAAAATGAATCATGGCCTCATGACTTAAGCGCCCTGCCACCACTGCGGGGTGTATTTTCACAGATTCCGCAAATTGCACCATTGCCGACTCAGAAAAGTCTCCTTGTTCAACAAAGCGCTTAAAATCACGGGCAGGAATGAGATAGTTGGCTGCGAACTCATTGGCTTCGCGTTCCTTTTCCTCGTCCAAGTGAATTTCGGAGATGCCTTCGATGAAAAAATCCTTTTTACCGTGTTTTAGAATGTGCCCGGTCTCGTGAAAAAATGTGAACCAGAAATGATCGTTGGATTTATAGCGTCCTGAAAGTTGGATAAGCGGGGTTTGGCCAATCCACCGGGCTACGCCGCTTACATTTGTTTTGGGCAGGCATTGGGTAAACACCACCGCCAGACCAGACTCGGAACACAGGGTTTGGAGTTGTTCTTTGAAGTCAGCAGGGTGCCGATGTGCGAGACCTCGAATTGCAACAAGGTTTTTCTGGAATTTCTTCCGGTCAAAAGGCTTGATTTTTAAACCCTTGGCTTGCAATTCCCCTTTCCGTAGCCATGCAGAGAGCGCGCCTTGCTGGGTAAGATGTGCCAACGAAATACGGTAGTACGAGTTTTGCAATTGTTCTCCGACATATACGGCAGTCCACTCATCTGGTGTTGCTACTCCAAAGAAAGACAATAGTGCGGCTACGGTCTTGGTAGCCGTTTCTGCTTTAGGGATCCAGTTCAGTTTTTCCAGTGCCTTAATGGGAAACTGGATGAGCCATGTTTCAACCCATGTTTCAAGTTTTTGCTCATGTTCAATAGCGGTCAGCGCTTGTACATAGAGCCGTTCGCGTTCAAGCCAGAAACTCGTGGGGATGCCCAAAACACGCTCCAACTGGACAGCCGTAGACGGAGTGATGGCCTCTTTGCCTTTAATAATTTCGTTTACAGTTTTTATGGGCCTGCCCATGCGTTCGGCCAATTCGTATTGGTTCATGCCAAGGGCATCAATGGTTTCCTGGATGGTATCGCCCGGCGGAGAGAGCATTTCGCGGGCAAATTCGAGGTTTCGTTTATTGCTAGGAGACATTGAAGCCGTTTTGACAGGTTTCGATTTGGTATTGTAATTTTCAATTCATTAATTTTATTAATGAAAAAGGTAAATGATTTTGCAAAGGTAAATTTTTATCACTTAAAACAAAACCGTTTCTTTAGCAAGATATAAAAAATCTGGAGAATGTAGGCTATTTTGCAGTACAAATACTGGCCTTCTATGAAATTTATCCTGCCTCTTACCCTGATTTTGGCTATAAATGCCTCGCCAACACGCGCTCAAGCGCCCGGCATGGTGGACAAGCGCATCCATGTAGACCAGTTTGGCTACCTCTCTAATGCTCAAAAGATCGCGGTCATTGCCAATCCGCAAATAGGTTACAACGCTCCATCCAACCTCAACCCTTCCACCAAGTATAGGGTCAAACGGAGCTACGACCAGGTCACGGTTTTTGAGGCCAATATTACCCCGTGGGGCGGCGGAAGCACGCATGGCCAATCGGGCGACAAAGCCTGGTGGTTCGATTTTTCGGCACTGACGACCAACGGGTATTATTTCCTGTACGATAGCCTGAACAACCTTCGCTCCACCAATTTTACCATCTCTGACTGCGCGTATGCCGATGCGCTGTATCATGGTTTTCGCACCTATTATTACCAGCGTTGCGGAACAGGGAAAGTGTTGCCGTTCGCGGAGGCTGATTGGGCCGATTCACAGCCCTGTCACCGGGGCAACCTTCAGGATGAAACCTGTTACAGCATCCTGAATCCCGTGCCAGCCACGGCAAAAGACCTGCATGGGGGCTGGCATGACGCAGGCGATTACAACAAGTATGTGACGTTTACCTACGGGACCTTGATGGACCTTTTAATGGCCTACGAAGAAAACCCCACCATTTGGAGAGACGATCTTGGCATCCCGGAATCAGGCAACGGAGTACCGGATTTGTTGGATGAAGTAAAGTACGAGTTAGACTGGCTGCTTCGAATGCAGCAATCCAACGGATCGGTGTTGTGCGTTGTGGGCGTACAAAACTTTGCCTCCGCAAGCCCTCCCAGCGCTGATCATGCCAGACGGTATTACGGGCCGGCTACTACGGCGGCTACGCTTTCGGTGGCGGCTTCGTTTGCACTGGCTGCCCGACAATTTCAGACCGTCACATCCCTGACCGCATTTGCCACAACACTTCAGACCGCCGCTATAAATGCCTGGAACTGGGCGGAAGCGAACCCAAACGTGACGTATTACAACTCCGGAAGTATTGCGGCGGGCGAAAACGAACCCGACACCTATAACAGGGATATGCGCAAACTGGCCGCTTCCTGTTTCTTGTTTGGCTTGACCGGCACTGTCTCATACCGCAATTATTTTGACAGCAACTACCAGAACGCCCATCTTTTACAGTGGTCGTACGCTTATCTTTTTGAACCACACACCCAGGATGCGCTCCTTTATTATTCCAACTTTCCTAACGCGACCGTAGCCGTTAAAAACAACATCCTGAACACTTACGCAAACAGCGTCCAAACGAGCAATGCCGATAACCTGCCCTCCTTTTTAAACAAGACCGATGCCTATCGAGCATTCGTGCGTGATGACAACTACACCTGGGGCAGCAACGAAAGCAAGGCTCATCAGGCCAATATGTTCTTCAACATGAATCACTACGGCCTAAATGGAGCAAATGCTGCGCATTTCAAAAATGCAGGTGCGAGTTTTCTGCACTACCTGCATGGCGTGAACCCGACGGGCTATTGTTTCCTTTCCAATATGGGCATGCACGGCGCGGAATTTTCCATCCCCTCCCTGTATCATGCTTGGTTCAATGACGGTACGATATGGGACGAGGTGGGGGTGTCGCAATTAGGCCCTGCACCCGGTTTTTTGCCAGGTGGCCCTAATCCCTATTTTCATCCTGACGCCAATTGCAACTGTGTTATTTCCCCGCCAGAAAATCAACCCATTCAAAAATCGTTCAAATCCTGGAATACTGGTTGGCCCGAAAATTCCTGGGAACTCAGCGAAGTGGCAATTTACACCCAGGCTTCCTACCTGCGGCTTTTGGGCAATGTTTTGGCCTATCAGAACCAGCCGCCCTCCTGCTATATTGAAAACCCGGTCGTAATTGTGGGCAGTCTGGATGTTTGCGCCGATGGGACCTACAATTACACGGTATTGGAAGTGCCGGGTAGCATCTATTTGTGGGAGGTAGCAGGCGGTACCATCGAGTCGGGACAAGGTACGAACAGCGTTTATGTGCTTTGGAACACGACCGCTCCCATGCCCAGCATCACCATTCACCACACCTTTCCGTGAGCCATTTATGCGTTTTATCACCTGCCGCCAGCAGCCGACGAAAACCCTACCCCCCATTTTATCGTTGGTATTCTGAAAAGTCCTACTTTTGGAATCTAAATACCGCTCCCATGTTGCGCTTGATTTTATCCATGCTGTTTTTGGCCGCCTTTGCATCCCAAGGCCTCGCCCAGATTGCCCCAAAAGAAGAAGTGGGGTTTCTCTACAATCGCGAAACGACGTACAACTTCCGTTTGGCCACCAATAAGAGTTTTGGCTTCGGTATGGAGTGGGGGCGATTGCGCACGTACAACAAAACCAAGACACTGAGCCTCGGTATAAGCGAAATGAAACATCCAAAGGAGCAAAAACAAAACGCTGCCCCCAGCGTCCGGCGTTCCTCTAGGCCGTTCGTGTATGGGAAAAAGAACAGCCTTTTTGTGCTGCGCTCTGGATGGGGGCAAAAGCGCTATTTTTCTGAAAAAGCCAAACAAAAAGGAGTGGCCGTAGGGATGAGCTATTCGATTGGGCCTTCGCTGGGGTTATTAAAACCCTATTATTTGGCACTCAATCTGAAAGGAGACCCTTCTAGCGGTATAGGACGTACTGCCATCGTGAAATACTCGGAAGCAAATCAAGACGACTTCCTCGACAATACCCGTATCCTCGGCGCCGCTCCATTTACAAAGGGCTTCAGCGAGATTTCTGCCCTCCCAGGCGGAACTGCTTCTATAGCGTATCACATGGACTGGGGCGCATTCGATGAAATGGTGAAAGCCCTGGAAATTGGCCTGACAGTGGATGTTTTTGCGAAAAAAGCCGCCATTTTTGTCAACAATGATCAGAACCAACAGCTGTTCTTCAACTTCTTCGTAAATTTGCAGTTTGGTAAGCGGAAATAAGATGGATCCCATGAGAAGCACACTTGTAAGCTTGGCGCAACAGATTCGAGAGATAACTGAGTAAAGTGGAAAAACCAAAAGTCAAAGACTAGATTTTTTATGCTTGAGCTTCCAATTGTTGAATCCCCTAGGACTGAGGCTGAATCACGGCCCAAACGCCCTGATTGGCTCAAGGTTCGCCTGCCAATGGGCGAGAACTATCGCAATGTGCGCAGCATTGTAGACGAGTACAAACTTCACACAATTTGTCAAAGCGGTTCTTGTCCAAACATGGGCGAATGCTGGGGCGCAGGCACCGCTACTTTTATGATTTTGGGCAATGTCTGCACACGCTCCTGCTCATTCTGTGCAGTAAAAACTGGCCGCCCCAACGAATACGATACCGACGAACCGCGCCGCGTTGCCGAAGCCATCTGGCTAATGAAGGTCAAACACGCGGTTATTACTTCTGTCAACCGTGACGAACTGCAAGACCGGGGTGCTGAAATATGGTATGAAACCGTTCGCCTAGTGAAAGAACGCAGCCCGGAAACGACCATTGAAACGCTCATTCCCGACACAAAAGCGAATTGGGAAGCCCTGGAACGCATGATTTCCGCCGGACAAGAAGTGGTGAGCCACAATATGGAAACCGTGCCACGCCTTTACCGAAAAGTACGTCCGCAGGCAAAATGGGAGCGCAGCCTCGAACAAATCCGCCGCATCAAAGCATTTGGCAAACGCACCAAAACGGGCATCATGCTTGGCCTCGGAGAAACAAAAGAAGAGATTTTCCAATCCATGGACGAACTCGTAGCCAACGGTTGCGACATCCTTACCCTAGGCCAGTACCTCCAACCTACTAAAATGCACCTCGAAGTAGCGGAATTTGTGCATCCTGATACATTTGCCGAATACCGGGAAATCGGTCTGGCCAAAGGATTCAAATATGTCGAAAGCGGGCCTTTGGTGCGCTCCAGTTACCACGCCGAGCGACATGTTTTCTAGAAGACCATGTCAATACTCAAATCACAAGTTAGCGACCTGATCGCTCAAACGCGTTTGGAGGAGGCCCTGGATCTCGCCAAGCAGCAGGCTCTGGCTGGCTTGATCGAATTTGATACCCCGATAACGGTCATTACCGCAGAATGGAATTACCTGAGAAAAACGGCCCTTCGTGGCGCTTTGTCTTTTAGCGAGGAATCTACCAAGCGTCAGGATATCATTTTCCGCTTGCTCAGTCTGGTCGAAGACATGGAAAAAATGGCTGGCAAGGCTAGCTCCGTCGCTCCAGCCAATGCTTCGTCTAAAAGCGTCATTCTTTTCCTGGGCGCCAACCCTTTTGAAAATCTGGCCTTGGCGCTGGATCGTGAATTGGAAGTCATCAGCACCGGTCTCAGCCGTTTTGGCAAACGCGATGCGTTTGATTTTAGGGCCAAAATGCACGTTACACCCACCGATTTACAGCGAATGTTGCTCGAAGCACAGGGTTTTCAGCCTCGTTTTGTACACTTTGCCGGGAATTCAGTGGTAGACCACGCGGATTATGGCACGGGAGTCATTTTTGAAGACGAGGATGGTAAACCGCGCATTGTGAAAGGCGAGGTGCTGGCCGCCATTTTCAGTCAATTCCCAAGTGTGGAGTGTGTTTTTCTGAACACTTGCGATTCTGGCCCGAGCGCCTTGGCCGTTGGTAAAAAAGTGAAATACGCCATTGGCATGAACGACCGGGTGTACGACGATGTAGCCATAGAATTCGCCGTGGCTTTTTATGAAGCCATCGCTGGCGGCAATGACGTGCCTTTTGCCTTCGACTTTGCCAAAATGCGGGTGCAACTCGGCAATGCGCCCCAACAAGCGACGATACCAGTTTTGGTGGCGAATGGCGATTGCAAGGAGACTACCTATGTATCCGGCCAGAGCCATATTGACTGCGCCAATCCTCGGGTAATGCGTTGATCATCAGATTAAATGGAACACGGATTGGACACGGATTTTTATTTTTCATACCCAGAAATAGAAATCCGTGCCCAATCCGTGCAATCCGTGTTCCATCAGGTACTTGGCATTCAAAACACCCTTTACAACTTAAGTATGAAATTCCGCCTGCTTTTTCCGCTATTGGTTTTGGCCATCCGCCTCACAGCACAATCTGGTTTGCCCGTGGCTGATCAAACGTTCAAACTCAATGGCGCAAGCGAGCATTTTTACGCTTTTGCGGAAGGCGATCAAATCCAACTCCATGTACAAGAACTGACGGGCAAAAAGATCAAGTCCATCGAGTTCTCCCAATACCCGGAAAACAACCTGCTTTTTCGTGCATATGAATTGGATTCAATGTTGGAAAAAACCATTCTAATTCCCAAAACAGGCATTTATCTCCTCCGTTTTTTTGAAACAGGTTTAAACAAAAAAATCTGCCGATTTACCCTGCATCGCAGCGCCGGGAGTGCTGAAACCGCCCGTTTTGATACCTATCTTAATTGGGACGTGAAAGCAAGCCCTGCATTCCACATTGGGAAAAAGAGCGTGCAGGCGGGTAAAAAGATCGAAATCGTTTCGCTCGGCGGCCAGACAACCGTGGGTTCCAAGAGGTTTTATTTGAAAAAACCCGTGAATGCCTACCAGTTCAGCCTGCCACCCAATACCCGCCAGTGGGCCTATCGCATCGCCGTAGGTCAGGCCGTTCAGGAAGCCAGACAGCAAGATGCGCAAAAACTGAAGCAGGCTTTTCAGGGAGGTGCTGCCAAAATAATGGGCATACAGCCGGAAACGGCGCTCGCCGCGTTTGCGCTTGGCATGGCCATTGACCTAAGCACTTCAAAAGCAGGCGAAGACGTGGACTATGCAATAGTGGATTGGGACAACTGGCAGCACTTTTCCAAAGGCGAAGACTACTCTGCATTCATGCATCAATCAGGCATCAGTGTGGATGCTCAACGCCGGTACGCACCGCTTGACGGCACTTTTTTCTTTGCCCTCCGCAGCGATAATTGGGTGGACGACATCACGGTAAGCATTGATATTGAAGCGGTTGTGGAAACGCCACTTTTTGAGACCCAGATGTATCTTGAGCCGGAGAAGCCGTAAGGAATGTCCAATGACATTCCTTGTTGGACATTGGACATTCATGTATGCTGCCAAATCCCCGCCAAGTTTCGTCCCAGTCCATCGTAATCCAGGCCATAACCTACCACAAATTTGTCTCCAATATCAAAGCCCACCAAATCCACCAGCACAGGAAATTGCGCGGCCTCTGGTTTACGCAAACAGGTAACCGTACAAATAGAAGCTGGCTGTTGAGCGCGAAGATGCTCCAGGAAAAAATGCAGCGTCCGTCCAGTGTCTACAATGTCTTCGACCACCACGAGGTGCCGGTCGCGAAGGTCTTTATCAAGTCCCATCACCGTCTGAACATCACCAGAAGAGCGCATGCCCGTGTAGGAAGCCAGTTTGACAAAACCCACTTCACAATGGCTGTCGAATGCTCGAATCAAATCGGAAGCAAAGACAAACGCGCCACTTAAAATACTGATAAAGAGCGGGTTTTTTCCTCGGTAGCGATCAGTCAGTTCCTGGCCGAGTACACGGACACGATCTTGTATGGCTGCTTCGGAAATAAGGGGCACGAATGAGAGATCGTGGATTTGGATGCTGTCGGATATTTGCATAGTGCGGCAAAATTCCTTCTATCTCTTTTTAAAAAAGCATTTTGCAAAAAATTTATAGCATTGCGGCAAATTATTGAAAAAATCCACGCTTTATGGAAACTACGCTAGGATACTACACACTGGAAGATCGTGACAACCCTGACGAAATTGAGCGTCGCGGTCCTTTTAAATGCACAAGCTCAACGGCATGGCTCGGTCACGGGTACTATTTTTGGGATAATGACTTAGATCGAGCTCACAAATGGGGGATTCAATCCTATAAGGAAGGATATGTAATATGCGAAACGTCCCTTAATTTAACTGGTTTGCTAGATTTGTGTAGCATTAGTGGTAAAAAGGAGCTTCAGACTTTGTTGCAAGTGCTGAAGGAAGAAATGCCTGAATACAGGCAAAAAAAAATCCCGATTGGTAAAGCCATTATGCACCTTCGCCAAATTGCTCAAAAACCTCGGTTTAAGAATATTTTCCCTTACCACGCAACACGAGCAGATGATTGTCCAGAAGATGCGCGTATCTATTTTGTTTTAGGAAAACCAGAGTTTACATGTTTGAACCCGCGTGTGCAAATTTGTGTTTACGAAAGGCAGTCTGTACTTTTGTAGCCCTTAAAAATTATTTTCCCTGAAAAATACGTTGAGTGAATTGAACCTCAATTTTTTAAATTTCTTTAAACCTAACCCGTCATGAAACAGAACACTCAAAATGCTGCCGACCTCCTACGGGCTTATTTTCGAGAAACGCCAAGCAGCAATATTCTTCAAGATTGGCAATCCGTTCAAGACTTTGAAATGGACTGTATTTCCATAGATGAATTTCTATCTCAAGAGATTCCGACACAGCCGTTGTATTTCGACGAGACCCTTTTTGATTGGAAAAAAATGCTCTGTGTTGACAGTCCAGATGGCTTTGTAGAGGGCGAGAGCCTATCTTCCTTTAACAAGAATGCTGGGGAGTATCAATATGCTATGGCGGCTTAAATATGGAAATCAAACTCATTGGTTCTGAAGCACTTAAGATACAGTTTGCTCGCTATAGCCGGCAAAAAGAAACGTCTTTGGTCGTCGAAGCAGATGAATCTCTCCCTAAGTTCAACTTCAAAACAGAATCCTTTTTTGACCAATCTTATTCAGATCGTTTTGGGTTGATTTTTCACGCAACTTTATTACACCAAGGGTTTTATGGTCTTGATTTGAGCTATCTCACCTGGTTTCAAACTTCAGAACCTATCGACGCAGATTTCATGGAGTCTCCATTTTTAGGAGTTAATGCACCTGCAATTGCATTCCCGTTCTTGCGGAGTTTCATCTCTATCATGTTACTAAATGCTGGGTATAAACCGGCTATAATTCCTTCAATAAATTTTGTAAAACTGTATGAACGGCAAAAAAAGAAGCCTTTGAAGTAACTCCAGCCTGAGTTGGTCTCCTATTTCTTAAGATTCATCGGTTTTTCCCTGACAAAGCTCAACCCTTCTCAGAATTGCTCGTTTAGCGTTGGGTAGTGAGGCTCTCACCCGAAGTGAGACCCTCACTCTTTTCTAGCTTATGTCCTTCATCCTAAAAATGGCCTGGCGCGACAGCCGCCGCAATCGTGCCCGGCTTGTGCTGTTTATTTCTGCCATCACCGTCGGTATCGCTGCATTGACTGCTGTGCGCTCGTTCTCTGTCAACCTCATGGCAGATATTGACCGGGAAGCCAAAACCTTGCTGGGCGCTGACCTCCTGCTGGATGCCAACCAACCCGCGCCGGATTCCATTCTGGCAAAAATTGAACAGCCTGGGGTGGAAAAGGCCAAAGTGCTCAATTTTATGAGCATGATCCGGTTTCCCAATGGCGGAGGCACACGGCTATCGCTCATTCGCTCCCTGGAGGGCAATTATCCTTTTTATGGGAAATGGAAAACAGAGCCTGAAAACGCCTGGCAAACGTTCCGAACCGGAAAAACCGCACTGGTAGACCATGCCTTGATGCTTCAATTTGGCATCAAACCCGGCGACAGCATTCAAATCGGCAACGTCACATTCCGCATCGAAGGCGACCTGCTTTCCTCTCCAGGTCGGGCGGGTATTGCCAGCAGTATAGCGCCCATTGTATTTATTCCTGCACAATGGCTTGATTCTACGGGACTTGTGCAACGTGGCAGCCGCATAGACTACCAGTATTTCTACAAAATGCCAGCCACTGCCGACCCCGATGCACTGCTGAAACCCCTCGAAAAGACGCTGGAAAAAGCCAATCTGGACTGGGATACCGTGCAAAGTCGCAAACAGAGTATCGGTGCGGCATTTGGCAATTTTGGCACCTTCCTGAATCTTGTGGGATTCATCGCGCTTTTGCTCGGTTGCATTGGCGTGGCGGGCGCGGTACACATTTACATCAAAGACAAATTACCCACGGTAGCCATCTTGCGCTGTCTGGGCGCTAGCGGTCGCAAGGCGTTTTACGTGTATCTCCTGCAAGTCGCCGGTATTGGACTTTTAGGAGCAGTAACAGGCGCAGTAGCAGGTTCGCTTATTCAAAAACTGCTTCCGGTGCTGGTCAAAGACCTTTTGCCCATTGAAAATGTCAGCACGGACTTTTCGTATTCCGCGCTGTTTCAAGGCGTTGGGTTGGGCGTGATCGTCGCGATACTTTTTGCACTGTTGCCACTGTCCGGTATTTTGAAAACCTCGCCATTGCGCACTTTGCGGGCTTCCTTTGGAGAACAAGAGGCCGATAATCGCTTGTTGCGTTGGGGGGTGTACACGGCTATTCTGGCAACACTTTTTGGGTTCACCTATTGGCTGGTACGCGATTGGTTGGAGACGTTGGCGTTTATGGGTGGCATTGCGGCGGCCTTTGTGTTGTTGTGGGGCGTTGCCCGCGTGTTGACTTTTTTGCTGCGCAAATTTTTTCCAAAAAAAATGAGCTATGTGGTGCGGCAGGGCATCGCCAATTTGTTCCGACCGGAAAACCAAACGGTGCTGCTCGTGGTCACCATTGGGCTGGGCACCATGCTGCTTTCGACCTTATTTTTGATTCAAACCATGTTGTTGAAACAGGTCGAATTCTCGGGGAGTGGCAGTCAACCCAATATGATTCTCTTTGATATTCAAGCCAATGACAAAGACAGCGTGGCACAATTGGTGCGTGACTACGGAATGCCCCTGATGCAACAAGTAGGCGTGGTGACCACGCGCGTGGAAACCATAGATGGTCAAACCAAACAGCAATACGAACTCGAACATCCCGATCCTGATTCGCTTCCGAAAGACGAAGAAGGTCGCCAAGGTGGTATCCCCCGAGCGGAGGATGACCGCATTTCGCGCTGGGTCTGGGACCGCGAGTATCGGGTCACGTTCCGCGACACCTTGATCGAAACGGAGAAAATCCTGGAAGGTGCCTGGGTGGGTGAACACATCCCCGGCCAACCGATCAAAATCTCTATTTCTGATAGATTGCAACGCTCCATGAAAGCCAAAATTGGTACGCGCGTTGTATTCAACGTGCAAGGCGCTAGGCTCGATTGCGAAGTAGCAAGCATCCGGGAAGTGGATTTAAACCGAGTGCAGACGAACTTTTTGGTAGTCTTCCCCAAAGGCGTTTTGGAACGCGCACCCCAATTTCATGTAATCGTATCGAAAGTTCAGGATGCGGATCAATCGGCCAAGTTCCAGAGCGAATTGGTGATGCGTTATCCGAGCGTTTCTGCCATTGATCTGACTCAAATTTTGCGCTCGGTAGACGAGGTGTTGCGCAAAGTTTCCTTTGTGATCCAATTCATGGCCATGTTCAGCATCCTGACGGG
>CAZPTQ010000143.1:0-13643 GCA_964589365.1 uncultured Saprospiraceae bacterium
ATCATACATCATACATCATACATCATACATCATACATCATACATCATACATCACAGTTAAATCCCCACCTTCTTCCTGTCCCAATAATTCTGTTCATCTACTTCGTCCAAAAGGGTGAGGTAGTGGGTGTAGCGCAGTTCGCTGAGTTCGCCGCGTTCGAGTGCGGCTTGCACGGCGCAGCCGGGTTCGTTTTGGTGGAGGCAGGCACCACCAAAACGGCAATGCGGCGAAAGTTTGAAGAATTCGCGGAAACTGTGGGCGATGTTGGTTTTGTCTTTGTAGTTGAACCCTAAAACCTTGATTCCGGGGGTGTCTATAAGATTTCCACCAAAACTGAGCGGGAACATTTCGGCGAAGGTGGTGGTATGCTGGCCTTTGCCGGAGTAGCCGCTTATTTCGCCCGTGCGGAGTTCGAGTTGGGGTTGAATTGCATTTACAAGGGTGCTCTTGCCCACGCCAGATTGGCCGCTCATGAGCGTGGTTTTGTCCTTTAATATGGTTCTTAATTCCTCCAAACCTTGCCCGGTGATTATAGACGTGAGCAGGCAGGGGTAACCAATTCCTTCGTACAAGGCTTCCATGTCCTCGAACTTTTCCATGTCCTTTTCGCCATACAAATCGGCTTTGTTGAACACTATGGTGACCGGTATATCGTCGCGTTCGATCATGACAATGAAACGGTCAATAAAGCCAGGTTTTAGCATAGGCTCAACTACCGTGACGATGAGCACAGCCTGGTCAATATTGGCAGCGAGCAAATGGAGGTCGTGTTTCCGGCGCGGCGATTGTCGGATGACATAGTTGCGGCGCGGAAGTATTTTTTTGATAAGACCCTCCGAAGCACCCTCCGGGTGTACTTCTACTTGGTCGCCCACACCCACTGGGTTTGTGAGGGGGATATCGTCGAGCCTGAATTTGCCGACAATGCGGCATTTCAGCAATTCGCCGCTGTCGTTGAGGCGGACATCGTACCAACTGCCCGTGGATTTAATTACAGTTCCTGTTTGCATAATTTTCTAAACGGGCACAAAACTCGATAAAGCCTTGGGGAGTTCCTTTATGCAGTCAATTCGTAGGGAATATTCATCTTGTAAAACAATGCCTTCAAAAATGCACGGTCTTCCTCGGAGCTGGAGAAAACCCAAAAACCAGGGGATGTTGTTTTGGGGGGTAGGTTCTGCTCCACACCAACACGTTGTTTATTTATGGAATCTTTGAGTGCAAGCAAACCAGCCACATGGGCCTCGTTGGTTTGAGCATCCAGCGTGGCTTTTATTTTTTGATAAAAAATCTGCTTTTCCTCCACAGTTTTAAGTTCACGGTGTTGCTGAACCCATTGGTGTAATTCTTTTTTGGCTGTGATATTTGACGCTTTTTATTGTTCTGAAATTTTATCTTCGTCAGCCAAAGCCTTTCTAATTCGATTGATTTCGTCAAGAACCGAGTCAATGTGGTCCCAATATTCACGGTCCGTCATTCATTTTGTTTGTGCAAATATACGTTTCGTTACGTTTCAATCGCGCTTTAAAACCCGCTTGCACCTTTCCAAAGGAAAAATTTACCTTTAACCGCACAAAATCAGGCTTTTATGCTGAAAGAACTACATATTTCAAACTACCGTCTTTTTGACGACCTTACTATCCCTGAACTTGGGCAAGTGAATCTCATTGCAGGGAAGAACAACACGGGTAAGACAGCGCTGCTGGAGGCGCTGAGGATTTGGGCGGCTAAAGGGGACAATACAGTAGTAAATCATGTGCTTAAGACAAGGGGAGAATTTACACTGGGTTGGAATGAATCCTATGATTTTTTCTTTCCAAAAAATCAGTTGGCTCATTCGGAAATCGAAGATTCAATTATGATAAGTATTGATAAACTAAGTATTATTCGACCCGCAGGCAAGCCCTATATACCTACCTTTCAATTAGAATGGGGTTCAGGCAGGAGTTCTTTAGATGCCAATTCCACCCCTGACAATCCTCGAGACCAATCCATTTTTGTTCCTTTTAATAACCCTCATTTCCCTCTTCAATATCTTTGGGAAAAAATTGTTCTTACCCCTAGTGAGCAAGAAGTGCTTGAAATATTGAGAATATTAGAACCAAGACTACAAAGAATTGATGTAAAAGAAGACAACAGTAAGGTTCTTCTCGAAGGTGATACTGGCCCTGTATCACTCAACAGCCTTGGCGAAGGCATGAGCCGATTGCTCTGGCTGGCCGTTGCTTTAGTTAGCGCAAAAGAATCCAAACTCCTCCTCATTGACGAATTCGAGGCCGGCCTCCATCATTCCATTCAAGAAACCCTCTGGGAAAAAGTCTTCCACTACGCCAAAGAATGGAACATCCAAGTTTTCGTCACCACCCATAGCATGGATACGGTGCGGACTTTCTACTATGTCGCCGCCCATTCGGAATACGAAGGGATGGGTAAGTTTTTCCGGCTCCAGCGCAGTCGAAAAGGCACTATCGAAGTAAAAAATTATGACGAAGAACGGCTCGAAAAAGTATTAGAACTCAAAATGGAACTCCGATAAGCCGCTATGAAACAGATACTTATCATAGAAGGCAAAGATGCCGTCGTGTTGTCCAATCTTTGCAAAATGCGAAAATTGCAGCCGCCAACCGGGTACTCAAACAAGGAAAAATATCAGAGTGAGTTTGTGCGCGAATCTGGCGGGATTGACAATGCTCTGATTAATTTTGAGGAAGCCTTGGGGCAGGATTTTGCCAATATCGGCCTTGTAGTAGATGCCAATGACAAAGGCCCCGACAGCCGCTGGGGAAAAATCAAAAGCATCCTTGCTATTTACTTTTCCGAAGATACTTTGAAGCCTCTTGCGCCAAAGCCCGAAGGTGTCATCGTGCAAGAATCAGGATTGCCCAATGTAGGAATCTGGATAATGCCCGACAACCAAAACCCCGGCTACCTCGAGCATTTTGTGGCTGGGATGATACCTATCGGCGACAAAGTGTGGGACTTCACCGAAGCGACCGTTGGGCAATTAGAAATGGAAGATTTTTGCAAATTCAAACCAGTGATGCGTCAGAAGGCACTTGTCCACACATCGTTGGCTTGGCAAGAAGAACCGCAAGCCCTTTGGAACTGCCTTGCAATCCAAGTATTTGGATGCTAATGCTCCCGTCGTAGAACCGTTCCTGGAATGGATGAAACGTACGTTTCAATTGGGCCAAATCAATTAAACATCCCCCGCAAATCGGTATCATCTCCATCATCATCCATAACCCCCGTGAGGTGGTCTTTGAACACCCAGCGCGTCTGCACGAACGATTTGCTCAACACGTCGAATTCGGAGAGGCCGTGCAGCACCAGTTCCATATAGGTCTGCAATTCGGCGTTGGGCGTTTTGGATTCTTCTACAATTTTCTTCAGGCCAGCTACTCCCTCCAGTATTTGGGCGAATTTTTTAGCATCCAATTCTGTCATCAAGTCAACCAAGTTTCCCGCTGAAAACCAGGCTTTTAACACACCATAAGGATCGCGTTCCTGGCCTTTTTTCAACTTGTTTGGGTTGGTGAAATATTGCAGAAACACCTTTTTGACCGCTTGCCCGATAAGATGAAGCGCCACAGAGTGCGGACCTTCCTGTTCGCCTTCATATACCATTTCAACTTTGCCGGTTATGGCGGGCACCACACCCCAAAAGTCGGTGATACGGGCGGTAGTTTTCTTTTCTCCGTTGCGGAGCATTCGGCGTTCGGCGGCAGAGTAGAGGTTTTCGTACGCTGCGATGGTTAGGCGCGCGCTCACACCGCTCTTTTTGTCCACAAATTCCGAATCGCGGGCAGCAAAAGCGATTTCTTCGATTAGGTCTTTCAGCACATCGGGCACCAGAATGTTGTTGCGTTGCTCTGGGCTGATACGGGCCTCTTGCTCGGTAATTTTCCGCCCGATTTCGATCTCTGTAGGATAGTGCGTCGTGATTTGGCTTTCGATCCGGTCTTTGAGCGGGGTGATGATGCTGCCCCGGTTGGTATAGTCCTCCGGGTTGGCGGTGAATATGAATTCAACGTCAAGCGGCAGCCGGAGTTTGAAGCCCCGGATTTGCATATCGCCTTCTTGAAGTACATTGAAAAGCGAGACCTGGATGCGGGCCTGCAGGTCGGGCAACTCGTTGATAACGAACAAACAACGATGCGCACGCGGAATCAAACCGAAGTGAATCACGCGTTCATCTGAGTAGGGCAGGCGGAGATTGGCGGCTTTGATCGGGTCAACATCGCCTACCAAATCGGCGACACTCACGTCTGGAGTGGCCAATTTTTCGATATAGCGTTCGTCACGGTGCAGCCAATCAATGGGGGTATCGTCGCCTTTTTCTCCGATCAAATCCTTTGCCCAGCGGCTGATGGGCGCGAGCGGGTCGTCGTTGAGCTCGCTGCCAGCCACTACGGGGATGTATTCGTCCAGCAGGTTGACGAGCATTCGGGCAATGCGTGTTTTGGCTTGACCGCGCAGTCCGAGTAAGAGGATATTGTGGCGACTGAGCACGGCGCGTTCCACGTCAGGCAACACGGTGTCGTCAAAACCAAAGATGCCAGGGAAAATGTCGGCCTTGCTGTGAATTTTTTGAAGAAGGTTCGCACGGAGTTCGTCTTTGATGGAACGGGACTGGTAGCCGTTTTTTTTCAAGTCACCGAGGGTGCGGATTTTCTGAACATCTATCATGTGGCGGAAAACGCGAGGGAGGCGGAAAGGTTTAAGGGCTTGCGAATTATAAGAATTGCCGCAGAGAGGCTCGGAGCAAAATGAATTTCGCCCTACCCTATTGCCTTGCCCAAATCCGCTACCAGATCCTCAACGTCCTCTACACCAACACTCAGGCGAATAAGCGAATCCGTTAGCCCAACTTTGAGCCGCTCTTCGCGTGGAATACTGGCATGGGTCATGCTCGCCGGGTGACCGATGAGTGATTCCACCCCGCCAAGCGACTCCGCCAGGGTAAACAATTCGGTGCTGCTCATGACTTTGGTAGCATGCTCCAAGGAGTTGTTTTTCAAGTCAAAAGACACCATACCGCCAAACATTCGCATCTGCTTTTTGGCGATCTCGTGTCCAGAATGGCTGGCAAAGCCGGGCCAGTATACCTTCTCCACCTTCGGGTGCTTAGCGAGGTATTGAGCGATAACGGCGGCATTTTCGCAAGCCCTTTGCACCCGCAAGTGCAGGGTTTTGATGCCTCGCAGAATGAGGAAACAATCCTGAGGCCCAGGCACTGCGCCACAAGCGTTTTGGAGGAAATGCAAGCGTTGGGCGAGTTCCAAATCTTTGACAATCAAGCAGCCATGAACCACGTCCGAATGGCCGCCAAGGTACTTGGTAGCGGAGTGCAGCACGATGTCTGCTCCGAGATCGAGCGGATTTTGCAGGTAGGGCGAAGCAAAGGTATTGTCCACGCAAGTCAGGATGCCATGCTTCCGGGCGATGGCGCACACCGCAGCAATGTCCACGATATTGAGCATCGGGTTGGTGGGCGTTTCGATCCAGATCAGTTTGGTGGCGGGGCTGATTTCACGCTCCACATTGGCGGCATTGTACATATCCACAAAGCGGCTTTTCAAGCCCCACTGTCCCCAAACACGCACCATTTGGCGGTAAGAGCCTCCGTATAAATCGTTGACGGCCAATACCTCATCACCTGCGGAAAGCAGTTTTATAACCGAATCCTGGGCGGCCAGGCCAGAAGAGAAGCAAATGGCTTCGGTGCCATTCTCGAGGGCAGCAAGGTTTTTTTCCAGCACAGATCGGGTTGGGTTCTGGGTGCGGGCATATTCGTAACCCTTGTGCACACCTGGGGAAGTTTGTGCGTACGTGGAAGTTTGAAAGATGGGGGTCATTACTGCCCCGGTACTTGGGTCTGGCTCGATGCCGGCATGGATTGCTTTTGTAGCGAACTTCATATTTTTTCAGTTACTTTTAATTGTTGGTCAGTAGGGGTGGAACACGGATTGGGTGGGGGGAACACGGATTGAATGGATTGGATGGGTGGAACACGGATTGGACCCGGATTTGCGCGGAGAAAAGGTTTTATAAAAAATCCGTGCAAATCCCTGCAAATCCGTGTCCAATCCGTTCAATCCGTGTTCCACCCCCTCAAAAAAGTGGGCAAAGGTAGGAATCGCTCGCAAGCTATCGCGCTCGAAATAAATTTCGTCCTGTCGTGCCGTACCTTGCGGTCCTATTTATGACACGAAGAATCCTCGAAACAGCGCAAAAAGCATTGGAAATCAACCTTGACGAACGGGCTTACGGCGTGTTCGCGGAGATTGGTGCTGGGCAGGAGGTAGCGCGGCATTTCTTTCAGGCAGGCGCGGCGGCGGGCACGATTGCTAAGACGATGAGCGCCTACGACAAGGTAGTGAGCGACGAAATATACGGCACAGAAGAGCCGGGAAAAGGTCGTTATGTGTGTGAATCAAGGCTCTATAAAATGCTCGCCCACGAGTATGCACTCATGGAAGGCCGATTGCGAACCCTGCGCCCAGAGCAGTGTTTTTTTGCCTTTGCCGACACGGTTGCGGCCATCAATTACCAGAAAACCATCAAAGGAGATGGTTGGCTCGGGCTTCGATTCCAACTTGAACCCGGCGCAGCACCCAATGATCTGGTGTTGCACGTACGCCTTTTGGATCAGGACAACCGCCTCCAACAACAGGCCGTTGGAATACTGGGCGTGAACCTGCTCTACGCCTGTTTCCGATATCAGCACGACCCCGAAACCCTGCTCTGCTCGCTGATGGACAATCTGCACGGGCGCGTTAAAATTGACATGGTTCGGCTACAAGGCCCTGATTTTCAAGTCCTTGACAAGCGACTCCTATGCCTATGGCTTGTGAAAAACCACTTGAGCGAAGTAGCGATTTTTGGCCCTGATGGCAACAGCCTTCATGCAGGGGAATTCCTTTACAAAAAACCCATCCTCATAGCGCGTGGCAGTTACCGTCCGCCGACTTTGGTGCAAGAGGACATGACTCGCTGTGGCTACGAGCAGTTCCGCTCGGAATCAGATGTGGATTCAAACAATACTTTTTTTCTGGCTGAAATCACGCTGGATAACCTGCGCTCAGACGGTGATTTAAACGAGCGGGACTTCCTCGACCGGGCCGAAATCCTTTGTGCGCTGGGGCAGACCGTAATAGTGTCGGATTGTATGCAGCACAAACGGCTTATCGCCTATTTTGCCGACTATAAAATCCCAGGCATCGGCTTGGTAATGGGTGCTCGCAAACTCCAAAACATTCTCCACGAAACCAGCGAGGCGAATCCAGATAATCTGCTCGTCGCGTTTGGCGAGGTGTTCCCGCGCAATGTGCGGTTTTATATTTATCCATGTTTACCTGCCGAAGCACGTAGTGCGAAGGAGGGCGAAATCCTCATCACATCCAAAAACCTCCCCATTCCCCAAGTCATCCATTTTTTATACGACCACTTGCTGGAAAATCGGAACATTGTAGACATTCAGGGGTTCAATCCCTCAATTCTCAATATTTACCACAAGGAGGTGCTGAAGATGATTCAGAACGGCGAATCAGGCTGGGAAGAAAAAGTGCCGCCTGAAGTGGCACGTTTGATCAAGGAAAAACGTTTGCTTGGATGGTGATTGGTGGATTGGTGATTGGTTTAAAGGTGATTAGTGGATTGGTGGCTAGCGCTAACCTGTAAAGTTATTTTAGGACGAGCCCTCATTAAACCAATCCACTAATCACCAATCCACCATTAAACCAATCCACTAATCACCAATCACCATTAAACCAATCCACCATTATACAAAAAATGACACTCGAAGAAAAAATCAACCAAGACCTCGTGACCGCCATGAAAGCCAAAGACGAGGTAAGCTTGCGGGGTATCCGCGCCATCAAATCGCTCATTCAATTGGCCAAAACCGATGGTACCGGCCAAATCATAGACGAGACCCGCGAGGTGCAAATGCTCCAAAAACTGGTGAAGACCCGTCAGGAATCGCTTGATATCTATGAAAAAAACAATCGCCCGGAACTGGCCCAAAAAGAGCGCGAGGAAATCGAAGTCATTCGAAAATACCTGCCCGCCATGTTGGAAGGCGCAGCGTTGGAAACGATTGTTAAAAGAATCATTGCCGAAACAGGCGCAGAATCTGCCCGCGATATGGGCAAGGTGATGGGTGCTGCCAACAAAGAACTGGCGGGCAAAGCCGAGGGTCGGGCGATTTCGGACATTGTGAAACGCCTGTTGGTTTAAATGATGAATGGTGAATGATGAATGATGAACACCGGGATTTCCGATGTTTTCATTCATAATTCATCATTCATAATTCATCATTGGATTATGATTTTACGAGCTGAAAATATTTTCAAAACCTACGGCAAGCGCACCGTGGTGAAGGACGTTTCGTTCCAAGTACAGCAGGGCGAAATTGTAGGCTTGCTGGGGCCCAATGGCGCGGGCAAAACCACCTCGTTTTACATGGTTGTGGGTTTTATCAAGCCGACCGACGGTCATGTGTACCTTGAGGATGAGGAAATTACGGATTTACCCATGTACCGCCGCGCCCAAAAAGGCATTGGCTATTTGCCGCAAGAACCAAGCGTTTTTCGCAAACTTTCTGTGGAAGACAACATCCGCGCTGTGTTGGAAATGACCAAGTTGAGCAAGCAGGCACAACATGATAAACTGGAGTCGCTGCTCGAAGAATTCAACCTCAACCGGGTGCGCAAAGGCAACGGCGACACGCTCTCTGGTGGCGAACGCCGCCGCACCGAAATAGCCCGCGCGCTCGCCAGCGATCCGAAATTTATCCTATTGGACGAGCCATTCGCGGGCATTGACCCCATCGCAGTGGAAGACATACAGTCCATCGTGGAAAAACTCAAAACGAAAAATATCGGCATCCTAATCACAGACCACAATGTGCAGGAAACGCTGAGCATCACCGATCGGGCTTACCTGATGTTCGAGGGTGGAATCCTCAAGGCAGGCACTGCCGAAGAACTCGCCGCCGATGAGATGGTGCGCAAAGTTTATTTGGGCAAGCACTTTGAGCTGAAGAAGAAGGTGGTGGAACCGTGAGCATCGCAAAAAACCAAAAAGACTCCAAGAGGATATTGACCGTTCCAGCTGTTTGCCTGAGTTCTAACTCATTGGCCTATAGTTGCGAAAGCCCTACCTTTCTTCCCAAAAACTACCCACCCATGCATCGCTCCATTTTCACCCGTTTAGCCGTTTTGTCCCTGTTCTTCCTCGGCCTATGCGCCTTGAAACCTATAAGGTTTTTAAAACCTATAAGGTTTTTAAAACCTTATAGGTTTGAATCAATCAATCCATCACTTCATCACCCAATCACTCTATCCCCCGACTGGGGCTTCTTCGCCCACAAGCGCATCAACCGCCTCGCAGTGCTCACCCTGCCGCCGCAGATGATGGTGTTTTTCAAGCCTAATATTGACTACCTCACCGACCATGCGGTGGACCCCGATATGCGCCGCTACGCCAGTAAACACGAGGCGCCCAGGCATTACATTGACCTGGACAATTACGGAGAACCGCCTTTTGACGAACTGCCGCGCCAGTGGGTGGATGCGCTGATGGCACACACAGACATTTGGATGGTAAAGACTTCCGGGGACACCGTGCTGCTTTGGGGAGATAAAAAGCCCTTGCAGGAGGTATGGCAGCGCGATTACAAAAACTGGTTTTACAGCCAATTGATGCCACGTTTTTACCAAGATGATGAAACGCTGGATGTTGATTCGCTGAAAACTTTTTTGGGGCTTATGGGCAGGGCGGAACGGCCACAAACGGCTTTTTATAGAGAACACCTTTCGCAGCACGGGACTTTGCCCTGGAACCTCCAGCGCATGCAGCGACTACTCACGGAGGCTTTCAGAATGCGCGACAGTCGGCGCATCCTCAAACTCGCTGCCGACATGGGCCACTACATCGGCGACGCACACGTGCCGCTCCATACTACGAGCAATTACAACGGACAAAAAACAGAACAACACGGCATCCATGGTTTTTGGGAAAGCCGGATTCCCGAACTTTTTGCCGACGAATCTTACGATTATTTTGTGGGCAAAGCAGCATACATCGAACGCACAGAAGACTGGTTTTGGCAAACCGTTTTTGACTCTAACAAATTGGTAGACAGTGTTTTGACTTTTGAAAAAAGATTGCGCCGCACATTTCCACTCGACCGCCAGATGTGTCCCGACATGCGCTCAGGCGTAATGTCGGTGATGCCCTGCCGCGACTTTGCTGCCGCCTACCAGGATGCCATGAATGGCATGGTGGAACGACGGCTTCGGGCGGCGATTCACGCGGTCAGCAGTGCCTGGTACACCGCTTGGATAGATGCCGGAGAGCCGGATTTGTCGAAAATGGGCGCTCCGGTCATCAGCGAAGAAGAGCGAAAGGAAGCGGAGCGTTTGCGAAAGAATTTTGAGCAGGGGAAGATATTGGGGCGGGCGGAGGAACATTGAAATGTCCAATATCCAATAAAGAATTTCCAATGTCCAAGGGGTTGTTTCTTATCAATTTTCATTGCCTAAAATGGAAAATCCATTACCCAAGTCGTGGATGAGTGCGTTCTTTGCTTTAAAAAACAACCACTATGCCATTCAAGATTCGCTACGCTGCGTTCATAGTTCATAGTTTATCGTTCATAGTTTTTTTCAGCAGTCTTTCCCTGTCGGCGCAAACCGACACGCTGCGGTTGATTTTTGCTGGCGACATCATGGGGCACGCGCCACAAATCACCAGTGCAAAAAATGCCAACGGCCAATACGACTACGCTCCCTGTTTCAAATATGTAAAGCCGATCCTCGAAGGCGCTGACATCGCTATTGGCAACCTTGAACTTACGCTGCCCGGCAAAGCTCCCTACACCGGCTATCCCATGTTCCGCAGTCCTGATGCACTGGCTACTGGGCTGAAAAGCGCGGGCTTCGACCTTTTGGTAACCTCCAACAACCACTCCAATGATGCCCACGGATTGGGGGTGGTGAATACCATCGAAACACTGCGCAAAGAGGGTTTTCTCCAAACCGGAACCTTCAAAAACCAGCGCGACCGCGATGCTTTGTATCCCTTGATGATTTATAAAAACGGTTTCAAAATCGCATTGCTCAACTACACATACGACACCAACGGGCTGCCAACGGAAGCGCCCACAATTGTGAATCGTATTGAAAACAAACAGATTGCGGCAGATTTGGCCGAAGCCCGCGCCCGCAAACCGCACTACATCATTGTGGTAATGCACTGGGGCTTGGAATATCAATTGACCGAAAATGCCGTGCAGCGCGAGCAGGCAAAATTCCTCATTCAAAACGGTGCTGACATGGTGATCGGCTCGCACCCGCATGTGGTGCAGCCCATTCGTATGGAGCGGGCAACCATGCCCGATGGCTCGGAAAAAGAAGCACTGGTGGTATATTCACTGGGCAATTTCATCTCAAACCAGCAGCAACCCAACACCGATGGCGGCATCCTTTTTCAGGTAGATTTATTGAAGCGGAAAGGATCTCCAGAAGTGCATTTAGGCGAACACGGCATGATCCCGGTTTGGCGCTACATCCACAAGACTGCGGCTGGGAAAACGACTTTTTTTGCATTGCCCGCCTCGCGCGTCGAACGCAACGGCGACCTTGTGCCAGGTATGGCGCTTTCGGCGCAAAACGCGATGTTGAAATTTGTAGAAGGGCTTCGCAAGCGCGTGAAATTCAAAGAATTAAAACTATAAATTTAAAGTTTCTTTGTTCCTAGTGTTTTAAAAAAAATATGCTCAAAAAATTCTTTCATTTCGTTTCGGGCGAAATTCTAAACCTTTCAGTAGGTTATCTGGCTGGCCTAACGGCTTCCAATCTGGTTTCTCACTTTTTTACCAAGAAAAAATTGGGAAATCTCTGGGGGCTTACTGCCAAAAAAGAAGTCGTCAGCAGGGATGACTACGATTGGCTGATGTTCAGCTCCTCCTATGCCATTGGCCTGATTGTGATGCTTGTGGTGAGTTATATGATCAGGAGGTTGCAGGGAGAAAAAAATCCCGATTAGGCACTGGCCGTACCCGTCCTACGGCTTGAAGCCGTAGGACGGGTCAGCCACCAATCACCAATATACCAGTCACCATTATGGACCGCCCCTACATTTACTACGACTTTACCCTTAGCCTCTGCTCGCAATGTCTTCGCCGGGTAGATGCAAAGGTGGTTTTTGAAAACGACAAGGTGTGGATGCTGAAACGTTGCCCCACCCACGGCCCAGAAAAAGTGCTGATTGCCGACGATGTGGATTACTATCGAACCACGCGCAACTACGCCAAACGCAGCGAAATGCCGCGCAAATTCAATACGCACACGCACTTTGGTTGTCCCTATGACTGCGGGCTTTGTCCCGACCACGAACAGCACTCCTGCCTTACCATCGTGGAAGTGACCGACCGCTGCAACCTCTCTTGTCCGACGTGCTATGCCGAGTCTAGCCCGCACCACGGGCGGCATCGGACATTGGAAGAAATTGAAATGATGCTCGACCTTGTGGTGGCTAATGAAGGCGAACCAGATGTTGTTCAAATCAGTGGCGGCGAACCTTCGATACACCCACAATTCTTTGAAATACTGGACATTGCGAAGACAAAGCCCATCCGCCACTTGATGGTAAACACCAACGGCATCCGCATTGCCAAAGACCCGGGTTTTGCTGAACGCCTGGCAACCTACGCGCCCGATTTCGAGGTTTACTTGCAATTCGACTCTTTTGAGCCACATGTTTTGGAAAATTTGCGGGGAGAGAATTTGTTGGAAACGAAAATGAAGGCCCTGGAAAATCTGAACAGGGTGAACCTCTCCACCACGCTCGTCATGACCTTGCAAAAAGGTCTGAATGACGGAGAAATTGGCAAAGTTCTAGACTTTGCATTGCAGCAAAAATGTGTGCGAGGTGTCACTTTCCAACCCACGCAAGTCGCTGGCCGCACAGATGGTTTTGACCCTGCTACCGACCGAATTACACTCACCGAAGTGCGCAAGGAAATTCTGCGTCAAGCCCCGATTTTTCAACCCGAAGACATAATTCCTGTGCCTTGCAATCCTGATGCCTTGGCCATGGCTTATGCCTTGAAAATAGACGGTCAGGTGTTCCCGCTCACGCGATTCATCAACCCGCAAGATATCTTGGATAACTCGCGCAATACCATTGTATACGAACAAGATGAACGGCTTCATCAGCACATGGTACAACTGTTCAGCACGGGAAATTCGGTTGAATGCGCCACCAACGAACTAAACCAAAGTCTTATGTGCTGTCTGCCACAGGTGAACGCGCCCAATCTGGGCTACGAAAACCTGTTCCGAATCATCATCATGCGCTTCATAGATGCTTATGATTTCGATGTGCGTTCCATTAAAAAATCTTGTGTACACATTGTGAGCTTGGACGACAAAAAAATCATTCCCTTTGAGACCATGAATTTGTTTTATCGGGATCCGATGAAACGGGCGTATTTGGAGAAATTGCGAGCAGAAGAGGTTGCGATGTTTTGAGGCAAATAAAATAACGTGCGTTTTTTCGGTATTTTGGTTTCAAAGAAAACCGCGTAGCGGTGGCATTTTGGTAGCCCATAAGGGCGTTTGGGGAATACGAAC
>CAZPTQ010000144.1:0-13373 GCA_964589365.1 uncultured Saprospiraceae bacterium
CGCGGACAAAGACTTTCCAAGTTTTTAAAACTTGGAAAGTCTGGGCAAGCGACACAACCCCTTGATTAGAACGCTTTCACCAATTTCCCCTGTTGCGTCTGCACCCCGTTCCAGCGCAACTGCCACACATACATGCCCGCTGGCAGCTGCGACAGCGGCAGATAAGTGTCAAAATCCCGAAGCCTAGCCGATTGTACCTCGCGGCCAAAAAGGTCATACAGCACAAAATGGGGAGACACGCCCACCAATGCGGGCAACTGCACCCGAAGTTCGCTAGAAAAAGGGTTAGGGCTTACCTGCGCATGTGGCAGTACAGGCAATTCATGTATACCCGTAGTGCCCACCACTACCTGGCGGCAAAAAGTGTCGGCGGCATAAGCATTGCTCACGATGAGGCACACATTATAAGTGCCTGGCAGGGCATAAGTGTGTATAGGGTTCGTGTCCTGACTCATGGCGCCATCTCCAAAATCCCAATGCCAGGCGGTGGGCAGGTAAGACGATACATCCGTAAAAGTTACCTGCAAGGGACTGAGCGTGTCCTCTATATCGTAGCGAAAGAGGGCTGCGGGGAGATTGTCTATGCCCAGGGTATCGCAGGAAGATTCGTCTATGGGGCCAAGGCGGTAGTTGGGGTAATAGGCGTTGGCGCCAAAAGTATAATAAGGCAATTGAATAACTCTTTGACGCAAATTGCAATTTGTCCCTTTCCGATTGGGGAAATCCATTATATGCATGAATCTGGATCCACCCGCCCAGTTGTAGAGTTTGCCATCTGGCCCGTGCTGGAAAAACCAAAAAGACGTCTGAATTGGAGGGCCGTTAGGCTTAAAATAATCCTGAAAACCATCCCAGGTCGCAATTACGGTTCGTGAAGCGCCTATATCTGCGGCCTTCAAATCAAACTGTTCTATCTTTTTTAAATAATCTTTAACAACATAAATCATTCGGTTATCTGGTGAGAATGCGGCTGCGTACCCATATCCGTAGACAATACCTTCTGCGGGAATAAACTTTAAGTTAGACAAGAGCCCCGTACAGCGATCAAAATCATAAATGGCGGTACCAGTTTGAATGTCATTAATGAGCAAGCGTTCCCCATTTGGAGAAAATTCACTCCAGCCGCCATAGTAAAATGTATCAACCGTAGTAGGGTTCTCTATTTCCTGTATCCAAGGCCCTTGTATCCCTTCTGGCGTTGAGAGAAAGCGGTAAAAGCGGTTATGGACATTGTCGGGAAGCAATACCCACCAATCGCGCCCATTGGCATGGCGGTTGGCACAGGCGGTTTGGAGACACCCTTCCACCAGCACCGAATCTTTAAATACCACCTTGCCCAAGCCCTGGTTGGCGTTCATGTCTATGCGAGACAACAACAAAGCCTCGTTTGCGCAAGTGGTACTCGGCGCGGGTGGAATAGATTCAAATCTGATATGAAATACTTCATGTATTCCATTATCAAAAGGAATTGAAAATAAACCTTGAAGAATTCTATAATCACCCATACCTGTAGGACCGCACGATGAGTACCAGGCTGAATTACTCGGGCCCCCATTAATAACACCTCCAGCCATCGTGGTATGGTTTTGGGTTCTAATTATACACCCATTTGTATAAAATTGCATAGTACCACCGTAATTTGAAATTGTAATGTTCGACCCTCCCATTGTCAAACTGTCTACTATCCTTTCGATATAAGGCGGGAAAGTTTTAAAATCAATCGTAAAGTCTCCCGATAAAGTATCATCTGGAATATAGCCCCCCGACATCCAGACATAATCGTATTTCTGGCTGTAAAGTAAAGAAGCCAAAAAACATAAGGACATTGTCAACAACTGTTTCATGGTTGTATAAATTATCCAGGGGACACCCGACATCGGATGCCCCCTGATTGGTGAAGGAATTAGATTTAGTGCTGGATTAAGATGCCTGTAGTCAACAGCTCTATGCCATTTTGTACGATCCGCACAAAATAGGCACCGTTCGGCAGAGGGCCGGTCGAGACTTGGTGTTCGACAGGGTGGATTTGTGTATTCACTACCACCACGCCCAATAAATTGGTTATGCTCAGGTGATAGTTTCCAATCTCGGCATTGTCCGGCAGCTTAACCATCAATGCATCATTGGCAGGATTGGGGTAAAGTGATACCCCTGATGATTTATACTGGTGGCGAAATTGCTCAGATGTACGTTCCTCCAACTCAGGACAATCAATTTCCGGTAAAAAAATACCGGTAAATTTATGATACAAGCTACGTGCATTGTAAACGCATGGGCCATTGACCATAGGGCATTCGCGGCCAATGTTGAGCAGGCTGTCTATTGCAGCAGCAGAAACCTGATTGCCCGAATTCAGCGTGTGCAGATAAATTTTGAGCACATACTGTTCGTTCGATTCATAAACATTGGTCGGCACAATGCCCTCCAATTCGGCAAGCACAGCTGGCACGCCATCCAACCATTGTTGCTTCAGGGAGCGAGCGAGTGAATCGGATGCTGCACGAACCTCATCCAGCGCTGCTGCCAAGCTGTCGCGTTCGTCTCTGTTCGTCTCTAATACGGACAAACTGAGTCCTGCACAGGCCACGGAATCCAAATAATTCAGCTGTGTTAACAACATTGTTGTTGCGTTGGCATTGGATTCTAAACCATTTTTTTGTGTCTCGCTAAGGGCAAAAAGGTTGTCAATATTGTTGTTTACGCTCACCAGACCTGCCATCGCGGTATTCTGACGATCGTCCAAAAACTCGCCCATAAACGCATTATCCATGCTCAAAGAGGGGTTGAGTGCCAGTTTTTCAAGCAGGTTGCGCTCATGTATCCATCGGGCTGCCTCGGGGTAATAATTGTAGTAAGACATCTCAGAGGCTACCGCACTGTCCGGTGCCGTGAGCTCCGACATAAAGAATTGGGGGGCCGTAATCGGGCAATCATAATAGCACGTAGGAACAGTATCAATCGGAACATTAGCAAAAAACCAGTTTGCTACATTAGTACTAGGGTTTTCCCCTGCAACAGCCTTCACATAGTAACGCGAAGAAGTTGGGTTGGAAATTGGAAAATCAATAAATGCATCCGTCAACAATGGATTGCTGTTAATCCAAATGTTACCATGCGTCATTGTGAAGGAAGTGCCCTGATCGCCTGTGGTGGCTCCATTGTGAAAATGAAGGCCGTTTTCAAAGTAATTGCTCATGGTGTTACAAGCGAATCGTGTTGTTCCACCATTTGGAAATGAAAATCTCGTACTAAAGCGCCCTCCTTCCAGATAATTGCGTACGAATGTGCCATTAGTATGCCCCCCGACAATTAAACCATGATTTTCATCAGGTAAGGATGTAACATCATTGCAACCAACAAGGTTATTGATTCCACTTACTACAGAAATGCCCGTGCTATAATCCCACATATCACCCCCGCAATCCTCCGGCAGGTGTGCATAATTTAAAAAAATACCCGCACCCGGAAAAGCGGCATCGCTGTTGTCGTGAACCCAAGCATTGCTATAGGTTCCAAGGCTTATCCCATATGCGCCTTGATTGACATTAATCTGATTTTTGTTGATATTTACTTGGTCCAAGGTCTGGCCCGGAAGAAGAAGTCCAGATGCTCTTATACCATAAGCACCACAGGGTACGTCCTGATTAACATCTATTGTATTTTTCCAGAATTCAGGTGCGCATTGAAAATCATTAAAGTCAGTAAGGACAATTCCCGAAAGATCGATTGAATAAAGCTGACCTGTACCAGGGTTTACTTCTATATAGTTATCTCCAATCCCCCCTTTAGGAAAAATTCCAGTAAAAACGCCTGGCCCGCAATTGTCTGATAAAAACACTCCAATATGTGCACCTAGAATTCTGCAACTCGTCACCTCTATCCTTGTGCCTGAATTAACAGTTGCCGGAACACTGGATGACAAATAAATGCCGAATATACAGTTGTCGAAATCCGGAGACCCAGCGAAATGTTTGCCGTTGCCTATCATATGAAAACCGTTTACCCCCTTATTTTCTGAATCCACATACCGAATCCCGATTCCTCCATAGGGGATATCATATAAAGAAGGTAAAGGAACAATGTCCTTAAAACGACTATTTCGAGTTATACTTAACTCCGTGTCTTTGGCATCAATGCCTACAGCCAGATCATAAAACAAATTTTGCTTGGCAAAAGTCAATGCAGGCAAGCTCACACTTCCCGCATCTCTTAGGTACATCCCTGCAAAGCCCTTGCCTGGTTGGTAGGGTACTGCTGTACCGCATGTGTAAAAGGCGAGGCCCGCTACGACAATATCGTTTAATGGATCCAGGCTGCAAATGTTTTTCAGTGGCCCCTGACCATCAAACCTGTTTTCCTCAAAAGCGATCAGGTTAAATCCTCCTTCAGTTGAACGAATCCCTATGTAATTCCGAACAAACAATGTTTTTTTGATGCTTAACGTACTCTTATACCCCACACGGATGGCATACAGCGCATCCTGGATAGACGCATCTGTGTCTGTGGT
This sequence comes from uncultured Saprospiraceae bacterium, assembly GCA_964589365.1. Classification (GTDB taxonomy): domain Bacteria; phylum Bacteroidota; class Bacteroidia; order Chitinophagales; family Saprospiraceae; genus M3007. The sequence continues at coordinate 4,508 of CAZPTQ010000144.1, forward strand.
CATAGTGTTTGTTCCATACACATTAATGCCCCGCCACAAGCAGTTGCAATCCGCTTCGGCGTTGCCGCTCACTACGGTGTTTTGATCAAGTGTGAAGTTCTTGATAACATCAAAACCTGAAAGTCCCGGTTCTATGCGCACGTTCGCCGACGAAAAGGTAAAGGCTTTGTCTACCGTGACAATGCCACTGGAATAGACGGTGCAGGCCCCGTTATAGAGTGCACCTGGCAGCACACAATTGTAGTCCGTCAATGGAGTGGTTGTTGCGTCTTTTCCGATGAAGATACCCTCATCTTGAATGGGCAAAGTCTGCGTAACAATATGAACGGTACTATTTGGGCAGCTGAATCGGTGGGTTACGATCAAAGAACCCACAATACAAGTATTTATATTGGTGACCTGAATCATGCCCTGAACAGGGGCCCCTTGAAAAAAATTGGACAATGTAATACAAGCGTTCGGAACATTGGGGGCGATGCTCCATAAGTGCGTTCCGTTGCCCGTACATTCGGCATTCAGCGATAAATATTTGAGGTAGAGGTTAGACCGACACCATTTGTCTGAAATGTCCAGAAATGTGTCATGCCGACTCCATTGCTCCAAGGCTGAAATTCTACATCGCATCCAGTAACGGTGAATGAGAAGTTTGCAAACAAATCACAGGGTTGAGCAAGTGATAATGGATTCATCCCGAATAGCAGGGCAATTGTTAGCCCCGGTACTAAATTCCCAGGATTTCGTTGGAGCGTTGGAGCGTTAAATTTAAGGCTTGTTTCATCTTTGGTGAGTGTTTAGAAATGAAAAAATCGGTTAAGCCTCACTGGAACAGACCAGGGGGGGATACGCAGCAAGGATGTGGATTGAAAAACCTTCGCACTTACTGTTGGAAGGTACTGAGCATAAAAATGATTAGCGTGATGTACCTCCTTTGAGGCTTGGCACTGACCCTGTTTCGCGCTTTTACTCGCCTTAGCCTTTGGCGGCGGCGAGGCGCTATGGTGGGTAAAAACGGATTATGAATCGCCCCGGCGCACATGAGCGGGGGAGCAAAACGTGTGCAATGTATTCAAATAAATTCCAAACCACCGCATGTGGCAAAAATATTTAACATACGCCTATAAAAAATCTGATTCAAAATGCTTCAGATTAAATCAGTTTTACATTTTTCTGATATCCTTTTTTGCCGTTTATGTCTGCTTTTTACCAAATTCGGTCTGGCAAAAAAAATTTCATAAATTTCCCCCATATTTGACCGTCCAAACACAAAAACTGAGGCTATGGCAAAGACGGCTTTTCAATTTTATATTTTCCTTTTTTCCGGTTTTGCATTTTCCGGTTTACACATGAATGCGCAAACCACTACCCAAACCTCCTTTGGGAAAAACCGTGTTCAATATCACCATCAGTTTGATGACTGGAGTTTGTACGAAACGCCCAATTTTACCACTTACTGGTATGGCGATGCAAGGACCGTGGCGCAATCGGCGCTGCAAATGGCCGAATTCGATTTCCCTGAAGTACAGAAATTGCTGGAACATCAGGTCACCGAAAAGATTGAAATTCTGGTTTTTAGCGACCTTACCGACCTGAAGCAAAGCAATATTGGCGAAGACGACGTGTTCCTCTTGAGCACCGGAGAAACCAAAGTGGTTGGAAACAAAGTCTTTGTCTTTTTCGATGGCAACCACCGCCACCTGCGGGCACAGATACGCGAGGGCGTGGCGGGCGTATTGATCAATTCGATGTTGTACGGCGCGAACTTGCAAGAAATAGTGTCCAACGCTGTGTTGCTCAACCTCCCGACTTGGTACACCAGTGGCCTCACTGCTTATTGCGGCGAAGAATGGACGACCGAACAAGACGACCGGCTGCGCGACCTGCTTCAAACTGGTCGCTACAAGACCTTCGACAAACTCGCCCGAGAACACCCCCGCTTTGCCGGCCACGCATTTTGGCACTATATCAGCACCCATTTTGGGCCAGGTACTGTCAGCAACCTGCTTTATCTGACACGCATCAACCGCAGCGTAGACAACGGCTTTTTCTACATACTCGGCAGCGGTTACCGTCGCACTACCGATGCGATGCTCGAATATTACCAAAAAGTCTACCGCGAAGAGGCGCGCGGCCAAAAAACACCTGCCGAAGCAGGAAAAATTTCAATAAAAAACAGAAAGAAATTGCCCCTTTCCCAATTGAGAATCAGCCCTGATGGAAAAAGGATCGCCTGGGCGAGCAATGATATTGGGAAATGGAAAGTGTACGTGCAAGACCTGGAAACGCTAAAACGCAAACGCGTGCTCAAAGGCGGGGCCCGCAATGCCCTGCAAGCCACTGATTATAATTACCCGCAATTGGCCTGGAACCCCGACAACCAGCATCTGGCCGTCCTTTACGAACGCCGCGACGTGCCACGATTGGCTGTTATTGATCTGGAAAAAAGAAAAAAAGAAATCAGTAATCTTTCGCCGGAATTCCAGCGCGTGTTCAATATGGACTACCTATCGCCCAACGACATCGCATTTTCGGCGGCGGTAAAGGGCCAGTCGGACCTTTTTGTGTACCGAACCATCACACGCCAGACAGAGCGCATAACGAACGATTTTTGGGACGACCTCGATGTTTCTGTTGCCACGCTGGATGGCCGGAAAAGCCTGCTTTTTGCAAGCAACAGAAATACCGACACCCTCTCGTTTCAACGACTCGACACCATCCTGCCCATCACCAACTTCGATATTTTTCTCTTTGACTTGGATAGTCGCAGCCCCGAATTGGTGCGGATCACCAACACGCCGCTCTTCAACGAGCGTAACCCTATTGGGCTGGACTCGGCGCATTTTGCCTATCTCAGCGACGAAAGCGGTATAATCAACCAGCAGGCGGGCAAACTGGAGCCTTTTATAGCCTATCACCAAGCAGTTATTTATTTGAAAGATGGCGGAGAAGTGAAGGCGCTGGACATGACGCAACCATTGGAATGGCCACTTGGGCGGATATTAACGTTCCTGGCGCCCTTGGATACCGTGCTGAAAAACATTGACTCCACCCAGATCGACAGCATTCGGAGCAGCCCGGTATTCAAGAAAAAACCGCTCGTTTGGAATCTGACAAATTACGACCGCAACATTCAGGAGCAACATGCTGCTCCTCGTGCGGGGCTGGTTGTGGAAAGGATAAAAAGAGGGAGAAAAGAGTTTTTATATAAAAAAAACATAGCACCCGAAACCCCTGTACTTGCAAAAACGACCCTTCGGCGCGAACAGACCCTTCGTACTGCTGGGCTTCCCATTCCACCTCAACCGCCCTTAGAGGCAATCCCTCAAACACCTGGCAAACAACCCGATACTCGCAACGACAAGCTTCCCTTATCGCCATCTGACCGGGATACCCTGCCCTATATTGAACCCGGTTGGCTCATTCAGATTCCCGACTACTTGGCTGTGCCTGGGCCGCGCAGCGAACCCGTTCAGAGCCGCCCCGCTGAGGAAAAATTGGAGAATAAAATAGAAGCAGCAGCTGAACCCAGCGCCGATTCGATGGTGCTCACACCACCACGTCGCCCCTTGAAAAGGCCCTCGACGCAATATGGCAAAAACGGTGAAATCGTGCGGTTTTACTCCTTCAAGATCATTCCCTACCGGCTGCGTTTCCGCACTGATTATGTGTCCACAACGATGGACAACAATCAGATGTTCGAAGGGCTGCAACTTTATGAAGGCCCTCAAAGTAGGCTCCAGCAGCCCCCACCAGGTGTTTTGCTCCGGGCCAATTTCAAGGATTTGCTGGAAAATTATGTGGTTGAAGCAGGATTTCGCCTGCCCACCACCTTCAACGGAGCGGAGTATTATCTTTGGATGGACGACAAGAAAAAGCGCTTGGACAAACGCTATGTGCTTTATCGCCGCACTTTGGTAACCAGCAGATTGCGTGACGCAGGAAGCCCCCCAAGCCTTCCTCCCGATTTTCAAGAGCGTACCAACACCCTCATGGGGCAGTACGAGTTGCGCTATCCTTTTGATGTGTTCACCAGCCTCCGCGCCACTTTTGCATTGCGCGAAGACAAGGTACGTGCCCTCAGCTCGGATGCCATCACGCTTGCCGCGCCCGACCGCGCTGAACAACGCGCATCGGTTCGACTCGCCGCTGTATTCGACAATACGGTTGACGTAGATTTGAATTTGAAAACGGGTACAAGGGCCAAAATTTACACCGATCTGGTAAAAGGTTTCGCATTCAATACCGAGCCTACCTGGAGCTTGAAGTTGAACAATGGATTTATGACCATCGTTGGCTTTGATGCCCGGCACTACCAAATGCTTGACCGCCGCTCTCAACTGGCGGTACGCTTTGCGGGTGCGACTTCATTTGGCTCTGAAAAAATGCTTTATATCTTGGGCGGAGTGGACAATTGGGTATTCCCGAAATTCAACGACAACATCACCTTACCCGCCGACGATGGTTTTGCTTACCAGGCCCCAGCCGTAAACCTGCGCGGGTTCAAGCAAAATATCCGCAACGGCAACACTTTCGCGCTGATGAATGCCGAGCTTCGGATCCCTGTGTTCAAGTATTTTTTCAAAAAGCCGGTAATCGGCAACTTCTGGCGCAATTTCCAGATTATTGGGTTCTTTGATGCCGGCACCGCCTGGCAGGGCAACAGCCCCTATTCTTTCGACAATCCGATCAACACACAAACGCTGTACAGACCCAAGCAAGGGCCCATCACCTCTATTATGAAGGTCAATTATTTCCGAGACCCCATTGTGATGGGCTACGGTATAGGGCTGCGTTCTGTGATATTCGGGCTATACCTCCGCGCTGATTATGCATGGGGCATTGAATCGAGGCAGGTTCAAAAACCGTTGCTGCACATCGCATTAGGGACTGATTTTTAAGAAGTTATGCTATGCTAAACAAAGAATTTCTTCAATTTCTATATGAACTCAGCCAGAACAACAACCGCGACTGGTTTGAGAAGAACAAGGTTTTGCCCGCAGAATTTAAGGAGGCCGCCAAAAAAGAACCCTTTTTAGCAAACAAGCAATTCTATTTCATGGCCGAGCTCGACTCAGAAAATTGCCTCCGGCCTGACTTCCGTGATTTTGTAGAGGAATATTTCAGCGCAGGAAAAGGTCTAAATGAGTACCTGCGAAAAGCGATTGGAGTTTGATTAATATGTAAATTTGCCCATTCAAACCAGCCATTATTATGGTCGAAGCAGCTGAATATAATTCTGATGTAAATTTCAAATTCCACAATGGCAGCCCTATGCGATTACAGGGGGATAGTATGTCTGATGAGGAATTCTATAGCTTTTGCATCAAAAACCACGAACTTCGAATCGAACGCGCCCCAAATGGTCAAATCATTATTGTGCCTCCAACCACGTCAGAAACTGGACGCCGAAATTTCGAAATCTCTATGGAAATTGGCCTATGGAATCGCCAACACAAACTCGGCCACGTCTTTGATTCCTCCACCGGCTTCAAGCTACCGAACGGTGCAGAACGATCACCCGATACTTCCTGGATTTTGAAAGAACGTTGGGAGGCATTAGCACCAGAGGACCAGCAAAAATTTGCGCCCATTGTACCTGATTTTGTGCTGGAGCTTCGCTCTCAGGATCAAAGCCTACATGAGCTTCACGAAAAAATGGCCGAGTACATGGATTGTGGAAGCCGGCTCGGATGGCTTATTGACCCGCAAAATCGCCGCACTTATGTTTATTCAGAAAACGGCAATATTCAAACGATCAAATTTGAAGGCCATCTTTCAGGATATGAGGTAATGCCCGAGCTAAAGATCCGATTGACAGATATATTGGGTTAGAGCCTGTTTTCCATCCAATTCAAAGTGTACGCAAACACCTCCTCCTTTTCCTTTTCATTGTGAATTTCATGGTATAGGTCTGGCCATTCGCGGTGGGTTACATCGCCTTTTACCCGCTCGGCAAACCTGCGCGTCGCATCTGCTGACGTGAGTTTGTCATCCCCTCCATGTTGTAAAAGCACTGGTATGTTGAATTCGCCCGCCCAAGTATCCAACCATTTTGCCCCTCCCAAAAGGGCCATTCCAGCTGCTGCGCTGAGTTTGTTGTGTACGAGTGGGTCATTCAGATAAGCCTCAACCACTGTATCGTCGTGCGAGATGAAATTAGCGGCTAAACCTGTGGGCAAACGCAAGGTTGGCATAAAAAAACGCAAAATTTTTCCCACGATCAATTTCAGGGCGGGCGTTTCAAACGCCAAGCGAATCCAGGGGCCTGTGACGATTAATCCTGACAAATCGGGATTGCGACGGGTGACATAATTCAACACCAAGCCACCGCCCATACTGTGCCCGTATAGAAATATAGGGGTATTGGGATACAATTGCCTGGTTTTTTGGAGCAAAAGGCCTATATCGTTGAGCAATACTTTGAGGTTTTTAGCATGGCCGCGCTTGCCTTCACTCTGGCCGTAGCCTTGATGGTCGAAGCCCAACACTGCGATGTCGTGGCGATTGAACCACTTGGCCACATGGCCATAACGGCCAATATGCTCCCCCTGACCGTGTACCAGGGCGATGACGGCACGAGGATTTTTTACTGACCAATTTGCAGCGAAGAGGTTCAGACCCTCGGCGTTTTTCCAGTGTAATTCGTTCATTTTTAATGATGGAGGGTTGAAAATATTTAGCTTGTGCAATTCCCTATTCAGGCAGGTATTCTTTCCCGTTTTCGGTGTACAGGACCAATTTGGCAGTTTTATTACTTGGTTTAACTTTCTTTTTGAAATAAGCCGTGGCGGCATCTTTGGGGCCGAGATTGGCAATCAAGTAAGTAAATTTTCCATCGTTTTCCAGCAGGCGGAACACCTCTTTATATCCACGAAAGGCGGTGTTATTGGTGGGAAGTTCGAACTCACTTCGAACGATCTCCACCGCACAGCCCCTGAATGTGGCCGGCAATTGGAGGATACGAACCTCGTTTTCTTCCTCGTCCTTCCCATTAGGTTTTGATGTTGAATGTTTGCGGGGCGAGGGGGCTGGAGCAACTGCCTTGACGTGCTCGGACAAATCGTCAACTGATAGTTGTATTTCAGGCAAAGGCACCGAAGTATTGGCTTCCTGAAAACGTTTTGGGCGAGCAGATTTAGATTTGTTGACTCGCTCAAGTTCTTCTTCTTCAATGATTTGCGGCAATGATTTCCAACTTGTTTTTTCTGAAATTCCTGTAATGCGCAGCTCGGTACGGCGGTTTTGCTGGTGTTCTTCCTCGCTGCATTCAACGCCGTTGCGGCATCGGTTTACGAGTTGCGACTCTCCGTAACCACGGGCGGTAATTCGAGCACTGTCTACGCCTTCGCTAACGATATACGCAACGGCGGCGGCGGCTCGGCGTTGGGAAAGTATCTGGTTGTAATCATCGTTGCCACGGCTATCGGTGTGCGAACCTAATTCGACCGAAATGCCGGGGTTGTCTTTCATCAGCGTCACCACATTGTCAAGGCGCTCGGCGGCATCGGCTCGAATATCCCATTTGTCATAGTCGTAGTAGATGTTTTGGATTTGGATGCGTTTGTCAATTCTGGCGCGGTCAAGTTCGATATTGGCAAGCAGGGTGCCTTCATTGTTGCCGGCAGCAAGGTTGTCAGTCACACCAGGGCTTAGCTCACGGACCCCGTCCACACAGACGATACAGCCATTCACGTTGACGTACACTTCGATTCGTTTTGTCAGAAAGCCCTCTTTTCGGATCAAGATGGTATAATGATTGCCGCGTTCAAAGGTAAAGTTGAAAAATGCGTCCGAATCTTCTTTGATAGTAAGTTCGGATTGGCGGTTTGTCCGGTTATAAATCTCTACTGTCGCACCTTGTATGGCATCTACAATCTGATCCGGACTTTCTCGCACTTCTGCGATCGTGGCATCGAAAAGGTAACCAGGTCGGCGGCGCAGCTCCATTTTGAGGAAAACCTTTTCTTTGCCGAGATTTATGGTGTCGTTCTTTTCAAAAAATATGTCCTTGTACGCCAGCACACGATACTGCCCGGGCGGGAGATCAAAAACAAAGTGTCCGTCGAGACTTGTTTCCGTTTCGCCGCGCACTATGTTGTCGGGCAATTCAAATATCGTGACCTTTACCTGATTAAGGTATCCACGATTGTTGGCTTCAAAAATATAGCCGTCTACGAGAGCCTGCGCCAGCGTTTTCGCAGAAAAAACAGTGCTAAAAAGCAGGAGCAAGAGGAGGGTGTTGAGTTTGCTTCTCATTGAAAATCAATTTATAGCGCAAAAATAACGGTTAATTGGTGATTGGTGATTGGTTGATTCGTGATTGGTTGATTCGTGATTGGTTTATTGGTGATTGGGCAAACAAATAGCCGGGAGTGTTCAAAAATCTGCGTCAACTGCTGGTTACACCCCCAACCCCTCAACGACACTGCCCTAAAGGGGAGCAAATTCGAATAGGTGGATAATTGTTTGTTATTCATTGAGTTATGCACTCGACGGAATAAACTCCCCTATAGGGCGATGTCGTTGACTTAAGGGTTTTAGCCACGTAGTGGCGACACCGTTTATAGAAAAATCGGGTGTGTGAACGAGCCACGTAGTGGCGGCACCCCTGACAAATCGTGCCGGGGCTACGCCCCTCCATAAAACACGCAAAATATTGTTCTATAAACGGTGTCGGGGCTACGCCCCTTTTATACACACAAACCCTTAAGTCAACGATATTGCCCTTTAGGGGTAAGGGGTGTAACCAGCAGTTGACACAGTTTTATGAACACTCCCAAATAGCCAAATCACCAATAAACCAATCAACCAATGACCAATGACCAATGACCAATCAACCAATCACCAATCACCAATAAACCATTCACCA
>CAZPTQ010000145.1:0-13333 GCA_964589365.1 uncultured Saprospiraceae bacterium
TTAAGTAGGACGAAATTTATTTGTCTCAGGTTAGCGAAATGAATTTCGCGCTACCTCAAAATCCCGCTCTGACAAAGGCCAATAAAATCCTTCACTGCTGCCCGTGCAGCTGCTGTCCGCGCTGCAATTTCTCCGTTCGATTTTTTCTCCAACGCTTCTAGCAGATCCAACGTGATTTGCGATTCGGCCACTGCTTTTGGTACAAAGCGGATATCAGGCCTATGCCAGCGTTGCTCTATTTGGGTATAATAGGCTGGGATTTTCTCAAGAAAAAGTAGAAGCTCCGGGTGTTCGGAAAATTGCCGTAAACGCGTCGAGATGGTGTAGCGCGAAGGGTCGAAAAGACTGTTGCCAGCCTGTACCACGCAATCGCCCAAGGCTAAGCGGAGTTGTACCAACTTCTTTTGGTTTTCTGTGCCCAGCTTTTCTTTTTCAATGGAGTTGGCCTCTTTTTGAAGGCTTTCCAATGCTGCTTTTTGCGCTAATGGTGCTTCGGAAGACGGCGGTAGCGGCAAATGAAGCACCTCGTCTTTTAACTTGATTTCAAAAAAATCTTGCTGCGCAAATTTTTCCCCAAAATCGTGTTGTAGGTGCCTTAGCCGCGCTTCCGGGCTGTTGCAGGAAATCAGGAAAAACAAGGCAAACAGCAAGGCGGGTTTCTGCATGATTTGTGGAGCACTTTGGGAAAGTGCGAAGGTAGGTTGAGTTTCAACTCCCGGCAACATGGTGGTGAGAGCGATTTGGAAATAAGAGAATTCAGAAATACTTTTGGTTATTCGCCTTGTGAGCATACCGCAAACTCTATTCGACCTTTCACTTCACGACCACGGTTATTTTGCCACACCCCCAGCCGCCATTGACTTCATACAGTCAGGATAGCGTAGGGCCAACTTTTATCCGACACGATACTTTTGAAAACAAGGTTTATTCTCTTCCAAGTGTTGATTCTACAGAAAGAATTATCTATGACTTCAACCTACAAGTGGGTGACGCGACACCTATGCAATCCACCATTTTTCTCGCGGCAGGAGTAGTTGATTCAATAGAAAACGGATCGTTTTTTGGGGCTTCTGCAAAAAAGTTTTATACTTCTGGCAATGGGGGTGTTCCTGTTTATGAAGAAAATTACATCTTAGAAGGGATGGGAGGAAGTAATGGGCTTACTTATTTTCAGCCCACTTTCTTATTGGTATCTGGTGGCATATACACGACCAGTTTACTTTGTTTTCAAAGTGGAGACAGTATCTACTCCCCGACAAACAGTGATTGCCCGTTTCTTGATTATGTTTCCACGGTCAACGACCTTAGCGAAGAACATATCGTTTCGGTTGCACCAAATCCTACTCGTGGAGCCTTTACCGTGTTTGTCAGTGAAGTGCTTCGCAATGCCACTTTTATTGTGACTGACTGTTATGGAAGGAAGGTTCAATCCGCTATTTTGATCGAGCAAGCCTCTGACGGACATTTGCCCCACACTGGTATTTATTTTTGGTTTTTAGAAAAGGATGGCCGCCTCATCAGGACAGGCAAACTCGTTTGCGAATGATCGGTACATCAGATTATCTCATTTTTTCCGAAAGTAATTTCCCGCCAAGGCAAAAAAACCGCTAGTCCTTTCTGCTGGAAATATCTCCTAGTCTCCTCTTCCGACCTCAGGCTCGTCACCAACACAAAATCCCCACCCCAAGCCCCCAAACTCTTAACCTCGCCCCAGAAATCGTTGAAATACAAATCTTTAGCCCGTGGAAGCCCGAGCGTTTCACTGACTATAATTTCGTGTTCCAATAGGACGGAATCGAGTTCAGCCAGCGTTTTGGCCGCTAAAAACTGTTGTGTGAGCCGCGATATATTTTCAATGATCTCAGGGTTTTGGGATACTCGCCCACGGTAGCGGGCAATGCCCTCGCGGCTGTTTTGCTTTTTACCCAGAAAGACAAAGTAGAGGTGGTTGGCCAAGTGCGTGATGAATGGTGGCACGACTTCAAGCCGTGCCACCATTGGCTTTTTGCCCTCTCCCAAGCGGTAAAAAATTGGCCCATCAGCATAAGTGCAAGCAATGTCGTAGCCTGAGCCGCCCAGCGTATCAAAAAGAACTTTGTACGGGTCAACACCTGCCCATCGCGCCAGCGCAGCAATGAGCGTACTGCTCGTGCCAAGCCCCCATTCGCGGGGAAAATCGTTTTGCGTAAACACACGAAACGATTGGTTTTCAATAAAAAAGAAAGGGTTTTGTCGCTGACAGGCGCGGAGTATTCCGGCCAAAGTCTGGGCAGTGCTTTCGTCGGTAGTGTTCAGGATTTGAAAATCTGGCCAGGCAAATTCCGCCTCAAACCAGATTGAGCCATCAGGGTTTTGGCTTTGCCAACTCAGTTTCCCAACGGAATCCCCTTCCTCCACCCACAAGCTTTGTCCGAAACGAACGGGTACAGCGAGTGCGAGTGCGCCATCGAGCACAAAGTATTCGCCTGTGAGCAGGAGTTTGCCTTGGGCGCGGGTCTCGAAAATGGAGCTGGAGGACATGGGAGTTTTTTTGACAGGATTTACAGGATGAGCAGGATTACGGAGTCATATATCCTGTTGTTGATCCTGTAAATCCTGTCAAAAAAGAAAAATTGTCAGAAACTCAAAGACCGAACTCTTTTTTGATATCAGCCACGGCATCCAATTTCTCCCAAGTAAAAGTTTCTACAATCTTGGTCTCTTTTTGGCCATTGAGGCCAATACTGACCGTTTTAGTTTCTGGCGTCCGGCCGAAGTGCCCATAAGCAGCCGTTTCAGAAAAAATCGGATTTTTCAAACCATAGCGGCGCACAATGGCTGCTGGGCGCAGGTCAAAAATATGGTTGAGTCTTTGTGCGATTTCGCCATCACTCAGTCCCTTCACTTTGCAGGTGCCGTAAGTATTTACGTACAAACCAACGGGTTTGGCAACCCCGATCGCGTAGGCTACCTGCACGAGCGCTTGTTTGCACAAACCGCTGGCTACGAGGTTTTTAGCGATGTGACGCGTAGCGTATGCCGCCGAGCGGTCCACTTTAGAAGGGTCTTTGCCACTGAAAGCACCGCCGCCGTGTGCGCCTTTGCCGCCGTAAGTGTCCACGATGATTTTGCGGCCAGTGAGGCCCGTGTCGCCGTGTGGCCCACCGATCACAAATTTGCCGGTCGGGTTGATAAAGTATTTCACATCAGCAGTGAACAAGCGTGCTTCGCGGCTAGGCAGTTGTTTTTTTACCCGTGGGATCAAAATCTTATGCACGTCTGCAGCGATTTTGGCAAGCATTTTTTCGTCCACATCAAAGTCGTCGTGCTGGGTCGAGATAACAATGGTGTCTATTTTTTTCGGGACGTGTTTGTCCGAGTATTCGATGGTGACCTGGCTTTTCGCGTCGGGGCGGAGGTATTTCATCTGCTTGCCTTCTTTGCGGATGGCGGCGAGTTCGCGCAGGAGCAGGTGGGCCAAATCCAGGGGAAGGGGCATATAGTTTGATGTCTCGTCAGTGGCGTAGCCAAACATCATGCCCTGGTCGCCCGCGCCTTGTTCGTCCTCTTTTTTGCCCACGTCCACCCCTTGCGCGATGTCGGCACTTTGCTCGTGGATGGCGGAAAGGATGCCGCAACTTTTTGCATCAAACTGATATTCAGCCTTCGTGTAGCCGATGCGTTCGATGGTGCGGCGAGCTGCGTCTTGCACGTCAACATACGCATGGGAGCGTACTTCGCCAGCGATTACTACCAAGCCGGTAGTCACGAGGGTTTCACAGGCGACTTTCGAGTTGGGGTCTTGACGGAGAAACTCGTCGAGGATTGCGTCGCTGATTTGGTCGGCCACTTTATCGGGGTGCCCTTCTGAAACAGATTCTGAGGTGAAGAGATATGCCATTCTTTGCAATGATGAATGATAAATGATGAATGATGAATGATGAATGGGGCAGTGTTTGACTTTTTCTCAAACATACCGAAAATATTGGTCTGTGTCCCCGATTTTTGCGCCGCAAAGGTAGATTTTCCCAATGGGAAAAAAGAAGAAAGGGAACATCCCCTTTTTCTCATACCCCTCTCACATTTGTCACTCCTCTCACACATGAATCTCGCCGAACTACGCCAGCACTACGCGCTTGAATCGCTTTCTGAAACCGACGTTCGACCCGACCCGGTAGCGCAATTCGCCTATTGGTTTGAAGAAGCGATCTCTAGCCAATTGTTAGAACCCAATGCCATGACGCTTGCCACCGCAACCGCGAATGGTCGCCCCAACGCCCGTACGGTTTTGCTAAAAGACTATGGCTCTCAAGGGTTTACGTTTTTTACCAATTACGAGAGCCAAAAAGGAGCAGAACTTGCCGCCAACCCACAAGCGGCCTTGCTGTTTACCTGGCTGGAGCTTCAACGACAAATTCGTATCGAAGGCAGGGTGGAGAAAATTGATACCGAGGTATCGCTCGCGTACTTCCAGAGCCGACCGCGTGAGAGCCAAATTGGAGCCTGGGCAAGTTCGCAAAGCCATGTTATTGAAGGGCGTGAGGTGCTGGAAAAACGGGAGGCAGCCATGGAGTTAAAATTTGCGGGCCTGGAAAAATTGCCCCTGCCGCCCAATTGGGGTGGGTATCGGGTGATTCCCGATGCCTTCGAGTTTTGGCAGGGAAGACTAAGCCGTTTGCACGACCGGATTTTGTACACGCGGGAAGGGGGGGAGTGGAAAATTGAACGGCTGGCCCCATGAGATTGACGGGATGCAGTCTTGTATTTTTTAGACAGGATTTACAGGATGAACAGGATGTGTGACTTCGCATTGTCGGCTTCGCCGACAATCTCTCTTAAATCCTGTTCATCCTGTAAATCCTGTCTAAAAATAATTAATACAAAAATCGCTCAATCATTTTAATAGCGATACACCGACACGCCAGATTCATTTCGCACAATAAGCCGCATTTTAGAAATCCAAAACACAGCCTCCTCCGATTGAGCCGTTATTGGAAGCGATGTTTTTTGGGAAGCCCCCCCTCGCCAATTTTCTGAGCGAATGCCATCTTTTTCGGCGAAAAAAAGGATTCCATTTTCGATTTCAAACTGTATCAATCCCTTGAACATCAATATTTTGTCCAATTGGGCAAAGGGGTCAAATACAGCCACACCTTGGGCTGGGTCGCTGAGAAAAACGGCTTGGCCACCATCATCACGAATGCATGTCGGGGCAAAGCGCTGTGCAAATTCCAGGTTTAGCGGCGGGCTTTCTATCAATTTTTCCCCGGCAGAGGAGAGTTTGAGCAAATGAGAACTTGCCTCGTCGTAGGCCCAAATATTGCCATCGGCTGCGCTCGCAAGACAGCGCACGGCAGGAAAACCCGCTTCCGCAATATTCAGCCGACCCAATTCCGTCAGGTTCCGGTCCAGGAAAATAGCCGTCTGATAATCAGCATACCAGACCAAGATTTTCAAAGGGTTGGAAGCGTCCAGAAATGCAGGAATTCCAAGGCGATTGTTGGAATATCGGGTAACAAACCGTCCGGTTGAATCATATTTTTCCAGATCAAAACCGCGCACGAGGTAGGTGTTGGCAAGATGGTCGGCCGCGGCAAAATCGGCTTTTAGCGGAATGGTAAACAGGTAGACGCAAGTATCCTGAGCCTTTGCACCAGCAGCAAAAAACCACAGCACGCAGAAAAGCCCGGTTTTGAAATGTTTTTTCGCCATTTGAAATTCGCCCATCGGAAGGCTGGTACAAAGAACTGCTTTTGCGTTGATTTGTTATTCGGGTGTTCTATTCCCATCTATTACTTTTGTCCAAAATTCCGCCCACCGTGTACAGCCAAGAAGCGCAACGTAACCTTTTCGAACTTTCCAAAAGCCTATTAAACTCCCCCTTTGTAGGAGGGGGGCGGGGGGGGGAGGCTGCAGACCTATTCGCAGAACCTCCTGCCGAACGTGTTGAAGACCTCCGCCGTGTGCTCCGCTACCACGAATGGTGCTATTATGTGGGCAATGATCCCGTTATCAGCGATTTTGAGTACGACCAACTCTACAAGCAACTCGAAACCATCGAAGCGGCTCATCCACAGTTGGTTACGCCCGATTCGCCGACGCAGCGCGTGGGCAAAGACCTGACCGAAAACGCCCCACAAGTGGCACACCTGACTCCCATGCTCTCGCTGGACAATAGTTACAATGCGGAAGATTTGAACGATTTTGACGCGTCTGTAAAAAAACTCTGCGGCCTCGAAAAAGATGCGGAAGTGGAATATTGTGTGGAGCCAAAATACGATGGAGGCACTATTGCCCTCGTGTACGAAAACGACCGTCTCACGCGCGCTGCCACACGTGGCAACGGCTATGTGGGCGAAGAAATAACCGCCAATATCCGCACCCTGCGTTCTGTACCGCTACAAGCTGCGTTTTCCAAAAAAGGCATTTCAAAAGTAGAACTGCGCGGCGAAGCGCTCATCCGCAAAGATATTTTTGAAAAAATAAACAAGGCCCGGCAAGAAGCGGGCGAAACCGTTTTTGCCAATCCTCGTAATGCCGCCACAGGTGGCCTGCGCATGAAAGACCCCCGCGAAGCCGCCGAACGCGGACTAGAGGCTTTTCTTTATCAACTTGGCTATGCCATTGATAATGAAGGGAATAATGTGCTCGGCAATTTTAAAAGCCACGACGAAAGCATCCAATTGCTGGATTCCCTTTCTTTCAAAACGCCGCTTGCCAAGGGGGGGACGAAACAGCACCTTCCTGCCACAAAAACTTGTCGCAACATTGCCGAGGTTGTTCAATTCTGCACCGATTGGCAGGAGTACCGGGATGAATACCCCTACGAACTCGATGGCATTGTGGTGAAAGTGAACAGCCTCGAACTCCAGGAAAAATGCGGCGCCACGAGCCACCACCCGCGCTGGGCTATTGCGTTCAAATTCAAAGCTCGGCAGGCGACCACACGACTGCGAGATGTGGAATTTCAGGTAGGCAAAACAGGTGCGGTCACTCCAGTAGCCAAGTTGGAACCCGTGGCTTTGGCGGGTGTGATTGTGCAAAATGTGAGCATGCACAACGAGGAATTCATTCGCTCGAAAGACATCCGCATTGGCGACCAAGTGCTGGTGGAGCGAGCCGGCGACGTTATTCCGTACATCGTAAAAAGCCTTGCCGAACTGCGCAATGGCTCAGAACGAGCGGTTCATTACCCGAAAAATTGCCCAGTGTGTCGCTCCGTTTTGGTAAAGCCGGAAGGCGAAGCGATCTGGCGCTGCGAGAACGCCGAATGCGAAGCACAGGTGCTGGCGCGCATGGTTTTCCATACCTCCAAACACGCCATGGACATCGAAGGCCTGGGCGAAAGCACCATTGAAAAATTTTACAAATTGGGCTGGCTGCATTCCATTGCCGATCTTTATCGGCTTGATTACGAGGCTATTGCCAATCTCGAAGGTTTTGGCGAGAAATCCGCCGCCAACATGAAAGCAGCCGTGGACAAAGCCAGACAAAACCCCATACACCGCCTTTTGCACTCGCTCAGCGTCCACCATTTAGGACAGCGCACGAGCAAACTTTTGGCTGCTGAAATCAACCACGTGCTCGATCTGAAAGACTGGGATTTGGAAAAATACCAGACCATCAAAGATATCGGACCGGTGGCTGCTAAAAATGTTTCCAACTTTTTTCTCAACCCAAGCAACGTCGAACTGTTGGAGAACATGGAACGCCTCGGCGTGAACCTCAGCCAAACCGAGGAAGACAAAAAAACCGACGTAAATACCGATGGGCCGCTTTATGGCAAAAGCATTCTTTTCACAGGCACGCTCTCGCAGATGACCCGCGAGGAAGCTGAGAAAAAAGCAGCAGCGGCAGGAGCCAGCCTGATGAGTGGCGTGAGCAAACACCTCAGCATTCTCGTTGTGGGCGAAAAAGCAGGCTCAAAACTTAAAAAAGCACAGGCTTTGGAGACGGTGGAGATATGGACGGAGGCGGAGTTTTTGGAGCGGATTGGTGGGGCAAACTGATTTCATACTACATTTGTCAAAAATATCTGCCATGACACTTACTGCTGTCGAAACACGCAAACGCGCAATTCTTGATCTGGCCGAAACTCAGGGTGAAGTGATATTGCAGCAAATTGAAAACTTGCTTAAGCCATCAATTGACATCTGGGATGAACTTTCAGATGCTCAAAAGGCATCAATCAAACGTGGAGTAGAAGCATTAAAGAATGGCCAGAAAATTGGCTTCGAAGAATTTATGACAAGATATCGTAGCCGAAAAGCATGAATATCATCCTCTCCGAACCCGCTGCGGAGCAATTGCAGGCATTACTTGACTATCTCGAATTTGAGTGGTCACCTCGCGTTCGCGATGGTTTTCTTTTAAAACTTGAACGTTCCTTTACTATTTTACAGCGTTTTCCAGGTGCATTTCCAATTTCTGAAAAATTTCTAGGCTTGCGCAAATGCGTCATCACCCCACAATGTTCTGCTTACTATCAGATTCAAGAGGACGATATTGAAAACATTGCCTTTTTCGACAACAGAATGGATTTGTAGTACGTCATGAAAATCCTCCTAGTCAACAACACCAAAATCCCAGTCCACCTTTACGGCGGCACCGAGCGCGTCATCTGGTGGCTCGGCAAGTCGCTCGTTCGGATGGGGCACGAGGTCACATATCTGGTTAAGGCTGGCTCCTCTTGCCCTTTTGCCAAGGTGTTGACAATCAATGAAAAAAAGCCGCTAGCCGAGCAAATTCCCGAGGACTGCGATGTGGTGCACTTGCATTTCGAAACCACGGAAGAACTTCCCAAACCCTATATCACCACCCTCCACGGCAATATCTCTGAGCCGCACAAATTTGATCCGAACACTGTTTTTATCTCTAGAAACCACGCCCAGCGGCATGGCGGGTCGGTATTCGTCCACAATGGCATTGATTTCGAAGATTACGGTAAACCTGATCTGACCAACCGTCGCCTCTATTTTCACTTTCTCGGGAATGCCGCCTGGCGCATCAAAAACGTGCGCGGGGCCATTGGCTTGGCGGGTAAAGCAGGCGAGAGACTGCACGTCATAGGCGGTACACGGGTCAACTTTCGGATGGGGCTGCGCATCACACTTACGCCCCATGTCCGTTTCCATGGGATGTTGGGTGGCGATGGCAAAAATGCCATTCTCAATGGCTCCAAAGGGTTGATTTTCCCCGTTTTATGGAACGAACCTTTTGGCCTTGCCATCGTGGAGAGCCTGTATTTTGGCTGCCCGGTATTTGGAACGCCTTTTGGGTCGCTGCCCGAATTATTGGGGAAAAAAGAAAGTGTCAACCGGGAAAAAAGCAACTGGAAAGGCACGGTGGAAGCTTTCTATTCAGACTTTGGCTGCCTTTCCGTCAAAAAATCTGAGCTCGTGGAATCCATCAAAAACGCAGGTTCGTTCGACCCAAAACGCTGCCACGAGCACGCGCTGGAGCACTTCTCCGCCGAGCGTATGGCGCAGGATTATTTGCGTCTTTACGAACAAGTGCTCAATGGCAAGCCCATTCATGCCAATCCGCCCGTTTTGGCAGAAGCACCTGCCAATAAAATTTTAAATATGAAGGAATAAGGGCTTGGAGCAGATTCTCAACTGGTAATGTACTGCTCAAGGCTCTCAATTCGGTTTTTCTGCTCATGGATGATGGCCGTCACCACGTCGCTAATGCTAATTAAACCAACAACCTGAGATCCCTCGAGCACAGGCAAGTGGCGGAATTTTTTCTCCGACATCATCTGCATACAGTTCTCGATGCTGTCTTGCGGGCTTACCGTGAATACATTGGCGGTCATCACCTCGCTCACCGGAGTATTTTTGGCCTTGCGGTCTTGGAGAATGCCCTTTCTTGCATAATCGCGTTCCGAAAAAATACCCACCAAACGGTCGCTCTCCATCACCATCACTGCACCTATATTTCGGGCAGTCATGAGTTCGAGTGCTTCGATGACCATTTGGTTTGGCGCGACTGAGTACACCGCGTTTTTGGTTTTGGTGGCTAGAATTTGACTTACTTTTAGCATAGCAATCTGTTTTTGTTGGATAAATGTATTGCCATTTGACCTATTGAAGCAAATTTTTCTTTTTGAAAAACAACCTTGTTTGTAAAAAGCCGTCATGCAGGCCATGGCAAGTTTTGTGACACGAATTTTTTGCCCCTCCATGCTCGTAAGCGCACTCTCCGCGCTTGCGCTACCCGCTCAAACGACTGTATCTCGCTTCATTCTCAATCCTTCAGAACAAAGCTCTTTTTGGGAAAGCATCAATGATTTCAAGCCACAGCCGCTTGAAAATCATGGTGATACGGCTACTTTTACAATGACCACAGTGGTTTCGCTTGATTCGCTTTGCCTTGGCTTGCTAAATCATTTCCGCCAAAAAGCTTTCTTGCTGGTTTCAATTGACTCTTTTCGAACGCCTAATACCGATCAACCAATCCACCAGTCCACCGATCAACCAATCCACCAGTCCACCAGTCCACCAATCCACCAATCCCTAACCCTGGGGCCACCCTTGCGTTGGGTGTCACTTCGAGCGGGGGCTGGTTTCGGGAATGATAACTGGTTGTCTGCGGCGGGTTATCGAGCAAAGATTTTTGCAGAAAAACCACTCCGCTACGAATCGGTTTTGAAACTTGAACAAGCTGTTTTGGAGCAGGCAGAAAACAACGGCTACCCTTTTGCCACAGTCTGGCTTGACAGCGTGGTTGTAGAGAGCAGCGGTGCTGCATCGGCCATTTTACAAATAGATCGCAAGCGGGTTTTTGTTTTTAACACCTTGAAAATAAATGGCGATATTAAATTGCCGAAGGCATTTCTATCCAATTATTTGGGAATTAAAAAAGGCACCCTGTACAGCCGGGCGCGGGTGTTGCGGGTTCGTGAACAATTGCGCTCGCTGCTATTTCTGGAAACTACATCCAATCCATCGGTCACATTTGCGAAAATCTCCAATACCTCGGAGGTTTTCGAAAACCTAGGAGGTGTTGAATCGGGTGAAGCCAACATCAATTTGTTCCTCAAAAAAAAGCGGGCGAGCAGGTTTGACTTCATCATCGGCTTGCTGCCACAGCCGGACGCAGCCAATGGGAAACTCTTGTTAACAGGCTCGCTCAGCGCGGCTTTCCAGAATGCCCTGAACCTGGGCGAACGGTTTTCTGCAGAGTTGGAAAGGTTGCGTCCAGAAACCCAAAAAATAGATGTTCAGGCAGGTGTTCCCTATGTTTTTGGCACCACATATGGAGCAGAAGGGAGGCTCAGTATTTTCCGCCGCGATAGCACTTGGACCGATGCGCAGGGCGAAGCAGGAGTCTCCTATCTTTTTTCAGGGGCCAATTTTGTGCGATTTTTTTGGGAAAACAAAAGCTCCTCCCTCCAAAAAGTGGATACACTGACGGTGCGTGTTTCGCGTCAATTACCCACTAACCTCGATTATAGACAAAACGGCTTTGGTATCGAAACTTCTTTTTCGCGCCTCGACTATCGGTACAACCCCCGTCGAGGCTGGTCGCTCACACTCAAAGCGGTGGCAGGCTTCAACAAGGTGCGAAGGAATACACAGATTGAAAACCTCCGTGACCCAGCCGATCCAGCATTTAATTTTTCAACGCTGTATGATTCTATTGTAGGACGGGCAGCTCGTTATCGCGCCGAATTGCGTGGAGAAGTTTTTGTACCCGTTTTGGTGCGCAGCACGATAAAAATAGGCCTGCGCGGAGGCGGTATTTTTTCTGAAAAACCTGTTTTTGCAAATGAAAATTACCGACTTGGAGGCAACAAACTCCTGCGCGGTTTCGATGAAGAAAGCCTATTTGCAACACGCTTCGTGGTAGGCACAGCAGAGTGGCGACTGCTCCTTGGGCCTAATTCGTTTCTCTCGACTTTTGCGGATTGGGCTTATTTGGAAAATTTGACCGCACAAAACCGAATTTTCCTCCGTCCTTTGGGTTTCGGGGCTGGGCTAAATTTTGAAACAAGGGCAGGCATATTTGGCATTTCAGCAGCGGTGGGTCGGCGAGATGTTGGCCAATCGGTGGATTTCCGCGCAACAAAATTCCACCTTGGGTACGTCAGCCTTTTTTAATGAAGCGATGAAGTGATGAAGCGATAAAGTGATGAAGCGATAGTAACCTGCTACTTGAAAACTTGATATTGATTCCCTTATTTTGGCAATTCATTGCAAACTAGCGTGTTTGCGATTGCGAATTTCACCCAAAGCACGAACTTCCCGGCATGAAAAAGCTACTTTCTTTACCCGCCATAGCTTTAGCGACGGCGGGCTTGCTTTCCCCAGCATTGGCATTTGCCCAAGACCCAATTTTTTCGCAGTTTTATGCCATGCCTTTGCAGATCAACCCTGCATTTGCGGGAAGTGCGCAGGCCCCTCGGGCAGGTATGGCGTACCGCAACCAATGGACGGGTTTCCAAAGCGCATACCGTACTTACGCTGCTTATTACGAGCAAAGTTTCAACCGCCTCAATAGTGGTATCGGCTTTCATCTGGAGGGCGACAATGCGGGCGACGGGATTTTCAAAACCAACCGATTTTCAGCCGTTTATGCCTATCGGTTGAGGGTGAATGATTTTATCGCGCTCAAACTCGGCCTCGAAATGGGCGTTCATCAGGTTAATCTGAATTGGGAGAAACTTCTGTTTCCCGACCAATTAGATCCCATCAATGGCATCACATACAACACGGGGGAAATTCGCCCGGATGTGACGAGCCGCGCTGACCTTGATATTTCAAGCGGCTTTCTACTGTTGAGTGAAAAATTTTACCTCGGCGTGGGCTTAAAACACCTCAATACACCCAGCCAGAGCATCCTTCGTTTGAAAAACAATCTGGTGCCCGGGCTTCCGATCCGCTATACTTTTCACGGCGGCACAGAGTGGATAGTTAAAAAGGGCAATAAACGTCAGGAGGCCTCGTTTGTCTCCCCGAACTTTCTGTTTGTAGCGCAGGGCCCGTACAAACAACTGAATCTGGGCGCTTATGCGAGTTTGGGGTCGGTTTTTGCAGGGACTTGGTTTAGGCACACTTTTCGCAATTCCGATGCGGTCATATTGTTGGCGGGGTTCAGAGAGGGTCCATTTAAGATTGGGATTAGTTACGATGCCACCGTTTCAGGCTTGGCAAACAATGCAGGAGGAACCTTTGAACTGACCTTGGGCCTCCTTTTCCGAAACAAAAAACGCCCAGATATCAATGATTGCACCCGAATGTTCCAATGATTTTCCCATGTTTCGTTAAAATTAGCAGGAACACACCAACTGAGAAGTTTACTTTTTCTACATTTGCCACTCATTTTTTTTCAAAACCTGTATTTTAATACA
>CAZPTQ010000146.1:0-13242 GCA_964589365.1 uncultured Saprospiraceae bacterium
TCAATAAGTTGCGCATTCTTGTCGAGTTAAGTGAATGATAGTTTTAAGTTTCAAGATCCAAGTTTCAAGTGGAAAGTATCAAGCATCAAGTGGAAAGTTTTGATACTTGTTACTCATTTTAATTTGCCAAAATCCGGTCTTTGTATTCTGGCAGTATGCTTTTGAATTTTTCAATGGTGGTTTTCAGGCTGTCGTGTGAGTAGGCACCAGAAGCGTTTTTATGGCCGCCACCTTTGAAATGTTTTTTGCAGATTTCTTGTACGTCTATGTTTCCTTTTGAGCGGAGGCTAAGTTTCACTACGGTGGGTTGGTTGTGGATGAACGCTGCAATGCGAACCTCTTTCACACTCAACAAGTAGTTCACGATACCCTCTGTGTCGCCGCGCTGGATGTCAAATTCTTCGTAATCCTTTCTTGAAAGCCAAATGAGCGCGGTTTTGTATTCGGGGTAAAATTCCATTCGATTGCTGAGGCAATGGCCGAGCAATCGGAGGTTTTTTTCTCTGTTGGAATTAAAAATCATGTCCTGCACTCCTGTATCGTCTATACCGCGTTCTACCAAATCAGCTGCAATTCGAAAAACGTTGGGGTTCGTAGCGTATCGGAACGAGCCAGTATCGGTCACCAAACCTGTGTAAATACACTTGCCTACAGTATTGGGGTTGATTTTATCGCGGTCGCCAAGGCCCACAATCAATTGGTACACCAGTTCGCAAGTACTGCTCGCCGCAGGCTCCGAAATAACAAAGTCGGCAATTGGGTCGGGGTAAAGGTGGTGATCAATCATGATGCGTTGCACCTGCAGGTCGCGCACATATTCTCCAAGTTTGTCAATCCGATCCAGGGCATTGAAATCCAAAAAAATTAGCAGGTTTTTCTTGTTGATTACCTGCTTACATTCCTCGGGCTGAAGGTCCCAGATCAAAATATCGCTCGCGCCAGGTAAAGCCTCAAATTCTTCAGGGTATTCGGACGGGAACAGCACATGTACGGTGTGGCCGTGCTGTTCCAAATAGTGTCGCATGGCTAGTGAGCTGCCAATCGCATCACCATCGGGGTTGCGGTGCGAAAAGATCGCGACGTTCTTTGGAACGTGGATGATTTGACGAAGCTCGGCTGGGAATTCCATTTCAGTAGCAGTTGGCAGTGGCAGTTTTACCCACCGAAATCTTTTTATCCGCTGTAGTTTTACAGGAAGCGGGGACGTAGATGGGGGCAATTTTCCACTAATTTTCAACATCCGCCAAAAACGGCGGCAAAAGTACGCACTTCACGGCGAAACGCCCTTTTCGCCACAGATTATTTTTTTAAAAACCTTTTTTGTTACCTGTTTTGAAATATAATCTTGGAATACCTTTGCGGCCTTTTCTGGGCAATGATGAATTATGAATGATGAATACCGAGCGGGATTTCGTCTTTCCAATTTCAGGTTCATGATTCATCATTTATCATTCATCATTCATCATTAGACAAAAATGGCAAGCAACCGCACATTCACCATGATCAAGCCAGACGCAGTTCGCGCTGGCAACATTGGCAACATCCTTCAAATGATTAACGCTGCGGGCTACCGTATCGTAGCGATGAAACTCACACAACTCAGCCTTGCAAAAGCAGGCGAATTCTACGCCGTCCACAGTGCCCGCCCTTTCTATGGCGAACTCTGCGAATTCATGAGCAGCGGTCCGATCGTGGCTGCCATTCTTGAAAAAGACAACGCAGTGGAAGATTTCCGAACCCTCATCGGTGCCACCAACCCAGCCAACGCCGCTCCCGGAACCATCCGTGCCAAATACGCCACCAGCGTCGGAGAAAATGCCGCGCACGGCTCGGACAGCGACGAAAACGCGGCTATTGAGGGCGCATTCCACTTTGGCGGGGTGGATATGTTTTAAGATTGGTTATCGGAAGATTTGCGGATTTGGTGATTTGACACCCAATCAATTATCCTGCCCTCTGCAAAATGTAAAACCGCCAAGTTTATAAGTATAAATCCCTCTTGACTTAACTTAGGCGAACCCCAAGTTTGATTCTGAAACAGCGAAGCCCATTGCAAATCATTGATTTGCAACGGGCTTCTTTTTGATGTTGGACTTTTGGACGATAGACGTTGGATGTTCTAAAATCCATTGTCCAACAGTCCAGCGTCTCTCAGTCCTCAATACATCATCAACTTCCGGGAAGCATTGCCGAACGGCGTTTCGAGGCGGCAGGTGTAAAAACCGGGTTCGCGAAGATCGGCGCGATGCAGCACGATATGGTTTTCGCCGGTCTGGTAGGCACCATTTTTAGCGGTTACTTCTCGTCCAGAAGTGTCAAAAATGCGGAGAAAAACATCGGCAGCGGCAGGGAGTCGAAACCACAAGAGCGTCATCTCTATAAAAGGGTTGGGCGAGTTCTGAAAAAGTTCGACGCTTCCTTCGGCGGATAAACTGGGTAGAGGTTGGGTCTGAAATTGTGCAGCGGTCATGATTTGTAGTTCGTATGCGACCGAAAGCGAAGGCGTGTTTTTCTCATAGCACGAAAACCCTTGCGGCCAAATCTGTGGCGGATAAACTGGATGAAATTTTTGGTTGTGGGCGATGTGGAGAGTAGATTCAAATGTTGTGCCAGAAAATTGGAATGACTTAGGAATGGCATTGCACCCAAGATTCCCGTCATTGATTAGTCTTTGTATGTTTGCAAGTCCAATCGCTGAATATCCCCAATATCCCAATCTCCCAATCTCCCAATATTCTTCCACAACATCATGGAAACCCTCTCCTTGCCGCGCACCCAACCAGAAATGCTAGCCGTGACCCAACGTCATCAAAGGCTCAGCATCGGTATTCCGAAAGAAACTACCCTTCAAGAGAACCGTGTGGCACTGGTGCCCAATTCTGTGGCAACCCTTGCCGCCCATGGTCATGAGGTGCTGGTGGAAGCGGGTGCGGGCGAAAAGGCGCGGTTCAGCGATTTGGATTATTCCGAGGCTGGGGCGCACATAGTACAGCATGCGGAGGAAGTGTATAAAGCCGAAGTGATACTCAAATCCGCCCCACCCACGCTGGTTGAGATTGACATGATGCGCCCAGGACAGGTCGTTGTATCGCCTATCCATTTGCCTTTGCTGAATGCCGAGTACATCAGCCGCTTGCTTCAAAAACGGGTGATCGCACTGGCCATGGAATACATCCATGACGATGTGTCTGGCGCCTTTCCCATTGTGCATGCCATGAGCGAGATTTCGGGCAACAGCGCCATCCTTATTGCAGCAGATTTGTTGGCCACCACCCGGGGCGGCAAAGGTGTTTTGCTTGGGGGCGTGGCGGGTGTGCCACCGGCTAAGGTCATTATCCTCGGTGCGGGGGTGATCGCTGAATTTGCCACCCGAACAGCCCTCGGGCTTGGCGCAGAAGTGCGTATTTTTGACAACAACATCCAGAGGATCATCCATTTGCAAAATCAGGTAGGCCGTCAGCTGCATACTTCAGTCATCAATCCACAACACCTTCAAGAGCAACTCCTCACAGCCGACGTGGCCATCGGAGCCGTCCACTCAGCCCATGCCAATGCGCCCATGCTGGTTTCAGAAGACATCGTAATGCGCATGAAACCCGGCTCGGTCATCGTAGATGTGAGCATTGACCAGGGCGGCTGTTTTGAGACCTCGGAGGCTACGACCCACGACCGCCCTACTTATGAGCGGCATGGTGTTATCCATTATTGCGTACCGAATATCCCTTCCCGCGTGGCGCGCACGGCATCGGAAGCCATCAGCAACATCCTTACTTCCATGCTCCTCATGAGTGAAACAGGAGGGATTGTGCCGCTCGTCACTTCACATGCCGGTCTTCGGAATGGGGTATATGCTTATCGGGGTACGCTCACGAATGCCCACCTGGGCGAGCGTTTTCAAATTCGGTCCACGGATTTGGATTTGTTGATTACTTCGGATTTTTGATAGAGAGGCTGTCTAAAATTTTTGTAATGAAAACTTTAGACAGCCTCCTAGAAAACAAAAACTCTGCTACCTTGCGCCGTCTCCGAATTTCCAAGAAAACGCAACTTTTCAGCCTTTTTGGAACATGAAATTTTCTGAAATCCGCCTTATTTTTACAATCATTCTGTGCATGGCAATATCTTTGCCCGCCACCTGGGCGCAGGGCAACCGCGATTACATGCGGGAGACTGGGAAAATTTACGTCGTTGTAGGCGTAATTTTACTTATCTTCCTTGGCATCGTCTGGCAGCTTGTGCGTCTGGATCGTTCACTAACCAAAATAGAACACCAACTCAACGACGACAAAAATGAGTGGAAAAATTAGTTTCTTCAAGAGCGTAGAAAACTACGTGGACAAGGCAGCCGCCTTCACCGATATCCCCAAAGGCCTTATAGAGCAAATAAAGGCCTGCAACCTTGTGCTCCAAATCCGTTTTCCCATCCGGGTCAACGGCAATTACCAAGTCATTGAAGCTTATCGGGTACAGCATAGCCACCACCGCCTGCCTACCAAAGGCGGTATCCGTTATGCAGAATCGGTTGACCAAGACGAGGTTATGGCACTCGCTTCCCTCATGACCTTCAAATGCGCCCTCGTGGACGTACCGTTTGGCGGCGCAAAAGGTGGCATCAAGATCAACCCCGCTAATTTTTCAGAAGAACAACTCCAGAACATTACCCGCCGATACACTTCTGAACTCGTCAAAAAGAACTTTATCGGTCCTGGTATTGACGTTCCGGCGCCCGACTACGGAACCGGTCCGCGCGAAATGGCTTGGATCCTCGACACATACCAAGCCCTCCGTCATGGCGAAGTAGATTCTATCGCTTGTGTAACGGGCAAACCTGTGACCCAGAATGGCATCCGTGGCCGTGCGGAGGCGACAGGTCGCGGCGTATTCTACGGCCTGCGTGAGTGTATGCGCTACGAAGATGACATGAAAAAAATTGGCCTCACCAAAGGCATCGAGGGCAAAACGATGGTTGTGCAGGGCCTCGGCAACGTGGGTAGCAACACCGCACTCATCAGCCAGGCAGAAGGCAATGTGAAAATCATCGGTGTGGCCGAACGTGAAGGTTCTATTCACGGGCCGGATGGCATTGATGTCGAAAAACTTATGGCGTTTCGCAAGGAGACTGGCTCGATCATTGGTTTTCCCGGCACCAAACACATTGGAGATGCTTCGGCGGCACTGGAACTTGAATGCGACATCCTCGTTCCGGCTGCTTTGGAAAACCAAATTACGGTTGAGAATGCCTCGCGCATCAAAGCAAAAATTATTGCGGAGGCCGCTAACGGCCCTATCACCGCGGATGCCGACCCGATCCTTATCGCCAAAGGCATTATTATACTTCCTGACTTTTTCATAAACGCAGGGGGCGTGACGGTTTCTTATTTTGAATGGCTTAAAAACCTTTCGCACCACCGCTTCGGACGATTGGAAAACCGCTTTCAACACGATGCTTACCGTCGTATTGTGATGAAAGTGGAAGAATTTACGGGCAAGACGCTTTCAGACAGAGACCGGGATTTGCTCACCCGCGGCGGCACGGAGGTAGACCTCGTGAACTCCGGTTTGGAAGATACCATGATCACGGCCTATGGCCAAATCAAGGAAACTTTCCGTCAACATCCCGACATCAAGGACATGCGGACGGCAGCGTTTGTCTGTTCTTTGAAGAAGATTGCGGGCGACTATGTTTCTATGGGTATTTTCCCATAATGGTGATTGGTTGACTGGTGATTGGTAGACTGGTATAATCGGGGTGCGACTTGTAAGCGTCGCACCCCGATTTTTTTGCTTTGATTTGGAGCGCATTTTGGGCTGGGGCATATTTGCCACTGGATATTTGGATTTTGGATTATTGTTGATAAATATTGAGAACTGAAAATCAATTCATTATTGAATCTGGTTAGGTGGAACACGGATGACACGGATGGGACACGGATTTGCACAGATTTTTTGTGCAATCTCCCAGAAATCTGTGCAAATCCGTGTCCCATCCGTGTCATCCGTGTTCCACCTAACCAGGTGCTTATTATTCAACAATACTGCCCGAATGAAATTAAATCACTTGCTCCCGATTTTACTTTTTGAGTTTTTCATTGGTGTTGCTTATGCTCAGTCTCCCCGCAAAATCGCCCTGTTGATTGCAGTGGGCGACTATCCTGCCAATTCGGGCTGGCAAAAAATCAATTCCTCCAACGACGCAGCACTGGTGCGAGACGTACTGCTCCGGCAAGGCTTTAAAGAAAAAGACATAACAATCATTAAGGAAGCGAAAGCTACGCGCAAGGGGATTCTGCAGGCCATTCAAAAACATCTGATAGATGCGGCAAAACCCGGCGACGTCCTTTATTTTCAGTTTTCAGGCCATGGTCAGCAAGTTGCCGATGATAATGGCGATGAGGTAGATGGCTTTGATGAAGCGATAGTGCCGTTCGACTCAGCCTTGCGCTACGGCGAGGGCGGCAATAAGGGCCAAAATCTAATTCGAGATGAGGCGCTTGGCCAATTATTCACTCAAGCCCGCAAACGCATCGGTCTGAAAGGCAACCTGCTGGTCATTCTTGATTCCTGTCACTCTGGTACTGGCACCAGGGGTATGGCGATTGCACGGGGCACCGACAGGATCATGGCCGATTCCAGTTACATAGCCCAGCACATCAACAAGGCGCCCGAAAAAGAGATGCTGCCGGTCGAAAATATGGAGGGTTTGGCGCCTATGGTTGCATTTTTTGGCTCCTCGGCCAGTCAGTTGAATTTTGAAACACGAGACGAACGGGGCGTTTCTATGGGTTCACTGACCTATGCTTTCTGCAAAAAACTGGGAGAAGCCGGTTCTTCGACTACTTACCGTGGGTTATTTGATCAAATCCGACTGGAAATGGCCAAAATTGCTTCGCGGCAACAGCCGCAAGTGGAAGGTACGCTGGATCAGCATGTTTTTGGGGGAAGTTTGGTAGAAACCCCCAGCTATATCCAGGTAAAACACTGTGCAAGTTCGAAATCCATTGATATTAAAGCCGGCTGGATGCACGGGTTGTATGAAGGCACTGTAGTTGGGCTTTACCCGCCCGAAACCCGCAATCCCGCAGGTACACAGGCTTTAAGAAAGGGCATCATCACCAATTCCGGGCCTTTTGAAAGCATTGTTACCCTGGACAGTGCGCTTCAAAAACAAGTCGCGGCCAATGCATGGGTGTATGTTTTGGAAAAGAACTTCGGCGATTTGAGCGCCAGTATTACTATACAATTGGACGCCAAACACCCCATTGCAAAGGCTTTAAGAGAACGGATTGTTGCCATTCCGATCATTAAGGAGGACAGCAGCACAGCCGATCTTCATTTGGTTCAAAAGGGCGAAACCGTTTATCTGATGTCCGGCGATCTCATCTTAGCGGAAGCGGACGCTCATACCAGAAGCGAGATCGCTGCCGAACGATTTGTTCGAAAAATCCAATCATGGGCACAGGCGTCCTATCTCCGTGGATTACAGGTAGAAAACCGGAGCTTGAATGTAGAC
Source organism: uncultured Saprospiraceae bacterium (assembly GCA_964589365.1). Lineage (GTDB taxonomy): Bacteria > Bacteroidota > Bacteroidia > Chitinophagales > Saprospiraceae > M3007. Next base: position 7,511 of record CAZPTQ010000146.1, read on the forward strand.
ATCGAAATTGTGCCAGTAGAGTTAGATCCAAAAACCAAGGAGTTTAAACGAACGCTTTCAATAACCGAAAAGACCGATCATTTGGGTAATGTACGTTTCCGAAGAGGAGATGCTTTCAGGATTAAAGTGACTAATCCAGGCCCGAATGCGGTCTATTTTACCCTTTTGGACCTTTCTCCTGATAACAGTTTTCTGATTCTGGCACCCAATCCACAAGAGACCCCGGCAGAATTTCACCTTCTGCCGGGGAAAACCATTGAATTAAAACAAACTTTTGAACTGGAGCCTCCGTATGGCACGGAGCTCTTGAAGCTAATTGTAACGGATGTGCCGATAGACTTGCGTCCCATTGTTCAAGCCCGCGGACTGAATACCAAGTCAAACTCGAGCCCGCTCGAAAGGCTTTTTGCGCAGACCTATTTCAACCAGGAATGCATGACCCGGGGCGGCAAAACGGTGAACGTCTCAACGGAATCTCTGAGCATAGAAACGTTTTCTTTTATTATTGAGTAGTGCCGAAAGAGGTGTCACCTCCTCGTACCTCGGAGATGACACCTCAAAACCGATAAACGGGTTTGGGCGACATCCAGGGCAACGAAGGCGTGTACGGCCTGCAGCGGGCTTTCAAGATCGCCGGGGCGAAGTACCTTGTCATGTCGCTGTGGCAGGTGCCGGATCAGGAGACTTCGGTGTTCATGACCACCTTTTACAAGCACTGGCTGGAGGGGAAAATGACGATCCCGGAGGCGTTTCGGAAGACGCAGGGGGAGATGCGGGAGCGGTTTATCAATCCGTATCAGTGGGCAGGGTTTGTGCTGGTGGAGTAGCCCGCCTACGTCCCGAGTGCTCGGGACTATGGCGGGTAAACGGGGTTTGTGTTGGTGGAGTGATGTCCCGATACTGCGTATAAACACCTGATTTTTGAAAACGCGTGAAATTACGCATACCTGACAAAAGATATTTACCACACCTTTATTCCGAAAATATTCACCCTTTTCATCTAAAATTTTTCATAATGAAGAAGTTTTCGTTTTCTATTTTGGCTACCCTCGCTTTTTTGTTTTTTGTCACGACTTTGATGGCACAGCAGCCCGTGACGCCTGCCAAAGCGGCTAAAAAACAGTCCGCTGCGCCAGCCAGTGCAACTGAAAAACAGTCCGGTGCTGCTACCTTGCCTTATTGCGATCAGGTAGCCGGATATTACGGCCCCGACTTGCAAAAACGCGCCAACCAGGAATGCCGCACCATTCATCCTTGTATTGATTGCATTGACAAAAAAACGCAAAAGCAAACCTGCCAGCAGGTAACGCTCCATCCCGATAATTCTGCCCCATGTGGCATCGCTGTCACTGCGGTTGCGGAAGCCAAAAACCCCAGCTCCTCCCACACACCGCTGGATCAAAACGACTTTGCTTTGTCCATAATTCAAACGCCTTGCTATTTTGACGGAGTCACCCTCAAAGTGTTGGCGAACAGGATGGTTTCGACAATGCCGGATTCGCCCAAGGACTACACTTATACCTGGTCGGTGGACAACCAGCCAATGGGAAGTGCCAATTACGTTTATTGCGTTTCTGGAAGGATGGCCACCGTAAAGGTGACTCAAAATGCGACCGGGAACAGCAAAACGACGAGCGTGGTTATTTCACATGTAGAACAACCAGGGCTGAACAACAAAAAGCCAAGCGTTGAAAACAAGCCTATTGCCGGGTATCAAAAGACAAGTTGCTTCGGCGAATGCCCTTCCTACAGCGTTGAGATTTTTAACGACGGATCGGTTGTTTGGAATGGCCGCGCCTTCACCTTGCCCCTTGGACAGAAAAGGGGGAAAGTGAGCGCCGAAATCATCGCCGCAATTCAGGAAAAAGCGCGGGCCATCGGTTTCTTGAAACTGAACAACACCTATCCCGAAGAACAAATAGCAGATGCTCAGGCTACGATCGTGTACCTGCGCCTGAATGGTCAGGACAAGCAGGTTACCGACATTTTTGAAGCACCTAAGGGCCTGGATGAATTGGAAAAAATGTTTGACGACCTGATCCGGAAACAGGGCTGGGCCAAAGCAAAATCGCCCGCACCTATGCAGAAAAAACTCGAAGACCCCAACAAAGGCAACAAGGCTTCTGGAAATTAACCGGGGTTTCAAAAGATAATCCATTGGTATTGGCCGCTTACTTTCAACCTGTGAAAGTAAGCGGCCAAGTGCTGAAACACGCGCTCATTCTGAGATTTAAATCAGCCTTACCATGAGAAAGTTCTGCCTCCTTTTCTGGGCGTTCCTGCCCTTTTTTAGCCTGAACTCCCAGACGGAGAAAAGTATCACCCCTTTACCCGCCGAAGCGCAAAGCGCGAAGGCGGGCAGCTCCAGCTCCGCCAAGGCTACGGCGGTCACCCACGCCGTTGTCATCGGCATCTCCGACTACCAGGACCCCGGCATCCCCGACCTGCGCTTTGCCGACAGGGACGCGGAAGCCTTCGCCAATTTCCTCCGCTCCCCCGCCGGGGGAAGTTTGGACAACGACCACCTCCAAATCTTGACCAACCAAAACGCCACCGCAGGCCGCATCGCCGAGGCCATGGACTGGCTTTTGGAACAGACCAAGGAGGGCGACCAGGCCATCATCTACTTCTCCGGCCACGGAGATGTGGAGCGAAAAACCGTCTCCCAGCCCGGCTTCCTGCTCTGCTGGGACTCGCCCGCAAGGGTTTACATGGGCGGCGGGACGTACTCGCTGGCCTTTTTGCAGGAAATCGTCTCTACGCTTTCGGTGCAGAACAAAGCCAAGGTCGTGGTCGTCACCGATGCCTGCCACGCCGGGAAACTCGCAGGCAGCCAAATCGGCGGGGCGCAACTGACCGCCGCCAACCTCGCCAAGCAATACGCCAACGAGCTGAAAATCCTGAGTTGCCAGCCCGGCGAGTTCAGTTTGGAGGGCGAGCAATGGGGCGGCGGGCGCGGTATTTTTAGTTACCATTTGGTGGACGGGCTGTTCGGATTAGCCGATCGGAACGGCGACGGCACGGTTTCGCTCGGAGAAATTGACCGCTATCTGGAAGACCATGTTACCGCCGAAGCCGCGCCCCAAAGCCAGGTTCCGATGCTTTTGGGCAACAAGACCGAGCGTCTGGCGTCGGTGAACGGACAACTGCTGGCGGAGTTGAAAAAAAACAAAGCCGGTGGGATGCCGATGTTCATGGCATCCGAAGGCCGGGGTTTCGAGGACGAGATACTGGCCCGCGTGGACTCGAGCATCCGGGAGATGTATTGGGCCTTCAAATTGGCGGTGAAAGAGAAGCGGTTTTTGGAACCAGCGGGCAATTGTGCGGAAGATTATTACGTGCAATTAGTTCAGATAGAGGCCCTTACGCCCTTGTACGGTTTTATGAAACGGAATTACGCGGCGGCACTGCAGGACGATGCACAACAGGTCCTTAACAACCTGATGAACATGGAAGCAACCGAGTTGCGCCTCTACCGCCTCGAACGGCTCAAAAAGTATTCGCCCTACCCGCGAATGCTCGCACGGGCTGCCGAACTGCTCGGCGAGCGGCACTACATGTACCCGACCTTTCAAGCGAGGAAATGCTACTTCGAGGGGCAGGTGTTGCAAATGGAAAGCCCGCTCAATCCTGATTCGTTGCTGGGTCGGCGGATTTTGGACAGATACCGCGAGTCGCTGAAGTGGCAGCCGGATGTGGCGTTGACCTACTACGACATGAGCACCGTTTTTAAAGAAATAGTTCCCCAGCCCGATTCCATGATAGGGTACGCCCAAAAGGCAATCGAACGGGCACCCGCCTGGATAAGAGCATATACAGTGACTGCATGCTGGCTTATTTTCAGAAACCGCCGATACGATGATGCAAAGAGGCTAATAGACCAAGCGCTTGCGGTTGATTCGAGCAGCGCGTATGCCTGGGGAAGCCTTGGCGTGTTGGAGAATTATGCAAATGGTGATTGGAAAGCGGCTGAGCAATACTTCCTGAAATCAATTTCACTGGACTCCACCTACAGTTGGGCTTATGCTCAATTAGGACAGTTGTATTTCAACCAAAACCAAACCAACAAGGCAAAACAGGCGCTTTTAAAGGCAGCACAGGTTGACCAACCCCTCCCTGAAGTCATTGCTTTTTTAGGCGCCCTACATTTCAATGTTGGGCAAGTTGCCGAGGCAGAGCCATATTACAATCGGGCATTAGAAATCGAGCCTGCTCGTGCTTTGTCCATGATTCAAATGGCGGGCGTCCAATTTGGGATGGGACGCCCGGAAAAAGCCGACTCCCTGCTTCAAAGGGCCATGACACAAGATTCATCCTATTGGAACTATATCTGTATCGGTGAAATTTATACAGAGCACGGCCAATATGCAAAAGCGGAACTGATTTTCAAAAGAGCGATATCACGGGATTCTTCGCATTATGGCGCTTGGTCATTTCTTGGCTGGCTTTACGTCAATAGCGGGCGGTATCAGGATGCGATACCCGTGAGCCAAAGGGCAATCGGGCTATTTCCGCATGACTTGTTTACGTGGCGTGACTTGGGGCAGGCATATCAACATACGGGCAAAAAAGAACAAGCCCGCGCCACCTATATGGAAATACTGAACATAAACCCGGAAAGCCCTTTCGGTTTCATCGGGCTGGCATCGCTGGCGGCGGAAGAAGGCAAGACAGTAGAAGCGCTGGGGTTTGCGGAGCAAGCCATTCAGAATGGTTGCACTTACGAGGAATTGAAATCCTCTGAATTATCGGGACTGGCAGGGTTTGGGGAACTGATGAAAAAATACTTCCCGGAGCAGGTCAAAGACTGAAAATCAGACCAAATCAAGCACGGCCCGCAAGTTTTCGTCCAAACGAGGGCGAAGTTCGGGCGGCAATTCGCCGAGTTTTTGGAGCAAACGGCGGTTGTCTATCGCCCGGATTTGGTCCACCATAATGTCTGAATCCCGGGTCAGCCCGGCAATTCCAGCGGCGAGGTTCAGCCGCAAAAGCGTGGCACCGGGGCGGACATTTGTAGTGAGTGGACAAATGATGGTGGAAGGATGGTAGCCGTTGAGAAAATTGGTTTGCACCAGCACAACGGGCCTGGTTTTGCCCGCCTCTGTACCCATTTTCGGGTTGAGGTCGGCGAGCCAGATTTCGTGTTTTTTCATGGCGCAGCTCAGATTTCGTTCAACAAAAACTCGTCGTCCGCGAACGCCTCCATTTCGGCCAAAACCTCCATCGAGGTGTCCGCCACGAGGGCCGATTCGAGGCGAAGTTGAGCAGCAAGCAGACGGCGGTTTTGGTAGCGGTTGTAAAATGCAATGGCCTCGTTGAGGTAGGCGTTGCGGTTTTTTTTCAATCTCGCGAGGATTGTTTCGGTTTCCAAGAAAACCACATCCTGCAATTTGAGCGAAAGGTTTTTCATAAAAAGTAATACTTTTAGTAACCCCAAAAGTATTTAAAATGCGTTTCAAAACCCAATCTTTTTTAACAGTAAATTTCAAGTGCAATGAAAAGCATTCTTTTTTCCCTGATTTTCACCACATTCACCCAAATCTTGCTCAAGGGGCAGGATGTCAAACCCGCCTCCGTTGAAATTACGGCGGGGAAACCCGCCATAGATTTATCGAAGGCGGGTAAAAGCATCACCCCAATCGCCCAATCCACCAATCACCCATCCACCAATCACGAAACCTACGCCGTTGTCATCGGCATCTCCGACTACCAGGACCCCGGCATCCCCGACC
>CAZPTQ010000147.1:0-13162 GCA_964589365.1 uncultured Saprospiraceae bacterium
TCTTTGCAATTAAATTATGGCTTCCAAAGATTATTATAAAACATTGGGCATTGAGAAAAATGCCAGCTCGGAGGACATTAAAAAAGCCTACCGAAAATTGGCCCTGCAATTTCACCCTGATAAGAATAAGGGCGACAAAATTGCCGAGGAAAAATTCAAAGCGGTAAACGAGGCAAATAGTGTGCTGATTGACCCGGGAAAGCGCAAACTCTACGATCAGTATGGTGAAAATTGGGAACAGGTGCAACAAGGCGGACAAGCGGGCGGTAGGCCGGGCGGGCAGGCTGGACGACAACGAACTGCAAGACAACAGCCTCCTTTTTCCTTTGATGCCAGTGATTTTGAAAACGATGAGCGTTTTGAAGATTTGTTCAGCCAATTTTTTGGCGGTCAGCAGACCGGGCGCGGCAGAGCTCCCAGAGCGCGAAATGGCGCTGATTTAGAGGCGGAAGTGCAAATATCACTGGAGGATGCCTTTGCGGGAATGACTCGAATGCTGTCTCTCGGCACGGAACAGCACCGATTGACGTTGAAAAAAGGGGTGCGCGAGGGGCAACAGTTTCGCTTGCGCGGCAAGGGGCAGCCAGGCCAAAACGGTGGTCGAGCGGGCGATTTGTTGCTCAACATCCGTATTGCGCCGCACCCACGCTACATCCGTACGGGCAATGACCTCCGTTGCAAGCAATCAGTAGATCTGGTCGCTGCGGTGTTGGGAGGCAAAACCCGCGCCCAAACACTTCACGCGGAAAAAGTGATGACACTACAGCCGGGCACCCAAAATGGGGCAGTACTGCGGATGCGCGGTCTTGGAATGCCCGTTTATGATGCTGCGGATACTTTTGGCGATCTTTATGTGGAGATCATGGTGGAGATTCCCACTGAACTTTCGGAGAAAGAAAGGGAATTGTATGAAGCATTAAAGGCATTAAAAGATAGCTGATTTATGGATCGAACCAAGCAGTCCAATCTCTTTTTTCTCAAATTTATACAACCTTTTTTGTAGTAATTTGCATCTTATTGACTTTTCGTTTGTTGGAGTAATGAATGAATTGACAGCAGCATTTTCAACAAATAGCCTAAAACTAAACAATGACAGACCAAACCGATACCGAACAAATGCTTCACCGGCTTTTTGAACAGGTGAATCAGCACATCGAAACCCGCTGGGCATACTTTTCACTTACGGCTACCGAAAAATTTTCAGGCATAGCAGCCAACATCGCCCAGGTATTGACCTTGATGATCTTCGCGCTTATTATGCTGTTCTTTTTCAGTATGGGTTTCGCTTGGTGGCTCGGCGATCTTATCGGACACCGCGCTGGGGGCTTTGCATTGGCCGGGCTGATTTTTGTCCCGATTGCTTTTTTCGTGTATCGCTGGATTGGCCCGTTTGTTCGCAACAAAGTCATCGAATCCGTTTTGCACGACGATCTTGCAGAAAACCCAAATAATAATGGATAATATTAGTCAACTCCAGCACCGCAAGGCAGCATTAGCAGCCCAAATCGAGCAACAGCGCGCTGATTTGAAACAGACTTTTCGCGAAATCCGGGAGGAAATAGAACCTGCAAACTTGCTCAAAAAAGCCGTGAGCGGGGCTTTGGGGTTTTCGCCAAAAAAGCCGGGCGAGCCTGATTCAGGTATTTTGGGTCGCTTGTCTACACCGATTTCCTTTTTGGTAGGCATGATCGTCAAAGATCCTAAATGGGCGCTTGGATTGAAATTGCTCACTCCGGTTGTGTTGAAATTTTGGCGGAGACCTGAAATGAAACAAGGGCATGAATTGGGAGGAAAAGCACCAGGAGTTTCCGTCAAGACCAAGATTTATGGCAAACTAAGAAGCGGTGTTTCAAGCCTTCGGGCCAAGCTGCGAAAACCTAAAAAGGAGATTGAGAAAGTCCCTGAAATAATCACCGAACAACCTGAAAATTAGAACATTATGCAAAAAAGAACTACTGCCGAAATCCTGCTCGCCGCCGCATTGATTGCAGGGGCGGTCTATTTTCTTTTCTACACCGAATCTGGCCGTCAATGGCTGGAGCGATTGAAAAATACTGCTACCGAACAGTTGGACAGTTGGCTTGCCGATTTGGAGGAGCACCTTCAGGAATTGGAAATAGATGAGGGGGCCAAAGAGCCATCCTAATGCTTTCTGACAAAAATCGAAAACGCTATCTCCAAACGCTCTTTTGGGTCTATATCCTGATCTGGGCACTGTTGGGCATAAACCCTGTATATCGCTCCGACTGGTTCTTGGAAAACATTTTGGTGCTTGTGGCGGTGCCTTTTTTGCTCTACATACACCGCACAGTCACACTTTCGGTGCTTTCATATACCCTGATTTTTATTTTCTTGGTGTTGCACAGCGTCGGTTCCCATTATACCTATTCAGAGGTGCCAGCCGGGAAGATGGTATCTGATTGGCTCGGTTGGGAACGCAATCATTACGACCGTTTTGTTCATTTTCTCTGGGGTTTTTTATTGGCGATACCCATCTTTGAAATCCTGCGCAAAAAGGTGAGCCGCAAGACGAAAGCCATTTTCATTTTTGCCTGTTGTGTCATCGTATTGGTAGGCGTGTTGTACGAACTCATGGAATGGGCGGCAGCATCTGTGGTAGCCCCCGAAGCAGGAACTGCTTTTCTCGGTACTCAAGGCGACGAATGGGATGCCCAGAAAGATTTGCTTTTGAATCTTTCCGGGGCAATTGCCTCGATTGTTTTTTTGCCTTGGGTAATTAGGAAACCTTAGGAACACGGATTTCACGGATGAAATCTGTGTCTCATCCCTGAAATCCGTGTTCCAACCATCTCTGCTTACCCCGCAATCGAAACCCCGATCAAATGCCCAACGCCATAAGTCACTGCTGCTGCGACCAATCCAAACAATACCTGCCGAAAGCCTGAAAACCAAACGGTTCGCCCGGTGAATAGGGAGGTCGCGCTGCCGATGCCGAACAGGCCCAACACGCTCAGACTCAGGCTGATGTAAATGGCTTCGCTGCCGCTGGTAAAAAAGAAAGGGATGACTGGAATAATGGCGCCCAGCGCGAACAGAACGAAAGAAGTCAATGCCGCCTCCCAGGCCGAGCCGCCCAATTCTGACTGATCAATGCCCAATTCTTCGCGCACAAGGGTGTCAAGTGCAGTGTCTTTGTCTGCCATGATTTTGTGCGCCATCTCCTGTGCTTTTGATTTTTCCATGCCCTTAGCCTGATAAATGAGCGCCAGTTCCAGTTCTTCATGCTCCGGGGAGGCTTCCAATTCTTCGGCTTCAAGCGCGATTTGATTCATAAACAACTCCCTCGAACTTTGCACAGAAAGCCATTCACCCAAAGCCATCGAAATGGCGCCTGCCAACAAGCCCGCCAAGCCAGTCAATAATATCGTGTCATTGGCAAGTGCAGCGCCGGCGACACCCATAACGAGGCTCATATTGGACAACAGCCCATCGTTCGCGCCCAGAACTGCGGCCCGCAGGGCGTTACCACCCACTGATTTGTGCCTCCCTTCCATTTTGGAAAGAAAACCACCGCTGACATTTGCGCTGGAATTATGAGACAAGGATTCCAGGATTTTGAGGTGATTGTGTTCAAAACCGCTGGGTTTCTCCCCATGCTGAAGTTTTTGCTCAATGGTCGAGATGGCCATGTGCCGCTCTACGGACGACAGGTTGGCGATGATAAAATCGTAGCCGAAAATGCCGCCAAGTTTGAATTGAAGCCTGGCTCGCCTACTTGGCGGTGGCAGTTGGAAATCGGGTTTTGTTTCCCGCATTTTTGCCAAGAAATGCTCCACATGACTTCTTTCGATGCCTGCCAAGCTCCGCAGCACTTCGGCTGTCGAGGCGTCTTCTTGTATGTTTGCCAAGCTTTCGTAGAGGAAAGCCGTGTCTACTTCCAATTGAAGCTGTTCTGATTTTTCTGCCATGGTAGTCTTTTAGCCTTTTATAAAATAGGCCGCCAAAAATCAAAGATTCTGGCGGCCTTTTCGCATTTTTTGTTTTTTTCTTTTTTAATCGTCATCGTCGTCATCCTTTTTCTCTGCTTTGCCCGTTTTTGGATTTTCAGGTTCTGCAAGAGCCGTACTGTCCTTTGGCGTTGCTAAAATCAATTTTGGAACTGCAAGAAAAAAGTCGTCCCACGCCCCCCTTCGCTTTCCACCGTCAATTTTATTCCTTGCAAATCGGCCATTTTTTTGGCGATTGAAAGGCCAAGCCCAGTGCCTGGAATCTTGGAATTCCGAGAGGTATCAGAGCGGGAAAATCGGTCGAACACGTAAGGAAGATAGTTTGCCGGAATGCCCGGGCCATTGTCTGCAAAAACAAGCATTTTGGTGTTTTCGCGCCATGAAATGGTGAGATGTTCGTCCTTCCGGCCATATTTTATCGCATTGCTCAACAGGTTACCAATGATGAGTTCCAGCAAGTTGACATCTGCGGCAACCACCGTCTCTTGCGGGATTTTCAGATCAACGGTATGGTGCTTTTCCGCCAAGATAGGCTGCCATTTTTCCAAGAGGGCATGAAAAAAATACTTCAATTCGATTTGTTCCGTATTGGGTTGCACATTGCCGGCTTCGATGCGCGACAATTGAAGCAATTGCTCCAGTAAGCGGTTCATCCGATCCGTTTCGAAGAGCACTTGTTCTATTTTTTGTTCGTATTGTTCCGGTTCGCGGCGTTTTCGGAGCAGTACTTCGAGCGTGCCGCGGATGCCTGCAAGGGGTGTGCGGAGTTCGTGCGAGATGTCGGCCGTGATTTGTTTTTCGCGCTTGAGGCTGTTTTCGATACGGTGCAGGAGTTCGTTGATCGTTGTGGCCAATTGAAAAATTTCGTCCCGCCGAGGGGGCAGCGGCAGGCGTGTGTCGATACTTTGATCGTCTATTTTGTTGGCGGTTTCGATCAATTGATGAATGGGCGCTATGCCTCGGTCTGCGGCAAAGGAGGAAGCCCAATAAAAAATCAGGGTCAAAAAGGGAAACGCAATCAACAGCGTCAAGCCCAGGTTTCGTAATACCATTGCAGATTCAGCCTGCGAAATGCCCACGCTCAACTGACCGATGTTTTGCCCGCCAGGGTTCACAATTGGAAATTGCCCCAGGCGTATGCGTTCCTGGTTGAATTTGCAGTCAAAATATATGGGCTTTGCCACGGGCGTCTCGATTTCAAGGCGCTCGTTTTTCAGATTTGGGGATTGAAATACCAGGTCTCCCTGTTTATCGGTGATTTGCAGGAAAGTCGGGTTTACCTCTACCCGTTTATGCTCCTTTTCGTCCCATTCATCATTGTGCCGCACCGAAATTCGCTCGCCTTCAATTTTTAGGCTTTTTAAAATCTCCGCCCGTTCTTTTCGGATATCGTCGTCCAAATGTTTGTAGGCGGTGAGGTACACCACCCAAAACACCGCCACAAACACCAACAAGGTGCTTGTGGCAGCGGCCAGCGTATTGAAAAACGCGATGCGGTTTTTGAATTTCAACTTCATGCGTCATCGTTGATTCGGTAGCCTATGCCCCGGATGGTAGTGATGAATGATTCCTCAGCCGCCGGGTCCTCCAGTTTTTTGCGCAAAAAATTGATATAAACGTCAATCACTGCGGTGCTGTGGTCGAAATTGATGTCCCACACTTTTTCGATGATGCGCGTTCGGCGGCATACTTTTCCCTTGTTTCGCAACAAGTATTCGAGCAGCGCAAACTCTTTTTGAGTGAGTTCCACTTCTGCTCCGCTTTTGGTGACGCGATGGGTATCGAGGTTCATTTCGATGTTTTTGTATCGAAAAATGGTCTGCTCACCCGTTTTGCTGCGCAACAAAACGCGGATGCGCGCCAACATTTCTTCAAAGGAAAAGGGCTTGCGGATGAAGTCGTTGGCACCTGTTTCAAGTGCAAAAACCGCATCGTCTACCGTGTCTTTTGCCGTGAGAAAAATGATGGGCACTTGCTGGTTTTGCTTTCGGATGGCCCGGCAAATCTCAATCCCACTCATGCCGGGCAGCATCCAGTCGAGCAGCAAAAGGTCGTACTCTTCCAGATTGTCGAGTGCCATTTGCAAGCCTTTTTTACCGTTGTCGGCCACGTCTACGGCAAAACCTTCTTCCTCAAGGCCGTCCTTGATGAAATTGGCAATAGAGGCTTCGTCTTCTATCAATAAGATTCTCATCGTTTAATCGTCGTCGTGTTCACCACCTGTTTCTGCAGCGGGCGTTTGTGCGGTAGCACCGCTGCGAATCTCTGTGTGGCGGATTTGACCACCCAAATACCCTGTGCGTGCCATCAACCCAAAAGTGACCAAACTTAGGGCAAAGGCGATGCCCATCATTGTTTTGTTGGCACTTGGATATTTAGACTTCATGAAAAGTGCCAGCAAAGCGAAAAGCCCCAATGCTTCCATGACCCAAATGGCGAGTTCGGCGGCTTCTTCGTGCTGCTCGATGATGGCCTCCGAAACGCCTGCCAAACCTTCCACGCTTTCTTCCGCCGGCTCGCCCGTGAGAAAGACGGGAATGGCAACTAGCGCCATGGCAAACCAAGTCAGCAAGGCCGCTTTTTTGGTAGTCTCGGATTGGGCAAAATAGCCATAGGCCATGATAGCGGTGCCCAGAATTGTCCCAATAATGGGGAAATGATTGAGCAAAAGATGCAAATGAGTGCTGTCCATTTTGTGTTATTTTAATGTTGAAAACTGGTACAAAAATGGCGGCACGCACTTTAGACTGGCCTTTGAGTTTTCTTAAAATTGGCTAAAGAATATCTATTTCCACGATTTCATACAAATTGGGCACCACCGCCTGCCACCCAAAGGTGTCCTTTATTTTTACTTGAAAAGTATCGGCAGCCTGTTTTTCCCCGTGAATCACGAAAATGTGCTCAGGGGCAGTTTTGATGTCGCTCATCCAATGCAGCAGTTCTGTTTGGTCGCCGTGCGCGGATAGTCCGTGCAGGATTTCTATGCGGGATTTGACAGGGTAATATTTGCCGTGAATTTTTATTTCATGGATGCCTTCCAGCAATTGGCGTCCACGAGTTCCTTCCCCTTGGTATCCTACCAAAAGTACCGTATGCTGTGGGTTTTCGATGTAGTGTTGAAGATAACTCAGCACGCGCCCACCCGTCACCATGCCACTGCCCGCAATGATGATTTTGGGGTATTTGGTGTCAATCAGGTTTAGGGTCTCTTTGTAGCTTTCCACTATTTGAAACATCTCGCACATGGCGGTATATTCGGCTGTTGGCAATTTGTGCCAATCACGGTGCTTTTCAAATACACTCAGCACGCGAGCGCCCATTGGGCTGTCCATGATTAATGGCACATCTGGCAATTCGCCAGCTGTGCGCAATTGCCAGAGCAGGTACATCATTACTTGCGTTCGCTCCACCGCAAAACTTGGGATGATGACGGAGCCACCTCTGGCAATCGTTTCGAGCACAATGGTTTTTAGGCGGTCTTTTACGTCGCCCTCCGGGTGCAGGCGGTCGCCATAAGTGCTTTCTACAAACAAGATATCGGCTTCTGCAGGCTTCTTCGGGGGCATCAGCAGCAGGTCGTCTTCTTGCCCGACATCCCCACTGAACACGAATTTTTTACCCTGCACGTGCACCTCGATAAATGTAGAGCCAATAATGTGGCCATTGGTCTGGAAACGCGCCTTCACTTCGCCACCCAGATCAATCCATTGGTTTAGATTGATCGGGCTAAAATGCGTGAGGGTAGCCTCCACATCTTTTTCTGTATAAAGTGGTTTGGCGGGATGGTGTTTTGAAAACCCCTCTTTATTGGCTTGTTCGGCTTCTTCTTCCTGCAAGCGGGCGCTGTCCCGAAGGATGATTTCCGCAATATCAAGCGTGGGGGCTGTGCCGTAAATCTTCCCATTGAACCCATCTTTTTTCAGTCGCGGCAGGTACCCAACATGGTCGAGGTGCCCATGGGTGAGCAAGACAAAATCAATGCTTGGCACATCCACCGGCAGATGGTCCCAGTTCAGCAGGCGTAATTGTTTCAAACCCTGGAACAGCCCACAATCCACGAGGAATTTTTTTTGAGGGGCTTCGATGAGGTACTTGGAGCCGGTGACGGTGCCGGCTGCGCCGAGGAAATGGATGAATATTTTGTCTTTCATGTTTTTTAATTTGAAATTATCCGCCCATCCTCCATTTCAATAATCCGATGGGTGTTTTCGGCAAAACTCTGGTCGTGTGTTACGATGAGCAAGGTTTGTTTAAATTCTTCACAAAGTTGCTTGAAGATATCGAACACAATGTCGCTGTTTTTTTTGTCCAAATTGCCCGTCGGTTCGTCGCCCATTATGATGAGCGGATCGTTGATCAAGGCCCGCGAAATAGCCACCCTTTGTTTTTCGCCGCCAGACAGTTGATTGGCCTTTTTCAAAGCGAGGGTTTCGATACCCAGTGTTTTGAGGTGTTCCATGGCGCGGTGTTCTACTTCGGCTTCCGAATATTTTTGGAGTTTCAGCCCAGGCAGCATCACGTTTTTCAAGACTGTGAATTCGTTCAGAAGGTAATGAAATTGAAAAACAAAGCCGATTTTTTCATTTCGGATGCGGGCTAGTTCCGATTCGGTTTTGCCACGCATGAGATTGCCGTCAATCCGCAAATCGCCCTCGTAATCAGTGTCCATTGTAGAAAGAATATACAATAGCGTGGATTTGCCACAGCCGGATTTGCCTGTGACAGATACAAATTCTCCCTGATCCACTGAAAAACTGATGTCTTTCAGTACAGGAACCACAATTGGATCCTTGAAACTTTTGTTGATGTTCGAGGATTGAAGTACAGTTTTTGCCATAAAAGTTGGGCTAAAGGGAAATTGAGATATTTCAATATCCTAATTTCTAAATTTTCAATCTACTTCCCTCTAATAATTATAACAGGATCAATTTTACTCGCCTTTCTCGCCGGGAAAAAACCTGCTAAATAGGTAGTGAACAGCGAAAACACAATCCCAATAATGTAAAACTTAGGGTTGTAATTGACCGGGTAGGTTTTGATCGTCGGAAGCGCCGCGGTATTGAAAGGAATTTGGTCAATAATCAGCGAGAGCGAAAACCCGAAAACCAAACCCAGCAGACCGCCCAAAAGGCCAATGCTGAGTGCAATGCCCAGAAATATTTTCCGCACATCGCTGCCCGAAAAACCGGTGGCTTTCAGGATTGCGATGGTGTCCATCTTTTCGTAGATCATCATGTTGAGGATATTGTAAATGCCGAATCCGGCCACAATCAATAACACGATGCCCACTGAATACGAAATGAGTGTGCGGACAAAACTACCAGTAGAAAACTGCGAATTTGCCGTCTGAATATCCTCTGCGTCGGCCTGGAAGATTTTGGCGTATTCTTTGGCGACGGAAGGAGCGGTGTTGAGGTCTTTCAGTTTAATTTGAATGTCTGTGACGTAGGTGTTGGGCTTTCCGAGCAGTTTTTGAACAGTAGCGATGGACGCGAAACTTTGCACTTTGTCAAAATCTGCAATCCCGGACTGAAATTTGCCGACCACTTTTAGGGGCAATCGGTCGCCTTTGGAAGTCGTCACCTGTACCACGTCGCCGATTTCGGCCAGAAGTTTTTCGGCCACTCCTTTGCCCAAAATAATACTGTTGCTCACGTTTTTTAAATCCAGAGGCTCGCCCTCACGAATGTAATCTTTGAAGAAAAACAGTTCGCTTTCGGCAATCACGTCAATACCGCTCACGGCCCCTGTGATATCAATTGTGCCCGAATTGTAAAGCACCTGGGAGCTTATTTTGGGCGAAATGCCCAAAACGCGCGGGTCAACTTTTAGTGCTGCGAGGATGGCCCCGCCGTTGTGGATTTCCAGCCTGCCACCACTCGATTTAATGGATTGAATGAAGTTGTGCCCACCCTGAAAATCGTTGGAAAGGTTTATGGGCTGGTTGGGATTGGGTTTTATTTCATTGAAAAGTCGAACATGCGGCGTCCTGTTTAAAATCAGGCCATCCAGCAGGTCGTTTAGCCCGTTCATAAAACCCAGCAGGGCGATGAACATGGTGATACTGAACGTAACACCTATGGCGGCCACCAGCGACTGCCGCCATCGTGCCATGAGGAGTGATTTTGCGATGTCTGCGATTAGTTTGAGGTTCATTGGGCTGCTGGTTTCAGGATGGTTTCACCCGAGTTAAGGCCGCTGAGTATTTCTACTTTTTGGTAATCTTGGAGACCGATTTCCACTTTTCTCTGTTCCTTATTTTCCAAAATCACCAATGAATCTTGGAGTAAATACCCCCTTGGAATGGTCATCGCTTTTTCTTTTGATTGAATAACGATGTTGGCTTCGGTGGTCAAATTTGGGTATAAAGTAGGCGGTTTTTTAGTAAAATTGGCTTCAACGGTAAAGGTCCGTGTCCGTTCATTCATCAGTGGCTCAATTTTGGCGATGGCAGCTTCCAGCACCTGTCCTTTGTAGCTGTCCAATGTGAGCAATACGCGCTGCCCTTGGCGGATTCGGGCAATATCGCTTTCATCAATTTGCAACTCAGCTACGAATTCCTCGGTGTCACCGATGATGGCCACAGGGCTTTGTGTGTTCACGATTTCGCCCAGCTCTTTTGAAATGCTGTACACGCGACCGTCGGTTTGGCTGCGGACGATGTAATCCTGTGCGATGGTTTTGCTGATGGAGAGCAGTTTTTGGGATTGTGCAGCGGCGAAATTGAGTTGTTTTTGCAGGTCTTTATAGCGAAGTACGGCCGCTTCGTAGTTGTTTGCCGAACTGGTAAAGGTCAATTCTCGCTGCTCCAATTCCACTTTAGAGCCAATTTGCTGCGCCCACAACCCGCGCTGGCGCTGGAGCAAAAGTGAGTCGTTGAGCATTTTGCTTTTGGAAGTTTCTATGACGCTTTTCAATTCGTTCAGTCGGTCGCCGCGCGTATTCAGATCGGCAAAGTCAGCCGAGAGTTTTGCATTTTCGGCACCCAGTTTGGAGCTTTCATTTTGTACTACAAATAGCGGGTCGCCCTTTTTGACAACGTCGCCTTCTTTGACCAATATTTGTTGGATCAGGCCTCCAACTGTTGCAAAAACCTGGTATTGGTTCTTGCTTTTGATAATGCCCGATGCGTAGACGGATTCGGTAATCCGCTCTATCGTGGGCTGGGTTTTTTCTGGCTGCTTTTTGCAGGCTGAAAAGAATAGTGTGGCGAACAGCAGGGTACTTATGTATCTCAAAATATTAGATTGGAGTATGATTTTATTTTTGCGCTAAAGTACAATTTTGAAAGCAGTTGTATACTGTTTGGTGTGCATGAAGGGAATTGAGAGGATGTATGCTGTATTTAACTACGACATGGTTTATCTGAAGTTACATTTCAGAAGTATTACTGAATAAATGCGGGAATAGGTTTTTCCGGATATTTCTTGAATATCGCTTCTGCGGCTGCTTTGATACGGGCATCGGCCTGTTCGGGCCTTAAATTTTCCAACACGCCTATCGCTACTCCGCGCCAAACCTGGTTGCCATTTTTGGTGTCAATGAAATCAAGAAGGGCTTGAAGCCGTAATGCCCCAATTGTTCCTCAACAGCAGCCCGGATTTTGCTTTGTGTCCCTCCCGAAAGCCATTCCGGCCCAGCGTTGCCCGCTTTGGTTGCGGTATTATCCAGCCAGTGGTAAGTATGGTATTTGCTGAGGTTTATACCCGGTTCTTCTTCTGAATATACTTTTTTGAATGGGGAGCAACCCGCGAGCAGCAAGAAAGCCGCAACAATGCACCGACGTTACAGGAGTTTGAGATTTTCTAAGCGCGCCAAAGCAGCCACCCAATGCCCACCAGTAGTACCAGACCAAAGCCCAGTCCAACAGGCTTGCGCAAGGCTCGATGTCCTCTAAAAATACTTACCAACCATTTGAAGAGCGAATTGGACATTACTGCGAGCAGGATGATAATGGCGGCTTCATGGCTTTGACCGGTAGGAGTGGCTGCCCATTTGGCAGTGGAAATCGAAATAGCATCAATGTCGGCAATGCCTGCCACTGCACCCGAAAGATAGGTCATGGCTGGCGTGAGCCATTGGCGGGAGGCCGACATGAGCAGGGTGATGCCAATATAAAGAAACACAAAAAAAATAGCGTTTCTTATGTCCAAAGGATTGCCCGGATTAAGCGGCGTTATTTCGTTCGCTTTTTTTTGACCTCGAAGCACTTGCCAGGTCGGCGCCAAACTGACCAACAACATCAGCAACAGCGGTAAAAACAACTCCTTCGCAACGGGAAAGGCAAAGATGGCCGCCCAAACAAAAACCCGGACAAACATGATGCTTGAGGCCAGCACAATCCCGGAGCCATAGGCTGGGGAAAGGTCTTCCCGTTCCCGGCTTTTGGAAGAAAACACCCAGGCGATTAAAGTGGAGGAGAACAGGCCTCCGATAACGGCGGTTAGCAAAATGCCCTTTTGCGGGCTGCCAAATTTCAGCAGCAAATACCCCGTAAAACTGATGGAAAGCACCAAAACCACAATATATCCCAAATCCCTCGGCGTCAGCAAATTGTCCGGCCCAAATGGTTCAGTCGGCAAAATGGGCAAGATGAGCAAAGCCAGCACGATGAACTTGATGAAAGCAAACAACTCTTCTTCTGTGATTTTCTGGATAAAACCATGCAACTTGTCTTTGAGCGACAGCACAGTAGTCATAAGCACCACCACTGCCAGCGATTCTTGCACCAAACCCTTTGAAGTGGCCACCCCCAAAAGAAAGGTCAGCAACAAGGCAATCTCTGTTGTCAGCCCTATTTTCCCTTTTTGTGCTTGCATGTAATAAGCAACACAGACCAATAAAAAGTAGCCCGCCAATACCGCGATGAGCAGTACTGGTGTCGTGTGATTTGAAGCCCATTCTGCGACATTACCCAAAATCGCGGCCAACACAAAGGTGCGGATGCCGCCCACATGGGCCGGGTCGTCACGGGTGTTGAACTCCCGTTCCAACCCGATGATCAGGCCGATGCCAGCCGAGATAACCAGACTGATCAAGGCGGGAGTCAGGTAAGCAGAAAGTGAAATAAGCCAGTCCATGGGTTAGGTTGATTTACGATTTTGGATTTACGATTTACGATTTACGATTTTGGATTTACGATTTTGGATTTACGATTTTGGATTTACGATTTGACTTAAAATTTGGGAGTGTTC
>CAZPTQ010000148.1:0-4110 GCA_964589365.1 uncultured Saprospiraceae bacterium
CCGTGAGGCCGCAGTTACCAAGGTCGAGGGTGGTGGCCCTGGTCTTTTTGTTTTCGGCGATGCGTTGTAGGGCGAGTTTGGACATGGCTGGGCGTTTTTGTACTAGGATTCGCAGGATGCGTTTGGGATTGGAAGGATTTTAATCCCGGGTTGCATGGGATTTTGATTTTACGGGGCAAAAATCATTTAAATCCTTTTCAAATCGGGAAAATCTTGTTCAAAACTTTGGGGGAATTCAAGGTGACAGCTCCGACGGAGGAGGAGGTGTCACCTTGAGTTCCAAAAAAAACCTCTCTCCCTCGTCTGGGAAGGCGATACCCTGCTGGACTGGGTATCTGGCGGAAACCGATACTACCTGGACGGTACTTTTATATCGGCGAATACGCGTTTTTCTAATCGCTTTAACGGTGTTGCCGCGCTGCCCGACGGCCGTTGCGCAGCCGTATTCGAACGCCGCTGGACCAATGGCCTGCTCATTATAAGCTAAACCCGGACAAACGGTTTCCCTTGATAACACATGCTCGATGCCAGTTGGGACAAAAACAGCGGCCGCACCCACGCTAATGGCGAAGTAATGATTTGGTGTCGGTTCCCCGGAATTTCACCCCCTGGTTTGCCCGCCTGAGGTTAAATTTTTGCCGCAGGCCCTATTTGCCAATCAGAGCGTGTAACTTTGTCCTTCCTTTAGGGTCAAAGGCATTCCGGGCGCGGGCGCCCGATTTTTCCACTTTAAATTTCAACGACTATGACTGCTACATTTTTGTTTCTCGGCAACCTCGGCGGCTCGGAGCTCGTGCTTATCTTTCTGGTAGTGCTGCTCCTTTTCGGGGGTCAAAAAATTCCCGAGCTCATGCGTGGTTTGGGTCGCGGCATCCGCGAGTTCAACAGCGCTAAAAACTCGGTTGAAGACGAAATCCGTCAAGGGATGCGCGACGCGGAGAAGAAGCCCATCGAAAAATAATCGAAGGTTTTAGACATTAACCCAACAAGCAAAAACCCCGCCTGGCACTGCCAGACGGGGTTTTTGCTTGCTACGCAGATCACTCCATCACTCCATCAAAACCTCAGTTCATCAAAAAGGAATATCCTCGTCGTTCATCCTGGATTGCCGGGAAATGACACTGGGTTGGAATGGCCCGGTAAGCGGGTCTGAAAGTCCTGCGAACGAGGGGTCATTCAGGTTGCTGAATTTGGCAAAGGTGTCTGTGAACTTTAGTTTAACGGTATCCAGCGCACCATTCCGGTGCTTGGCTATGATAAACTCGGCGACCCCTTTTAGGCTTTGGCCTTGCTCGTCTTCGAGTATTTGGTAGTATTCTGGTCGGTAAATAAAGGAGACGATGTCGGCGTCTTGCTCGATACTGTTGTGCACGATGAAGTCGTTGGCGAC
Organism: uncultured Saprospiraceae bacterium; assembly: GCA_964589365.1. Lineage (GTDB taxonomy): Bacteria > Bacteroidota > Bacteroidia > Chitinophagales > Saprospiraceae > M3007. The sequence goes on from CAZPTQ010000148.1 coordinate 1,391, forward strand.
GAAATTGTGTGTGCCCGGTACGGTTGCATCGAATACGTCGGCAGTACCCGCTGGGGTAATAGAATCGATTTCATCCCAAATAATGTCTGATTTGGAGATATTTACATGACTGGACAAGGCGATTTTATCTCCAGAATGAAGCGCATCCAAGCGCGTCCAGCCGATGGGTTTGAAGAATGGATGGTTGGCAGTAGCGCGGATACTGCGTCCAGTTCTGGTTTTGAGTTCAAAAACAGGTTTGTGACCTGAAAAGAAAACGTTGGAAATAGGCATAGCGCCAAGTCTTAGATCCTCTGACATTGAAGGCGTTTTAAACCAACTTCGATTCTTTTTTTCGGCTAAGTCTTTGATCTTAAATTGTTTCCAGGTAGAAGCATCAGTAATGAGCGTATCCCCAATGAGACAGCCTGATTCCCTCAGATCGCTCAATTGCGGCCTTTTGCTCCCCCCGCGCACCTCCACGGCCCGGCTCAATTGCGAGAGCGCAATAACTGGCACATTCAGTTCTTTTGCCAGCGATTTAAGGGCGCGGGAAATGCTGCCAATTTCTTGCTCCCGGTTTCCGTTGCGGTTGTTTTCGGCAGAACCGGTCATCAATTGAAGGTAGTCAATCACGACCAGCTGGATGTCGTGTTGCATTTTGAGGCGGCGACATTTGGCGCGGAGCTCGAAGATGTTGATGGCCGGGGTATCGTCAATAAAAATCGGCACCGCATTGAGCCTTTCCACAGTGCTTTGGAGCATTTGCCATTCGTAATCTTCTAGTTTCCCATTTCTGAATTTATTGGCCGGGATTTCTGATTCCATCGAAATGAGACGCTGCACGAGCTGGGTGGAGGCCATTTCGAGCGAAAAAAGGGCGATTCCTTTGCCGAAATCGCGGGCTGCGTTGAGGGCCACGGCCAGTACCATACTCGTATTGTGCGTCACAGTCATGTCTTCCAATAAGAAAAGCCCATTTCCATCCAATTCAAATCCATAATAATCATCCACTTTGTCTGCTTCCACGCGAATGCCTGTCACTTGCCAGTTTATCTTACTTTCCCAGGGGTTGGGTTGTTTGCGTTTGATGCGCAGGGGTACTTTGTCCAAGTCACCGTAAATGCGCAAACGCCACACCATAGTTTCAAAACCTATAGCGGCGATTTGTGCTTTTTTTGTAGTCAAGGAAGTCCGAAAACCCAAAGAATCGCACAGGAATTTGATGCCACGAGCCAGCGTTTCGCTCTTTTGGGTAATCTCAAAACCATTGGATTGCTCGAGGTAATGACCGTCGCTGTCAATCAATCCGGCCAACAATTCGAGGCGTTTTGCAGTGGAATTGACCAGGTAATCTTGCGGAATGTGTTTGTTCCCCAGTACTCCTAGCGCACTTAACATGCCGTGCAGCGAGTATCCCATCGCGTGTTGCCGGTCATTTGCAATGCAGTAAATTGGACATTTTTCAGGAGCTTGGTTGTGTTTTTTCAAACGCAAGCCCAATTCCTGGGAATATGTCTCCAGAAAGGATACTGCTTCGTCGTCGGTGGTGGAGATATTGCTGTTCTCGGTGGTACCATCTCCCAACCAGATTCCGAGGAAGTAGGGATGAATCGGGAGCTGCTTTTCAGCAAACTCGACCGCAGTTTTGTAGCCTTTGTAATTGGTCTTGAACTTCGCCGATTGTTGTAGGTACTCTTTTACGCTGATGTTCAGAATGTCGCCGTTTTGATGTCTCCATTCCGTCCGGCTGCGCTTGAGTGAAAGGATATGGCTTTCATTTACACGGTAATCAATCCCCTTGTTTTGGCGTACCCAATACATCATTTCTTGACCGGAAGTGGTAGAAAGCACTTGACGGGGAGTAGAATCGTCGCCCATGAGCAGGTCGCCGGGATTCAAATCTTCCACTTTGCGAAGGAGTCCGTTGAACATCAGCACTTTGGTGCCTTTGGCGAGGCACTTTCCCATGCCCGGCCTGGCTGCTATAATGATTAAATCGGAGGGCTGCCAGCCAGAAGTGATCCGGTCCAGGTCGGTGAAACCAGTGGGTACGCCCGTGAGTCCGTCTGCTTTTTTGGAAAGTTCCTCAATCTGCTTCAACACCTTGCTGCTCAGGCTGCCCATACTTTCGTAGGAGCGGCTCAGGTTGTTTTGTGTGATGGCAAAAAGCCCTTTTTCAGCCTCGTCGAGCAGGTTGAACACATCGGTGGTGTCCTCGTAGGCATCGCGGATGGTGCGGGTGCTTACGCCGATGAGTTCGCGCTGGATGTGTTTTTGGGCGATGATGCGCGCGTGGTACTCGATGTTGGCCGCAGAAGCCACGCGGTTGCTGAGTTCTACGAGGTAGTAGCCCCCTCCGATTTTGTCCAGTTCACCCGCCTTCTTCAATTCCTCGGTTACAGTCAATAAATCAACAGGATTCGAACGCTCAAACAAACGGATAATGGAGCGGTAGATGTGCTGGTGCGCTTCCAGGTAAAAACTCTCCGGGCGCAGGGTGTCCATCACCATTGGGAGTGCCTCGCGGTCGAGCATGAGCGCGCCGAGCACGGCTTCTTCGAGGGGTACGGCCTGTGGCTGCACCTTGCCGAACACGAAGTTCGACAGGCTCTCGTTATTGGGTGCGTTCCGACGGCCTTTGCGGTCGTTGCCGCCCTGTTGGCCGCTTTGTTGGTTGTTGCTCGACTCGTTCATGATTGTTGTGTACGCCGGAACTCTGTTCCGGTGATAGTGTGCCC
>CAZPTQ010000148.1:4210-13010 GCA_964589365.1 uncultured Saprospiraceae bacterium
AACTCTGTTCCGGTGATAGTGTGCCCCGGAACTCCGTTCCGGGAATAAAACGTCCCGGAACGGAGTTCCGGGATACAAAAGGCTGCAAACCTACCTTTTGTAACCAGATATTTCAATTTGAAACAATCCGTGTGGCCTCCAAGCTGTGGAGAAACCAGTGTGTATCTGTGGAGAACCCCGGAATCAGGCCACTTTATCCACATCGCGTTTCAGTTATCAACAGTCTTTGCAGGGTCTTGCTTAAAATTAGTTAAGGCTTGAAAAGCACTGGTTTAGCAAAAATGAAGCGACGGTTTTTGGACATCTTGAATCGTTCGCCGGAAATTCGACAGGTTAAGTTAAGGTTAATTTTCCACAGTGCAAAAGTTTTTCTTTTGTCATTTTGTCGGCCAAAATTAACAGATTTTGTTTTAAAATCCGAATTGGATTTTGAAAAAACGCAAAACTTTTTGAGGTTTTGAAATTAACTAATATAAAACCGCTTTCTCGCATAAACTGCCGTTTTTTTGAAAAGCGTCACAAATTGCCGTTGCCTCATAAAAGAGGCCGAAATATTTTAAAACAAAAATGTTGTTTAATTTTTGGTCTAATGCCCTGATTTTCAGGACATCAAAAATCAACAATCATGTAATCGGCTCTCGTCAATCAAAAAACATCTTAAAACTGAGCACTTTTCCCATAACGCGCGATGAACCCTTCCCAACCTTGCAATCCGCCCGTGTGCAAAGCGACTACCGTACTGTTGGGGGCGAAATCGCCTTTGGCGAGCATATTAAAAACCCCGAACAACATTTTGGAGGTGTAAATGGGGTCGAGCAAGATGTTGGTTTGTTCCAAAAACTCGTGTACAAATTCTATGACTGGTGGGTGTAGTTTCGCAAAACCGCCAAACGTGTAATCGTGGATGATGCTGAACCGGGATTTAAGTTTTGGGTCACCAAGATTGGTTTTGGCCAAAAGACCCATGACACTCGCGCTATCAAACCGATGGCTGCTGACGGGGAAAACCATCACCTGACTTTTGGGAATGGCTAGCCCGGCAACAATGCCCGCCGCTGTGCAGCCTGTTCCAGCCGGGGTGCAGAGATAGAGCATTTGGCTGCTCAATTCGGGATGTTCTTGGGATAACTGCGTTGAGATTTCTTTCGGTATGGCTGCACAAGCTTCCAAGGCCTGGGGGGTGTTGCCGCCTTCAGGAAGGAAGTAGCATTGCGGGAATTCATTCCTGAGCGGTGCTCCTTCCTGCGCTTTACAGGCATCGTACTGTGCTTTCGCAAGTGGGCGTAGCGTCATGCCGTTTTCTTGACAAAATCGGAGTGTAGGGTTTTGGAGATCAACATGTTCGCCCCGTAAAATGCCAAACGTGGGGATGCCAAATATCCGCCCAGCCACGGCTACTGCGTGCAAATGATTAGAAAACGCCCCGCCAAACGTGACCAAGCCTCCGGGGTAAAATTGCTTAATATCCGAGAGCAAAGCGGCTAGTTTGCGCCCCTTGCTGCCCTGGATTTCAGGGTGAAGCAGGTCGTCGCGCTTGATAAAGAGCGAGATACCCTGGTTGTTCCCAGGATGATCGGGGATGATTTGTAGGGGGGAGAAGGGGAGATTGAAAAGCATGGATCGCGCCCGGGACCTCGTAGGTTTTAAAAACCCCCGAGGTCTTGGACCGCAAAGTTTGCGAACATTCTCAAAGTTAGCACCACACCGTGCTACTTTTGCGCTCAATATCCTAATATCCCAATATCCTAATTCCCAACGTCCATGATTCTCGTCACCGGCGCCAACGGCCAACTAGGCCAGTGTTTTCGTCAGGCCTCGGCAAATTGGCCAGGACAAAAATTCGTTTTTGCGGGTTCGCAAGAATTGGATGTAAGCGACCGAGCCGCGGTGCGGGAATATTTTAGCGCAATACAGTCTCTTCGGGATGACAAGATAAAATGGGTGATCAATTGTGCCGCCTACACTGCCGTTGACAAAGCAGAAAGTGAGCCTGAAAAAGCATGGAATGTCAACGTTTTGGGCGTTAAAAACCTTGCAGAAGCCTGTGCCGAAAATGGAATCCCACTCGTGCATTTTAGCACTGATTATGTTTATCACAGTCGCCAGAACACGCCATTTCGCGAGACCGACCGAGTCAGCCCAAAAGGGGTGTATGCTCGTACAAAGCTCGCTGGAGAACGCGCCGCTTTACATGCCCTACCGCGTACCATGATCATCCGCAGTTCTTGGGTGTATTCGGCTTTCGGACAAAATTTTGTCAAAACCATGCTGCGCCTTGGCCGCGAGCGCCCCATCCTCCAGGTAGTGGCCGATCAAATCGGCTCGCCCACCTACGCGCCCGATCTCGCCGAGGCGGTTTTAAAGATTATCCAAAAAGTGGAATCTGGAGAAGTCGCTGAGGAGTCTATCGCAGGCATCTGGCATTACTCGAACGAGGGGGTGGCGAGTTGGTTCGATTTTGCAACGGCCATTTTTGAACTTGGGGCTATTGCCTGTCATGCCCAACCCATAGCTTCCAAAGATTTTCCCACAGCTGCCCAACGCCCGCCGTTCAGCGTACTGGACAAAAGCAAAATAAAGGCTGCGTTCGGCCTTGAAATACCCCATTGGCGGGAGAGCCTGCGGCGTTGTTTGAAGGAATTGACTCCGACAGAATAACTCCGACAACTTCTTAAAAATCAAGCGTCATGCAGCACTAAAAGCGGCACCTTGGTATGCTGGGCCAGGGAACGCGATATGCTTTTTCCAAACAACTTGTGCAGCAAGGAGTGCTCGTGTGAGACCGCCACCAGACCGTTGCAATCGGTGGCTTCCAGGAAATTATGAATAGCCTGCGGAATGTTTTTGTCGTGCAGGTAGTGGAAGTTGTGCGGGATCGTGCCCAGTTTTTCGCTCAAAGCCTCTTCCTGCTTTTTATCGGATTGTTGATCGTTTTCGCCCAATACGTGGACGATGTCCAGCCCTGCATGTTGAAGATGTAGCATTTCGCGCATTGTTTGCAAGGAGGTTCTGCTCACAGGCAATTTGAAATCAGTGGCAAATGCAAAACGTGCGTTATTGCGGAAAACGGCCTTCATTGGCACCACAAAAACGGGGACTTTGCTCCCGGAAATCACTCCTCCCGCAACGCTTCCTAAGAGCACACCACGTAATCCGCTGGCGCCGGTGGTGCCCATCACAATAAGCGAAGCCCCCAGGTCTGAGGCCGTTTGGGCTATGGTGCTTACAGGGAAACCGATTCTGCAATCTACCTCGACTTTTATGTCCTTCAAGCGTAGGCTTCGGGTAAATTTTTTGGCCCAAGATTTCATCGAATCCATGCGCTCTTGAATATAGTTGTCAATAAAAAAGGCGTCGTACATGTTGTTGTCCACCCCTTCATTAGGATAAACCACATACAACAAGGTAATAGATTGCCCGGTACGCTCCGCGATTTCGAGTGCGTACTTCATAGCGTTGTTGGCGCATTTGGAAAAGTCGGTTGGGACGAGAATGGGTTTCATACAATTTGCGATTTTGGATTTACGATTTACGATTTTGGATTTTGGATTTACGATTTTGGATTGTTTTGATCCGAAAAAGGCATGTATCGTGCCTTTTTCGGATCAAAACAATCCAAAATCGTAAATCCAAAATCCAAAATCCAAAATCGTAAATCGTAATTTAATGAATCATGACTGCTCGCGATAATCCATTGGATCTACGAACTCCTGATGTACGTTTTCACTGTTGGCAGCTTTGACCTGTTGTTCTTCGAGCGTAAGGTCGTCGGTCACGGAAGTTTCGAGCCAAGTCCTGCCAGATTTTCGAAATATCTGAACATGTAGGTAATATTCTTCCTCAAAAAGTCGCTCCAGCTCCTTTACTTGCGTGGTAGGTTCAAGTGTCAGCGTGCCTGACTTAATGTTAGGCGAAAGTTGTTTGAGCGGCATATCCTTTTCTTGCACGAGGAATTTGGCCGCACTCCCCTTGTATGCACGGTGTGGTTTGCTAAAAAAAACGATTTTCAAGCCAGGGAACGCATCCGAAAACTCGGTTTGGAGTGCGCCAACAGTCTTGTCGGGAGCGATGTGGAGTTCCATAGTGACATTTTAATTTGTTGGTACAAAGTTGTGCAGGTTTGAGCTCAGCTGAACATGACCGGCATCACCTCCATTCATGACTTTTATAGTAAGCATGGCTCTGACCAGCATCACCCTGCTTCCTGACCACCGTCACCCAAGTCGCACATGCAAAGCCAGACTTTTGCCCCACAAATTTATCCATTATATGGCCGTATCAGTCCTTTCGCCGTCAAAAAAATCGCCCGTCACAGCCCACACCTGCTTTCACTGCCATGATGTTTGCCCGGATGTGTCACCCGGTGGAGCGGATCGGCTGCGCATCGGCGACAAGCATTTTTGTTGTCAAGGATGCCAGATGGTGTACGAAATATTGAACACGCACCATCTCTGTGAATTTTATGAATTAGACAAAAATGCCGGGCAAAGCCTTAAGAGTCAGAAGATTACAAAAAACTATGCTTATTTGGATGATCCCGAGGTTCGGGAGAAACTGATTGAATTCCAAAACGATCAAATCGCCCAAGTCACTTTTTACCTGCCCCAAATGCATTGCGTGTCTTGCATCTGGCTTTTGGAAAATCTTTACAAACTCGACCTGGGCGTGGCCAATGCGCGGGTGAATTTTTTGAAAAAAACCACCACCATTCAGTTCAATCCCGACCAAACTTCCCTGCGCAAACTCGCTTCGCTGCTTGCATCCATCGGATACGCACCCGATATCAACCTTGGGGATGTGGACGGCCAAAAGCCTCCAGTTATGAGTCGCCGATTGGGAGCACAACTGGCGGTGGCTGGTTTTGCTTTTGGGAACGTCATGCTGTTCAGTTTCCCCGAATACGTCGGTATGACCCGCGAGGCAGACCCTTGGTTTGCAGCGGCATTCGGCTACCTCAGCATATTGATTTCCTTGCCCGTCCTGTTGTACAGCCAACGCGACTATTATATTTCAGCATGGCAGGGTTTGCGCAATCGGCAACTCAATATTGACATCCCGCTTTGCCTCGCATTTTTGTCTTTGTTTGGCCGCAGCGTTTATGAAATTCTAACGCATACCGGTGCTGGTTACCTGGATTCATTTGCGGGCTTGGCTTTCCTGATGCTGATTGGAAAGTGGTTTCAGCAGCACGTTTGGCACCAACTTTCTTTTGAACGCGATTACAAATCTTATTTCCCGGTTGCGGCCACGGTGCGCAATGGCAATGATGAGTCTTCTGTTCCAGTCAGCCGACTTGTGCCGGGCGACGTTATTTTGATACGTAGCCAAGAGATTGTACCCGCCGATGGAATTTTGCTAAAAGGTTCAGCACGAGTAGATTACAGTTTTGTTACTGGCGAATCAGAACCTGTGTTGTTGCAAAACGGCGAACGGATTTTTGCCGGTGGCAAACAGATTGGAGAAAGCATCGAAATTGCGCTTACCCGCCGGGTAGCACAAAGCCAGCTCACGAAATTGTGGAACAACGATGCGTTCAAAACCAACGCCAAAGGACAAGTGACGCAACTTGCCGATGCCGCAGGCCGCATTTTTACCTACTTGATTTTAGTTTTCGGTTTCGGCGCATTTGGCTACTGGTGGCTGATGCGCGACGACATGCACACCGCCATCAATGCCTTCACAGCGGTGATGATTGTGGCTTGTCCATGCAATATTGCCTTATCTATTCCATTCACGTTGGGCAACATTCTGCGCATCCTTGGCAGACACCGTTTTTACTTAAAAAATATCCGCGTGGTGGAAGCTTTTGCCGACATCAATGCAGTAGTGTTTGACAAAACCGGCACCATTACCAACGTGTCGCAGCAGGAAATGCGCTTCCTGGGTCAGCCGCTTGGCTATGCCGAAAAAATCGCCATCCGTTCGCTGGTGCGGCATTCCGCGCACCCGCTTAGTCGTCGGCTGTACGAATCCATGCCAGAAGTGCCGACGGAAACGCCAGAGCATTTCGAGGAGATTCCGGGTTTGGGTATTCGGGGCGTGGTGAAAGGCCGGGAGATTAAGATCGGGTCGCAGAAGTTTGTTGATGCAGGGCCTGTTCAAGATTTGACAACTTTTAAAAAGTTGTCAAATCTGTCAAATCTTGGGCAGACCGGCGGCGTTTTTGTCTCCATAGACAACGATCTTTTGGGCTATTTTGAAGTCAAAAGCCATTTCCGAAGCGGACTGGCTCAGGTGCTGGCGTTCTTCAGCCCCAAGGCAAAGGGCAACACTCAACACTCAACACTTAACACTCAACACTTAACACTTAACACTCAACACTCAGTTTTCCTTCTCTCTGGCGACCAAGACCGTGAAGCCGCCGCACTCGCCCCCTTCTTCCCGGATGCAGACACAATGCTGTTCAACCGCAGCCCGCAGGACAAACTTGAATTTGTAAAAAAACTGCAACGTCATGGCCAGCAGGTGATGATGGTCGGCGATGGGCTGAACGACGCAGGTGCACTTCGCCAAAGCGATCTGGGCATCGTGGTGGCCGAAAACACCAACAACTTCACCCCGGCCTGCGATGCAATACTCCACGCCGATGAGTTTGCGCGATTGCCACAGTTCGTCCGGCTGGCCCGGGAGGGTGTGAAAATTGTAAACCTTTCCTATATCGTAGCCTTGACTTACAATGCTATCGGGCTGAGTTTTGCCGTGGCGGGCGCTTTATCGCCCTTGGTGGCAGCGGTGTTGATGCCGATCAGTTCGGTTTCGGTGGTGCTTTTTGGAGTGGGGATGAGCAACTGGGCGGCGAAGCGGATACTCCAGAATAAGCAAAATTAAGGGCGATATACCTTTAGGATTCATCCCGAATTTTTTAGAAAGGAGATTTAGGAACGTGTGAATAATAACTTGTTACTTTCATCTGATTCCTTTCCGCTCATACTGCCTATCTTTTTGATAAAAGAGCCCCGCTATTCGCACAAAAAGATAGTTGTCTTAGCAAAAAGTAATCTACCTGAAAGTAACAAGTTATTATTCGCACGTTCCTTAAACCCTGCATGCCAGCATGCAGGGTTTAATTTTTGTGCGCACTAAATCCAGAATGGCTCAAGGTGTTTTTTCCAGGCTCTTTATACATATTGATTTTTCCTTCTCACCGAAACAAGGTATTCTTGCGGCCATAAAATCGCTTCCCCTCAAACCCTTCAAACCCCTCAAACCCCTCAAACCCTTCAAACATCTCCCCTATCCCTATGGCATATCTCAACAATTTTAAAAAATGGCTGAGCGAACCGGTTAACGGATATATCATAGGCTTGTTTCGGGTCATTTATGGTCTGTTCATGGCTTATGAAGTAGCGAATTACCTTTTTACCGGCATGGTGAATGCTTTTTTTGTATCGCCAAAACTTAACTTCCCTTATGAAGGGTTCGAGTGGCTCAAACCCTTACCGGCGCCCTTGTTGAGTGCAATGCTTTATGTGATGCTGGCCTGTGCATTCTGCATGATGTTTGGGGTCATGATGAAATGGGCAGCTCGCTTGTTCGCCATATCCTATCTCTATTTGTTCTTATTGGATAAGAGCCTGTACAACAACCACATATATCTTTTTATCCTGCTGGCAATCCTGTTGAGCTTTACCAATGCCGATCAGTTTTTGTCGCTTAGGAAACGCACACTGCCGGGTATTGTCGTGCCACGCTGGCAGCAGTTCGCTCTGGGGGCGCAGGTAATGTGTGTGTATTTTTTCGCCAGTCTAATCAAAATGCGGGCAGACTGGTGGGTACTGAAGCAACCAGTCCGAACGATTAGCGAGGCGATGCCCCCGGACCACTTTTTAGCCTCCTTCTATAAATCCGAGATCGGGATCAACACGATGGTGTACCTCGGGTTTTCCCTTGATTTTTTTGCCCCCTTTTTGTTATGGTATAAGCCGCTGCGCAAATGGGCGGTGCTCCCTTTTGCGCTTTTTCATTATTCAAATTCCAAGATATTTGGGGATATTGGGATATTCCCCTTCGTTATGATGAGCGCGCTCATTTTGTATTTTGAAATGGAGGAGATACCCCTGTTGCGCAGATGGTTTCCTGCCCTGAACAAGAATAATACACCGTTATCCCAACCCCTGATCGGGAAAATGGCGCTTGGCTTTCTGAGCCTCTATTTTGCCTTTCAACTGCTGTTCCCTTTGCGGGGCTTGTTCCTGCCCAACGACTTGGACTATACTACCATCGGAAATCGTTTTTCGTGGCGGGTTAAAGCGGATGCCCGCGTGCCTTCCGAGTTTACTTTTATCCTGAAAGACCCCGACAGCGGCAAAGAAGGCGAGATCAATTACCGCTCGATGGTCAACAATGTACAAATACAAGCCATGTTGTACGACCCGAGGATGATCAGAACCTTTGCACAATGGATCCACGAACAAGGCATCAAAAACGGACTTCCCAATGCAGCGGTTTATGCTAAAATCAAGTTCAGTCTGAATGGAAGGCCGCCGCAGTATTTTGTAAATCCAGCCATGGATATGGCCAGGGTAAACTACAGCCCGTTTGAAAAATTGGATTGGGTACTGCCTGTTGAAAATAGCCGATGATTTTGAGGATGTTATTTCATCGGTACTTAGTTCTACTTTGTCACATCAGCCCCATAGGGGCTGATGTCGTTGACTTAAGGAATTTAACCACCACGAAGTGGTTGAATTTGAATAGCCTCCGATGCAATCGGGGGGAATATAAGCAATGGTAACAACCCCGAATGGGGTTGAATATATTCTAAACGCACATTCAACCCCATTCGGGGTTGTTACACACA
>CAZPTQ010000149.1:0-12944 GCA_964589365.1 uncultured Saprospiraceae bacterium
AAACGGTGTCGGGGCTACGCCCCTTTTATACAAACAAACCCTTAAGTCAACGACAGTGCCCTTTAGGGGTAGGGGGTGTAACCAGCAGTTGAAACAGATTTTTGAACACTCCCGAACACTCCCGAACACTCCCACAAAATCACCTAATCACCAAATCTACAACTAAACCATTCACCATTCACCAATTCACCAATCACCAATTCACCAATTCACCAATTAAACAAATCAACATCGCTATGAAATTCAACTGGGGTACAGGCATCGTTATTTTCTTTATCTTTTTTGCTGTAAGCATGATATCGCTTGTGGTGGCTACCACCCGTTACCCACCGCAGTTGGTGCAAAAAGATTACTATTCGCTTGACCTGAACTATCAGGAGCGACTGGAGAAAAAGCAAAATACGGCGACGCTAACTGCTGCGCCTCTGGTGCATTTCGATGCAACTGCTAAAAAAATTAAGGTGAAATTTCCCGAAGGAATGACCGCCCAAACTGGCACGGCTAAGTGCTATCGTTCGGCCACCACACGGGAAGATTTTTTAACGAAAATAGAGAACGCCACCACACTGGAAATTCCCACTGAAGGACTCACAGCTGGCCGTTGGCACGTCGAGCTGGACTGGGAAACCACCGATGGGAAAAAGTATTTTTGGGAGACAGCTTTTGTTGTTCAATAGCGATGTTCGTTGAATAACATGCTCGTACGTTTGTGACCCTAAAAGACGCAATGACCAAAGTGATATAATGACCATATTAGTTCCAGCACTTCTTCTTGGTTTAGCCGGCAGTCTACACTGTGTAGGGATGTGTGGGCCTTTGCTACTCGCGCTTCCGCTTGATGCGGCGGGCAAGTGGCAAGTATTGCGCCAGATGCTGGTGTATCATAGCGGGCGGATCCTTACATACGCTGCTCTGGGAGTGCTATTCGGATTGCTGGGAAAGGGTTTGGCCGTAGCGGGATTTCAAAAAATACTCTCGATCGGGGCGGGTGTTTTTATGTTTGGCATGGCGTTCATGGCCTGGCGGTTTGAGCGGCTGGTAACGGCATTGCCGGGTTTTGGCGCGTTCACGCAGCGGGTAAAATCGGACATCGGAAATTTGATGCGGCAAAATCCGAATGGCAGCACGTTTTCAATTGGACTGCTCAACGGACTCTTGCCTTGCGGCATGGTGTACGCTGCTTTGGCAGGCGCTATTGCCACCACTGGCGGCCCTGAAGGTGGGTTTTTTATGACAGTTTTTGGCCTTGGCACCTTGCCTTTGTTGCTGATGGTGAGTGTGTTAGGAAGATCGTTCAGCGTATCCATACGGCAGAAAATCAAGTTTGCACAACCCATTCTGCTTGGGCTGGTAGGTCTGTTGTTGTTGCAGCGTGGCTTGAATCTGGATTTGTCGTTGTTTGAATCCGCGGTGCCTAAGGCCGGGGTGGATTGTCATTGATTTCAAACCTCGCAGGTTTTAAAACCTACGAGGTTTAAAGTGCGCGGTCTTCGTCGTCTTCAATAATAAAGTCCTCCAGATCAAGCAGTTCTCGGTGCAACTCAAGATGAAATGCTTCAAATTGCTCCCTACCGCCAAACCAATCCAGAACCGCTTGACGCAAAAGATTTGTTGGCTTGCCTGACAAAATACCATGATAGGAGGAGTGGGGATAATCGCGGAAATCAAAGGTGAACCGTGTCGCTGCGCATTTGCATGAATGTAATAAATCATCTGAGTGTAATACCTATTGGTACCAACTTTTTTCTTTTTAAAACGCTCCTCGAATAATTTGCCCGTTCGGTTATAGCTTTTGTTGAAGCCTTTGGCATAAGCGTTGAAAAAGTTGGCAAAACGTTGTTCAGCCCGATTCATTTGAGACTTTTCAGACATTTTTTCTGCTAAAACGGTGTCCTTAATCTTGATGAGTACATGAAAATGCTAGCCCAACAAAGAATAGGCATAAGTATCGGCAATCGGCGAAACGTGCTTTTTCCATAGCTTCAGGAAGTAAGTGTAATTGCGCTCTTCGCGAAAAATAGTTTCTCGGTTATTGCCGCAGTTGTAGATGTGACAATAACAGTTTGGTTCTAGCGGTGTAGTGATAATCATTGGTTCAGATGGTTTGATGAATAACAAATATAGAAAATTTCTTTTAAAATACCTACGAGGTTTACATGAATCAAATTCCCTCCGACCTTCTTCAGCGCGTTGAAGAAAAATTTCAAGCCATTGGCCAAAACCCCAACACTCACCTCGAAGGGCTGGTGTGGGCCAAACCCATCACTTACTGGGATTATATTCAGACCGACGCTTTGTTGAACTTGCAAATACAGCGCACTACGCTGCCCGACGAAATGGTGTTCATTATGTACCACCAAATCAACGAGTTGCTGTTCAAAATGATCCTTTGGGAAATTCAGCAGGTATCGGATTGCAGCGAACTCACCACAGCGTTTTTTGCTGAAAAACTAAGCCGGATCAGTCGTTATTTCGACATGTTGTCTAACTCTTTCACCATTATGGGCGACGGCATGGACGTGGAGCAATACCTGAAATTCCGCAATACGCTCACACCTGCAAGTGGTTTTCAAAGTGCTCAGTATCGGATGATTGAGTTTTGTTCAACAGACCTGATTAACCTGATTGACTACCGATTCCGAGCCAGCATTGACCGCAACACACCCTACGAACACGCTTACGACCATCTCTACTGGCAGGCCGCCGGAAAAAACCACGCTACGGGCGAAAAGACCACCCTCATACAACTCTTCGAGGAACGCTACAAAGCCGAGTTCCTTCGAACCATGGAGGCTTACAATGAGAAAAACATCTGGGCCAGATTCCGTCAGTTGCCCGCCGCTGATCGTGAAAATCCTGTCTTGGTGGATGCCATGCGCCATTATGACCACACAGTGAACATCTCCTGGGTGATGGCACATTACCATGCGGCCCAGAAATACCTCGAAAGCAAGGGGCCGCCAGTTGAAGCTACGGGCGGAAGCGACTGGAAAAAGTACATGTTGCCGAAGTATCAGCGGCGGATATTTTTTCCGGAATTGTGGAGTAAGGAAGAGTTGGAGAATTGGGGGGAATGAACGTTTAACGTCGGAAGGGTTAACGTCGGAAGGGTTTAAACCCTTCCGACGTTACGAAATTATAAAAAAAACACCCTTATTTATTCGGCACCAAATTCGGGTTCAGCAAATCATAGAACTGGTCAAGTTTGGGCAAAATAATGATCCGGGTGCGGCGGTTGGTTGCGCGGCCCTCTTCGGTGTTGTTGGTAGCCAGCGTGTTGTACTCGCCGCGACCGGCTGCGATAAGGCGGTTGGGGTTGATCTTGAAATCGCGCTGCAATGCCCGCACTACCGCAGTGGAACGTTTTACGCTCAGATCCCAATTGTCTTCTAATACACCGTTTTTGTACGGCACATTATCGGTGTATCCTTCCACCATAACTTCGAGTTCGGGGCGGGACTCGATGATGGCAGCAATTTTACCCAGCACTTGGTTTGCCCTTGGGGTAAGCAAGTAACTGCCGCTTTGGTAAAGCATCTTATCGGACAGGTTGATAAACACCACTGTTTTGTCCACTTTCACATCCACGTCTTTGTCATCAATACCGTCTTTGAGCACGGTTTTGAGGTTGACCGCAAGTGCCAGATTGATGGAATCGGCTTTGGTCTTGGCGGCTTGAAGCAAGCGGATATACTTGTCCTTTCCTTGGAGTTGGGCAAGTGTTTCCTTGATGTTGTCACTGGCCGATTGCGAAAGCACGGTGAGGTTGCCCACCTGGGAAAGCTGTCTGTCGCGCTGCGCCTGGCAGTCAGCAATCTGTGCACGAAGGTCGGCCATTTGTTCTTCGCGGAGTCGGAGGGCTGTTTGGGATTCGTTTTTATTGGCTGCTTTCTCCGCTTCACAGACGGAAAGTTGCGACATCAGTTCGTTGAGTTGCCTGCCGTACTTAGCCAGGTTTTGATTTGCCAGATCCAGTTCTGTTTGCATCGTGGCCTGCATGGATTTGTACTTTTTTTTGGTCACGCAGGAGCTGGTGGGCATCAACAGGATCAGTGCGATTAAGGCTAAAAGTGGAAATTTGATTGTTGGTTGCATGTGTTTGCCGTTTTTAAGTTAAGAAAGTTGGCTTTTGAATCGGTTACTTATTCTATTACAGTAGAAGTGCAACAATTGTTTTAGCGCAAAAAGAAAATTTCCGAAAGTGGTGTTCATTTCATGCGTTGCGTAGATAAATAGATATTTAGACCTCGCACAGCACTTTCAAAAATGCTTGAAATACTCAAACGGCTCCTTGCAAGTATTGCAGGAATACAATGATTTGCACGCAGTTGCACCAAATTGACTGATCAATTTGGTGTCTTCTGAATCGCAACCCGGGCAAGGAATTACAGGTGCTGGGGCAAATGGATTATCCACATCAGCGTCTTTCACTGGTGGGGCAATTCCATATTGACGGAGTTTTTCTTTTGCTAAAGGACTGAGCCAATCCGTGGTCCATGCCGGGGAATAGACAGTTTTTATTTCCACATTGTCAAAACCCTGATCGTGCATGGCCGCCTTGATTTCTGCCACAAACAGGTTCATGGCGGGACAGCCCGTGTATGTGGGTGTGATAACAATCTTTAGCGTCGTTCCATCGTATCGAACATCGCGCACCACACCCAGATCCAGAATGCTTATAACCGGAACTTCCGGGTCAGGAATCAGCGATAGCCGCTCCCAAACGAGTTCTTCTATGCCAATGAAATCGGGTTTCATAATTTGAAGGATTTTAACTGGATAGGGTGGAACACGGATTGCAGGGATTAGACACGGATTTTCACAGTTTTCTATATTAACGGGTCAAAATTCCTTGAATCCGTGCCTAATCCGTGCAATCCGTGTTCCACCCTATCCAGCAGTTGCGATGGTTTAATTTCATCACCACTTGGTCAGCATATTGCAGCAACGCTTCTGCTTGGCCAATGTGGTCGAGCGCGAAATTGGTGAGGGCGATATCCTCTTCCAACATTGGGCCTCTGCTGCACATTTCTGACAATCGGTGCCCAAGAATGAGGTTGCTGTCGCCCAAGCGAAGACAGTATTGAAACAAAACCTGTTGCGTATTCATAATCATAGATTTTGTACCCCCTCGGGTACTTCATAAAAAGTAGGGTGGCGATACACTTTATCGTCAGAAGGGTCGAAAAAAGGTGCGGCATCGCCGGGACTGACGGCTACGATTTCATTGGCGGGTACCACCCAGAGTCCACAAGGCTTGTCGCGACGGGTGTACAAGTCGCGTGCGTTTTCAAGGGCCATTTCCTTGTCAAACGCGTGCAGGCTTCCAGCGTGTTGGAAGGGGGCGCCGCTTTTTTTCTGGGTGAAAACCCCCCAGACGGGGCCTTGTGTGTTGGTTGGTTGTGACATTTTTTATTTACGATTTTGGATTTACGATTTTGGATTTACGATTTACGATTTACGATTTACGATTTTGGATTTACGATTTTTTACCCGTAGTAGCACCGAGGATTCGGCGAAGGAGGGACGATTTTTTTAATTGGAATTGGGGGAAATATGATAACTTGGTATTGAATTTTTAAAAAAAACTAAATGAAAATGACAGAAACAGAATTGAAAAACCGCTTTAAGAATTGGGCTATTTCGGTGGTCTTATTCACTAAAAAATTCCCTCATGGTCAGGAGTTTAATGCTGTTCGGGGGCAAATTGTACGTTCTACGCCGTCTGCTGCTGCTAATTATCGCGCCGCCTGTCGTGGCAAATCCACCCCTGATTTTATCAATAAGCTCAAAATCGTAGAGGAAGAACTGGACGAGTCCATGTTTTGGCTTGAATTCGTGGTTGCACTTGCCTCCAACTTGCGTTCCGATGTCGTCCCACTCTACAAAGAAGCCGATGAATTGCTTGCTATTATTGTCAGTTCCATCAAGACAACGCGGCAAAAACAAGAGCAGTCCCAAAATCGTAAATCCAAAATCGTAAATCCAAAATCGTAAATCGTAAATCGTAAATCCAAAATCGTAAATCCAAAATCGTAAATCCACTAAAGCGTTCCCCTCCGCCGTTGTTCGTCTTCTATTGATTCAAACAGTGCCTGAAAATTCCCTTTCCCAAATGACTTCGCGCCTTTGCGCTGAATGATTTCGAAAAACATGGTCGGGCGGTCTTCCACGGGTTTGGTGAAAATTTGAAGCAGGTAGCCCTCGTCGTCGCGGTCTACCATGATGCCCAATTCCTTGAGATTTAGCAGATTTTCGTCAATGACGCCCACACGGTCGGCCACGGTATCGTAATAGCTGCCCGGCACATGCAAAAACTCCACGCCGCGCTTGCGCATCTCGTTCACGGTGAATACTATATCATCCGTGGCCACGGCAATATGCTGGCAGCCGGGGCCTTCGTAAAACTCAATGTACTCTTCGATTTGGGACTTCTTTTTGCCTTCTGCAGGCTCGTTAATGGGAAACTTTATGCGACCGTTTCCATTGGTCATTACCTTCGACATGAGGGCTGAATATTCGGTTGAGATGTCTTTGTCGTCGAAAGAAATAAGGTTGGCAAAGCCCATCACTTCGTTGTAAAACTTTGCCCACACATTCATTTGATTCCAGCCAACATTGCCCACCATGTGGTCAATGAATTTCAAGCCCGTTTCCGTGGGATTGTAGTTTGAAATCCAAGGCTCGTAGCCCGGAAGGAATATGCCGTTGTAGTTTTTCCGTTCCACAAAAATGTGCACTGTGTCGCCGTAAGTATGGATGCCAGAACGCACCACCTCACCGAAATCATCGTGTTCAGTGATGGGTTCCAGATAGGGCCTTGCTCCCCGTTGCGTAGTTTCATGAAAAGCAGCGGCGGCATCTTCCACCCACAAGGCGATGACTTTTACCCCGTCGCCATGGTGTTTGATATGGTCGGAAATAGGCGAATGCGAGGTAAGCGGCGTGGTTAGCACCAACCTGATTTTTCCTTGCGCCAGTACATAAGAAGTGCGGTCGCGGACACCTGTTTCCAAGCCCGCGTAGGCGAGCGACTGGAATCCGAAGGCGGTTTTGTAAAAATGTGCGGCCTGTTTGGCATTGCCGACATAGAGTTCGACATAATCTGTGCCAAGCAAGGGCAGGAAGTCTTCAGCCTCGGGGAATATTTTTTGGAGGCCGTAGTTGTAGTTCTGGATGTTGGTCAAGGTTGTCATTGCGAGTATTGCTTGATATGGCTTGTTCAATTGCTTAAGGCATTGGAATCATCTGCTGTTTGCCCGTTTGGTTGTTGTGGAAGATGATGGAATGCGAACGCTCTTGTGCTTGCAGGGATTTGGTCAATATTGATATAAAAACAAGGAAAAGAATTCTCATAATCTGATCAATTTATTGAAGTAAACCTCGTAGGTTTCAAAACCTGCGAGGTTTTAAGAATGAATTTCCGCTTCCAGCCAAGATTTGTAATAATCCTCTACTTCCATATTCATAGCTTCCTGTGTGATCTTCATGGGCTTGAAAGGATCAATCATCACCGCCAATTCCTCGGTAGAAGTTTTGCCGATGCTGCGCTCAATGGCACCCGGATGTGGGCCGTGTGGGATGCCGCCAGGGTGGAGGGTCAATTGGCCTTTTTGGATGTTGTTTCTTGACATGAAATCGCCATCCACGTAATAGAGAATTTCGTCGGAATCAATGTTGCTGTGGTGGTAGGGAGCCGGAATGGATTTGGGGTGATAGTCATACAAACGCGGTACAAAGGAGCACACCACAAACCCGGCCGCTTCGAATTGTTGGTGAATGGGCGGCGGTAAATGTACCCGGCCTGTGATGGGTTCAAAATCAAATATGGACATGGCCCAAGGATAATGATTGCCGTCCCAGCCCACCAGATCAAAGGGGTGGGTGGCATAGATATATGGGTAAATCATACCCTGTTTCTTGATTTTTACCAAGAAATTGCCGTGCTCGTCGTGGGTTTCGAGGTCTTTGGGCAATTTGAAATCACGCTCGCAAAATGGCGCGTGTTCCAGCATTTGTCCGTACTGATTGCGGTACCGACCCGGTATTTCGATGGGGCTGAACGACTCAATGTACAGCAACCTGTTTTGGGTGGTCAGGAAATGAATCTTGTAAATCGTGCCCCTCGGGATGACGATATAATCACCATACTCGAACGGGATCTGCCCGTACATGGTCTCCACCCAGCCGTGGCCTTTGTGCACAAAAATCATTTCATCCGCGTCGGCATTTTTGAAAAAGTAATCCCGGGTACTTTCGTGCGGGGCTGCCAAACCAATGTGCAGGTCGTTATTGACGAACAAGGTTTTTCGACTTTCCAGATAGTCGTTCACATAAGGCAAATCGAAGCCTTTGAAACTTAAGGCAGAGAGGTTTTTGTCAATAGCAATTATAGGCTCCACAGAATACGGGATACCTTTTTCCTTCACAATCGTAGGCGGGTAGAGGTGGTACACCAGCGAAGAAACGCCCGAAAAGCCTTGAGTGCCAACGAGTTCTTCCTGATAAAGTACCCCCGCGTGATTGCGGAATTGGGTGTGCCGTTTGTGCGGGATTTTGCCAGCGTGGTGGTAAACAGGCATGAGAATGGAAGTTTTGCGGCGAAGGTCGCCGATGCATTCTGCCTGTAAAATGATGTGGGTCAGTGCGCGGATTGATTGTAGTCAGGGGTAGGAATGGGACGAGGTTTCCTGGTTTAAGTTCGGTCATATCGAGCGTTGTCTGAAGTCGTGCTTGGACGTGACTAAGGTCAGGCCATGGACTAACCTTGGTCATCAACCCGCTGTTTCTGCCCCCGATACTTTTGTATCAAACTTAATCATGATGAGAAGCAAATTTTTTATTCTGTTCTTTTTCGCTCTTTCGTTTGCCTACGGGCAAGGAAACTACAGCGCATCCAATTTTTCTTTGGCAATCAAAGGGACCTCTAACCTCCACGATTGGCAGTCTAATGCCAAGGAAGTACGGGCAAATGGTTCGATAACCCTGAATGCTGGTGTCCTGAAAGCAATCCAATCACTGAGCGTGGAAATCCCGGTAAAAACCATCAAAAGCACCAAAGGCTCCATCATGGACAACAAAACCTATGATGCGCTTAAGGCCAACAGCCACCCTAACATCCAGTACAAATTGGAAAACGTGACTGGTCTGAATAACCGCGCGGGCAGTTATGATATCAACGCCACAGGCTATTTGACCATCGCAGGTGCCACCAACAAAATTGACATGTATGT
Organism: uncultured Saprospiraceae bacterium; assembly: GCA_964589365.1. Lineage (GTDB taxonomy): Bacteria > Bacteroidota > Bacteroidia > Chitinophagales > Saprospiraceae > M3007. Next base: position 9,234 of record CAZPTQ010000149.1, read on the forward strand.
GCAAGGTAAAGTTGGCGGCGATGGAAGCATCACGTTCAGTGGATCGAAAAAACTAAAAATGACCGACTACAAGATCAAGCCGCCAACTGCCCTGATGGGGACTATGACTACTGGCGACGAGATTGAAATAATATTCCAAGTGAGCTTGAAACAATTCTAAAACTAACTTACACACAACTTAAAATTTCCTTAATTATGAAAAAAGGACTTTTCCTTTCTGTTTTTGCGCTGCTTGTATGTGCCAATTGGGCTTTTGCTCAACAACCAGCGCTACAATATTATCGTGGATGGAACAAAAATGCCATCAACATTTTTGAGCCTTCTAAAAATGATTCTGTAGTGTACAGCGGATTCAAAATGCGGATTGGCGGTAGCTTTACACAGGATTTCCAATCAATCAAGCACGAAAATACCCCCACCTATGTGCCAGTCTCTGGAGCAAACGCTACCAATAGAAACCTGCTTTATGGCGTGGTACCCGTGGAAGATTCCACTTCTGCAACGCTTAGAGGTTTCAACCTGGCAATGGCCAACCTCAACTTAGATTTCCAGATTGCCGATGGTATCCGTGTTTGTTTGGAAAACTACATGTCAACCCGGCACCACGCTGAATTTTGGGTGAAAGGCGGCTATATCCAGATTGACAAATTGCCCATGCTGGGCAATCCGAAGTGGTTTGAAAAATACCTCCGGGTCAAAATTGGCCACTTCCAGCCCAACTTTGGTGATATGCAGTTCCGCCGCACGGATGGTGGTAATGCCATGTTCAACCCCTTTGTTGAAAACCATATTTTAGATGCCTTTTCAACAGAAATTGGTGGTGAAGTGTATGTCTTCCCTGCAGACGGCTTTATGGCGATGGTCGGCATGACTTCTGGTTTTATCAACGGCAACATTGAAAATTATCCGGAAGCATTCAATGCTTCAGGTGCTGTAGCCACGAAAAAGAGCCCTTCTATCACAGCAAAAGTGGCTTACGATAAAACCTTTAATGATTTGCGTTTCCGATTGTCCGCTTCGTTGTACAACAACAGCAACATTCAACGCAATACACTTTATGCCGGCGATCGTACAGGTTCGCACTACTTTATGGCCATGGAACCAGCACTGCAAGCCAACGGTACTGCATCGGCTGCAGGCGCACAGTTCAGCTCTGGTCGTTTCAATCCTGACGTGCCCAACCGGGTACAGGCCATCATGATCAACCCATTCGTGAAATTCAAGGGTTTGGAAGTATTCGGTTCTTATGAAATTATCAGCGGCAGCAACTATGCCGATGTGAGCGGTCCGGTGGGACGTAAAGTCTGGGAGAAACGCAACTTCACGCAGTATTCTGTAGAAGGGGTGTATCGTTTCCTTGCGAACGAGCAATTGTATGTAGGCGCACGATACATCAGTGCTGCAGGCGAGCCGCGTGGCATGCTTGATGCTAATGGCAATCAAATTGAAGTAACCATTGACCGTTTGGCTGTTGCTGCGGGTTGGTTCCCAACTAAAAACTTGCTTCTGAAGGGTGAATATGTTCTCCAGAACTACACTGATTTCCCCACTACCGACTATCGTAACGAGGGTAAATTCAGCGGGTTTATGGTTCAGGCGGTTATCGGGTTCTAATGTTTTTGGGTAAATAACGGATGCCCCATTGCCTGCTTGTTGCAATGGGGCATCTTTCCATCATTCCTAAATCCCGTCTTATGTTTTTCTGCAAAACTCCCTGGATATTCAATTTCCTGTTATTGATAGGGATTGTTTGCTTGATGGGCAATACCACCGCCTTTGAGAAAAAGCGCTATCACATAGAAAGTAGCAGCAGGTTATATCTAAAAGGTACTTCAAACGTGAACGCCTTTACCTGCGATTGTGAAGACCAATATGCAGGACAAATCCTGGAGGTAGAACGCAAAGGTGGCTATGCCCGCTTTCGCAATGTTGATCTGCTCTTAAAGTCGAAGAATTTTGATTGCCACAATCGAAAGATTGATAATGATATGCAGAAGGCGCTCAAGACGAAGCACTTTCCTTATATCAAAATATCTTTGGTGGATACCTGGCAGGACTCCAAATGCTTGGATGGTGATTGCAAGGATTGGTTCGACGTACAAGCCAATGTCAATATCACCATCACGGATGTAACAAAGCTGCAGTCCATACCGGCCAAGGCAAGGATGCTCGCTCCGGGCCGCTTTCAACTGCTGGGGCAAAACGCGCTGCAAATGAGCGCATTTGGCATTGACCCTCCAGAAGCAATGATGGGAATGATTAAAGTAAACGACTGGATAACCTTTCATTTCGACCTCATAATACTCATTGACGAAATACAGTGATCCGGTGGCGGCGCAAACGGACTGTTTGTATTCGCCTGTTATTTCACAAAAAATTTAAAGGTTTTACCATGCAAAAATTTCTAATCAAAGGCATCATCGCGGGTGCGGTTCTTTTGGGGTTTAGTTATGCGGCGCTTTACCTGGTTGTCGCGTTGTTCCCCAGCCTTGCTGAACAGTATTACGACCCGATCTTTAGTTTCGAGGGAGAAAAGGCGGTTTTGTATTTCTTGCACCCGTTTGTTCTCAGTTTTGCGCTGGCTTGGTTTTGGCGGCGTTTTAAGGGTTTGTTTCACGGGCCATTTTGGTGGCGTGGTATAGAAATGGGGCTGGTGTATGGCCTTATCGCAACCCTTCCCGCCATGTGGATTACATATAGTTCGCTGTCGGTGTCCTTAGGCTTGGTAGTTTCCTGGCTGTTGTACGGCGTGGTACAGGCTGTGGTTGTAGGGGTCATTTTTGCGAAGATTAGCCCTTGAGGATTGGCTAATACTTTTTAAGGATTTAAGCGACAAAAACAGGGGTTAACTCTTTGTCTGGAAAAATCAGGGGTGACCCACCTTGACTTATCTGCGAATAGTATGCCCGAAAGCACAAGAGGATCTAACGCGCCAAATACGCCGTCCCATCCTCCACCTCAGCAGCCAAAATTCCTACCGTTTTTACCGCCATTGTTTTCAACATCCCGTCTCGGAGAACCGCAAAATCGTGGTGCAGGGGGCAGGGGTGTTCTGCGTTGCAGCACTCGATATTCAGCGCGCATTGGCTAAATACCAGGGTTCCATCGGTAATTGTCAGGAGGTCCAGCAGAGGCGTTTTGGCAGTTTGGTCGTTGGCAAAGAAGCCGCCACTCGGCCCTTTTGTGGAATCCACAATACCATGCCGAACCATATCCTGCATTATTTTTCCTAGAAAATGATGTGGGATTTCCAGGTTCTGCGAGAGATCCAGCAAGCTGATCTTTTTCCCGTCCTTCCCATGAATGGCAATAAACGTGGCTGCCCGAAGCGCGTATCCGAATGTTTTAGAAAACATGGTGCAAAAGTAAGGTAGTTACTGAGTCCGTTAAGGGTGACTACAATCACTTGCCATGCTGATGCCGCTCATTATCCTGCCTTTTTTGCCTTAATACTTTTGTGGAGAAAAAGAGTTTGAACTCTTTATTTATGCGTTGAATTAAAAAAGGAAATTAAACGCCTCCATTATGCTACACCCTGTCAAATTAATTTCAGTCATGTTCAGAAAAACAACTTTCGTCGCAGGTCTTCTAATGCTCGCAATCTTTGCATGCACCTCTAAAAAAGAAGCAGATGACGCTGCAAAAAAATCGCCCACCCCTTCTGAAGCGGCTGCTCCACAGCCTGAAATGCACGGTACAGAAGTAAAAACC
>CAZPTQ010000150.1:0-12940 GCA_964589365.1 uncultured Saprospiraceae bacterium
CCCATAAAAAGGGATCTCAGCGCTGGTTTGAGCCGGTAGTTTTCCTTAACCCAAGCATGAGGAAGGATTGTAAAAGTTGGCATAGGTGAGAGTTTAAAAAAGTTTAATTCAAAAAAAAAGAGGATGTCGGGATTAGAAAAATATGTTTGAGAAGCGAGGCTTATCAAAGTATAAGGTGTGGCATATTCAGTTTCTTCCAATCATTCCATTCCCGTCCAGGCGCAGTATGCACAGACAAAGCACTTGTTTTACCATCCTGCTCAAAGCAATTGGATATGGCAAAACAGACGCCGCCCATCGCAGGTTAAAGCGATGAGAACGGTCTAAGGGATGCAGAAACGGCTGTGGAAAATGTACTGGAGCTAACCTGGGGCGGCTGGATATACGGAAAACGAAGACTCAAAAAGCCTCAAGTAGGAGCAGTAATTCACTTTTCACTTGAACGATTATGGATTAAATGGAAAAAACTCTGCGAAAGATACATCCAATCATTCCGACCCGGCAAGCTGATTGTAAATTTGGAGCTTTTGAATGTAGATTTGGTATTTATCTGGCATACTTGGTAAGCTGAAGAGAACTTGAGCTGCGCTTTTGAGGCACGAGGAGGTGTGACCTCAATTTCTCATCAGCTTTTTGGCCGCCGCCGCCGTAGAACTTTCGACCTTGTAATAGAACATCCCGGTGCCTGAAAGCAAATTCCCGTCCAGTTCAAAGGTGTTTTGACCCGATTCGAATCTGTTTTCAACGGAATAGAGCAGCGAGCCAAACGCATCAAATATAGTAATCCTGACTTCGTCTGTCGCTGGCAGATAAAAGGGAATAAAGGTGGTTCTGGAAAACGGATTGGGGTGGTTCTGGTACAGTTCGAAGCCTTTTTGTTCGGCAGCTATCCCAATAAATCGCCCTTTTACATCCATCCGAGCCATCTCTTTGTCGGCGCTATAGGCCTCGGCAGGCGTAATCCGACTGGATATGGCCAGCATTTGACTCAATGTCCCGCTTGCCCTTGCACGGAAAGTGATGCTGAACGCACCCTTTTCTAGAGGGCTGCCGAACACATAGGAGCATGTTATGGCATCCTGAAAAACGCCAAAATTTTCGACGCCCATGCCTTCGCTGGGGACTATATCGAGTACTTCCAGGTTGACAAGGTTCAGGGTGAACTGGTATCCGGTAATCGGCCCTGCGGGTAAGAACGTGAGACTGAAGGATTCCCCAGCTTTTACAGTACGGATGTGTTGTTGGCCGGACGGAGTAATATCGAACCACAATGTTTCGGTTGGGGTGCGATTTTCCACATTCATGCCAAGCCCCAGTGACACAGTGCCGTTTACATCTCCGATTTTTACAGCAACAAAGTCTTCATTCAGGGCATTCATCTGCAGGTTGTTCCTAGTGATGGTTACCGGGAACAGTGGCACAAAGGGGTTGTTAGTATCCGGGAACGCATAGTATTTGTCTATAAATCGCCAGGAAGTATTGTTGGGCAATTCGTTGTAAATACCCAAAATCAACTTCCTCAATTCCACAATGTCGAACGATGAGATAGAGTTCGATTTATTGGCATCTGCAGCAATCATTTTGTAAGGGCTGTTGAGGGGTTCTGTATATAGTATGTGTTTGGAAATCAGCACTAAATCATAGGTGGTGACACCATTTAAGGGGTTGTCGTTTTTTGCGGGACTCAGGGTGTAGTTTGAAGCAAGGGGTATCGTATTGACAAAACTGAAGATGCCTGTGGTATCGGTAAAATCAGTAAAGGAAAACGGAATCGCATTGCTCATCCCCGCGATGGTTACCAAACTCTCTTCCACGCCTTTTCCTGTTTCTGTCGCCAGTTTTCCGGCAACGGTAAATCCGCAGGCTGCCTGAAAGGGATCTACTATAAACATGGTGCTCAAATTGGTGACAATGGAACAGCCTGCCACTTCCACCGAGGTAATTACCACCGTGTAATTCCCCTCGGGATAAACCCCGGAAAGCAATACGGCTGTCCCAGTGCTGGCGACGAGCACGGTTTCACTACCCGGCACTCCATTGAGGGTATAATATAAGGTTGTGCTGACATTCGGAATCAAGCCATTGGCCGTGATGTGCACCAAAGTCCCAAGACAAACAGCGTCTGCAGAGGCTGATACACTGCTGATGGTAGGAAAAGCGATTACGGTATAGCTTCCTGAATTGCCACTGCTAAAATTGGTCGTGCAGCCATTTACCGTAATGGATTGAATGCTCATGGTATATACCCCCGCTGGGTTGCTGGCCGGGTCAAAGGCAAAGGTGCCTGCTGCAGTGGATAGCCCGGTTTGCGTGGCCGGGCCACCCGGAGTCAGGGTATAATTGAAGGTGGTGCTCACATTGGGAAGTAAGCCGTTGGCGGTAAAAGTGACCGATTCACCCATGCAAACCGCCGCCGAGGAAGGTAAGAGGCTGCTTAAGCTGGGCTTTGGTAATACCGTCAGCGTATCTACTAACCCGGCAGGCAAAATCACACAACCAATGGAGTCCATGACGCTCACCAATTTGTATCCCGTGGTCAAAGGGGGTGTCACAGGAATGAGTTTGTTACTCACATAACCAGTGGCGGTGCTTTGCGTGCCATTTGCACTAAACACTACTGTGTAGGCGCCAACCCCACCTGAGATGGTAAAGGATAAATTCGCAGTTTCGGCGTTGCAGATGAGGTGGCTGGAAAGATTCAGCGCAGTAGCGGCCAAGTTGGATTGAACCGTTACCGTTTGTGTAGCGGTGGCTGTTAAGCCCGCGGCATCTGTTGCCGTCCAGACGACGACGGTATTGCCCAAGGGGAATGTGCCAGGTGCGTTGTTAGCCACCTGAACGCCGGGACAATTGTCTGAAAAAACCGGAGTGCCCAAAGCCACCCCCGCGGCCGTACAAGGCACAGCATTGGCGGGCACCATGACGGTTGGGGGCGCTGTGATTGCCGGTGGCAGTGAATCGTTGACGGTCACGGTAAAAAAACAGGTGTCGGCGAGGCCCGCACCATCGGTGACGGTGACGTTCAAGTTGGTAATCCCTTTGTTAAAAACGGCATCATCCAGGGTAAAAAGGGTGTCAACGGTAGCACCAGAAAGCAGGTATTGTATGATGAATCCGGGGCAGTTGTCACTGCCAATAGCATCCCAGCTGGTATCTATTTGGGTATGGTAGCAACGGTTGAAGTCGGTTGCAGCTGTTTTGTTCGAGCTGCAGCTGATGGTAGGCGGTATGATATCCAGCATGCCTAAGCCCAATGGCGCGGTGACAGTAGGCTGATAGATAATGTTTTGCGCTTCCGTGCCATTCAGTTCCTGGTACACATTTCCGTTGTTGGCCACCGTCCAGGCGTTGTTGATGATCTCAAAGACGCCGTTTCCACTGCCACAACCCGCATTGATCTGAAGGATGGCAATCGGGTATTCGGTTCCGCTGTTCCAGTTGACGGTAAACGGAGAGACAAAGGAGAGGCTGTAATAGCTATAGGAGCCATCAGTACCCTGATTGGCAATGACATACCGATACAAAGGATTGTTCAAAGCGGAGGGCGCGGTCAGGGTGACGCCATAGCTGGACAAAAAACGAACCGTAAAAACCCCTGCGGTATAGGCGCCCCCGGTCACAGTTTCCGTGGGTTTTATCCGTACCTCCAACTTGTCACTATTCAATGGATTATTAAAAATTCCGAGGTCGAGTATCTGCTGTGCCGATAATACCTGAGAGCACAAAAGGAGTATCCATAGTAGAATTTTGTTCATTGTTGGAAATTTAAAGAATTGTAAATCGGTTAAGGAACGGGGGAATAATAACTTGTTACTTACATCTGCTTCCTAAAAAGTAGGTTGATGGAAGGTTTTTTAGACAATTTGGTGCCTTTGGATTAAAAAGAGAGAGCGTGTTCAGAAATCTGTGTCAACTGCTGGTTACACAGATTTCTGAATAATCCCAAAAGAGATGGCCGTATCGCAATTTTACTTGCAATACAGCCTTTTCTCCAGTCTACATTAATCACTTCCTTTATCAAACAAATTTTTATACTGCCAGCAAATGAGGTCTCTTCCCCATAGCGGCAAATTTAACTAGTTATTGGGTTGCTGCAAAATATTGCCCAATGGGTTGCTGGCCCCCAAATTGTTCAGGATAATTACCCGGTCGTTTCCAGAGCCACTGTACTTGGTTTCACCATTCATGTTTACATCCTCATGATAGTAGCCCGATACGATGTTCAATGGCGTTCCGGTGCCTACTCTTTTGAGTATCTCGTTCCGGTCATTCCTGGACCCATTGTACAAAATATTCCAGTTGTTGTTCGGGTCTTTCTGGTTGACATTCCCGGCCCAGAGTCCATATACACCCGCTTCGAGCAGTTTACGCGCACTGGTTGGCGTGGTTCCATAGGTGATCAATGCCGGATCCGAGAAGTCAATGAATGGAGACCCGCCCACATAATTCACCTTGGCCTTGGTCAAGGTTCCCAAGTGGTTTCGGTGGCGTACCATTAGGAAGTATTCTCCTTCATAGGTATCCGGGAACTGGACATCGGAAGTTCCATTCATATCCACGATATCGCCATCCCGTTGAAGCAATGCTGAGCGTGTTGCCACCACGGTAACGGTATCAGCCGCCCGCAGTTCCACCCAAACCCAGTCTACAATTGCGTTGTTCGCCGGATCATTTCCGGTTGCATCTCTTACTGCGGCGGTCGTAGTTTCCACCACGAAATCGTTCACTTTTACAAAATCGGGCATGGTGTCATAAGGGGTGCTGAGTGGGAACAAAGGCCCAATGGTAATTTGCCGCAAGGCATCGGACATCTTATTGGTACCCGTATCATAAGGCCCCTGGAGGTACACCCTCGCGGTCACTTCGATCGGCTTGAAGAAGATGAACAGCCCCAGGCAGACATTGTCTGGCTCGTGGGTCAATTTTGACTCCAGGGTAGCCCGTTCTGCATTGCTCATGTTGATGGGCAATTTCAACGTACCACTCACATCGAATTTGTTGCCTTCGATGTTGATGTCTTCCGTCCAGCAAGCCATGGTGGTAATCGCAGCTGCCCCCAGGTTGTTTTCCGGAAAAATGGAAGGCCAGCTGGCGCCCATACTGCTGTCCATCTCCATGAATATTTTGATCTGACTGGAGAACTCGTTGGCTAAAACACCTGCTCCGCCCACCGTAAAGACGCCATAGCCATCGTCGTCCGAATCATGGTTCAGGAAGACCATGCCTTTGCCCCCGGCTATACCCGAACCGTAGAACTTGTTCTTGGTAAAGATTCCGTCTATATCCGTTTGCATTACGGTCGCACTGGAAGTATTCAACTCCTTGGTATTGACCGTAATATGGCGGAAAGTGGTGGACATCGAAGCGGGTGTAAAGGTGTTATTGTTCACCGTTACCGATTTGTAGTTTTCCAGACTGATGCCCCAGTTGTGGTTGATGAACGTGTTGTTCTCAATCAGGGTAGACATGGCGGCGGCATCAATATTGTCTTTTACCCGCAAGCTGGAAGTGTAGGTGTTGCCTGCCGCTCCATCAAAAGTATTCCAGGTAATATTCAGGGCACCTCCTCCATTATTGGGTGCGGCAAAATTGACCCCACCACCATTGATGAAGTTGTTGGTGATGTTGACATTGTTGGCGGTATTGGTAAATCGCACCTCAATATCCTGGCTGATGGTCTGCAGGGTATTGGCAGTAAAGGTACCCGTACCTTCATCTACGGCTACCCCTGAACGGAACCCGGCATCATCTGAGGTCCCCGGCAACAGGTCTGCGCCAACATTGTAAGCAATTGTGTTGCCCTGAACCAATAAATTCACCGGATTGGAACTGTTGACACGGTGGCCGCCAGCCATTGGATCGCCATAATTGATGTTGATGGCATTGCGCAGGCCAAAAGCAACATAGGCTACTGTACTTCGGTATGGATTGATGGTGTTGTTCAGGATCGTCAGATTGCTCACTCCATCGGTTGCATCACTGGCCACAATGGCACTGCCCAGATTGGAGAGATCCGGTTTGAACTCAAAGTTCTCGATCGTGACCCCTGGGTAGGTGACATTGAACAAGGCCAAGGGTGCCATTGGATCCGGGGTGCCGGTGAAATTGATGATTGGTTTGGTAGCCGGGGAACCGGTAGTACCCAGAATAGTCAGGTCCTTGTCTACCAAAACCTGTTCATCACTGTAGGTGCCCACATCCACCCGGATGGTATTGCCGTTGGCTGCTGCATTGATGGCGGTGTTGATGTGCCGGTATGGACGATTCACGGTACCACGGGTGCCGGGGCCATCGAGGCCAACTGCGGTGGTAATGAGGTCGCCGGCGGTGAACCCGTCGTTTACATAGAAGTCGGTCAGGTCCACGCAGGTAAGGGGTGCTGGTTGGAAGCCAGGGGTTGGGACACTGTTGTCCATCCCTGCGTTCAGGTATGGGGCGTAAATCACGCCGCCTATAATAAAGGCATCAAATACATTTGGATTGGCTGTTCCATACCAGTTACAAGTGGCATTCACCGCAGGTGTTGCCAACAGATCATGGATGGAATAAGTCGTGTTCCCCGATATATCATTGTTGTTTATTCCACCGATGGTGCCCGCATTGGCTGCGATACGGATGCCTTCAGCGGTATTGTTGGTGATGAAGTTCTCTGTGACTGAACTCAGGTTGCCACCATTGATGGCCCGCAGGCCCGTTCCATTTGCAGTGATACGGTTGCGGTAAACCGTGGCCGTGCCACCATCCACCTCCACGCCAATGAGGTTTCCAGTGATGGAATTGGCCGCGTCGTTGTTTTGTATGGTACCAAAGGCTTGTTCACCCACCACAGCAATGCCTGCTGTGGCACCGTTTTTCACTTCGCTGTCCAGGTCAACCACACCCGTAGCCGTGAATGGTGAAGAAGCGGCTGGCGCTTTGATCTGAACGCCCGTAGCTGCGCCATCCACCACCACATCGCTGATGTTGAGTGTGGTATTTCCATTTACGATGTTGGGTTCAAAGAAGGGAGCAACTGCCAGCACTTCTGTACGCGCCCGGATACCGATGGTACCACCTGTTACGCTGGTCCCTGTTACATTGACCGTGGTATTGTTGCCCGCGCCGTAGAATGGATCAAGGTTATCGAGGTTGATACCAATTACGGAGTTGGCCACGGTTCCACCCGTTACTGCCACGGTATTGGTCGTTGGCAAATTCCAAAGGTTTATGCCGCGGCCAAATTGGCCTCCAGTGCTACCAACGGTGTTATTGGAAACAGCCACGGTAGAACCTACATCCACCGACCAGACGTTGATGCCCCAGGTGAAATCAGAGGTGCCGGTTACGCCCGTTCGGGCGTTCACGGTATTGTTGTTGATCGTCAGTGTACCCGCTGGCGCGTAGAAAAGATTGGCGTGGATACCAAAGGCATCCTGACCTACCGTAACTTGATTGTTTGACCAGTCCATGGACCCGTTTAAATCGAAATTTTGCAGGTGCAAGCCGATGGCACTGCCGGGGACTTCAAAGGTGTTGTTCGTAACGTCCACGTACGCATTGGTCAGCAGGAGTACACCTTGCTCTTTGAAACTACGAATCACGTTTTCGGTGATGGTGTTCCCGATCAATGTACCCACGCCAGAGAGTGATATCGCCCGTTGGCCAAAGTTTTGGAGAATGTTGTGTTGAACGTTGAGGTTGTTGATTGAAAAGACAACATTGCCATCGCTAACATTTGTCAATGCACGGCGACCGTCCACTTCCACACCATTGATTAGGGTTCCACTAACCCCGGCGATGCCTGGGTTGTTTCCGTCAATTACGAAACCGTTGATGGTAACTCCGGAGGCCAAGACCCTGATTTGGTCGTTCGCGCCTGGGTTTCCACCCGTAGGATTGTTGGTTGCAGGAGTGAGGATTGCTTCCACCAAAGGATCTGCTTTGGGGTTGGCCGGCCCACCTGTAAAGGCGGCAAAACGCGCGTCTGCATCCATGCTGGCCTGCGGACCACGTATTGTGAGTGATTTATTCACCACAATGTTTTCCGTGTAAATTCCGGCACAAACCTCAAGGGTTTCTCCATTAACCGTAGTGGCCGCATCAATCGCCGCCTGAATGGTGGGATAATACGTGTCGGGAGCATCGGAAGTGTTCGTGACTGGCAGGTATTTCACCACCGCCGAAGCCGTGGTCGTAGAACCGTTCACATCTGTGACGGTGATCCCATAAGTTCCCGCTGTCAGGCCCATGATCGTGTAAACGCTCGTTACGTTGGTGGCAGAGCCGCCCGTCCACGCAATGTTGTAGGGGGCCGTGCCGCCGTTAAAGGTCACCGCGATTGAGCCAGAATTGGCGGCTTCACCACAAATGATGTGCTCTGGCACTGCCGAAACCACTACCACCGGCGTGCCGTTGCAAGAGACGGATTGGAAGCCGTCCGTCGGAACATCGCTGTCCGTTCCGCTGCTCAGCCAGGGGTCGTAGTCCACGTTGCCGTTCACTTCCCCGGCAACAATACCGGAAGCCGCCGAGCCGTACCAGTTGCAGGTAGCATCCACCTGCGGGGCGGCCAACAGGTCGTTGATCGCAAAGCCCGTGTTGCCAGACAAGTCGTTGTAGTTAATCAAACCGACCGTGCCAGTGTTGGCCTCTATACGAATGCCTTCAGACGTGTTATTGGTGATATAATTCTCCGTTACGGAAGAAAGGTTACCGCTGTTTTTGGTGCGTATGCCTGTTCCATTTGCGTTGATTTTATTGCGGAAAACCGTGGCTGTACCGCCATCCACGTCCACGCCAATCAAGGCGTCTGCGATGCCGGTCGTGTTGTTGTGGATATTGGCACTGGCATCTGTGCCGCTTACCTTGATCCCGGTGGCCGATGCGCCGCCGTTGATGGTCGTGTTTTTAATTTCTACTGCAACGGTTGCCGTTTCATTGTCCTCTACCCATACGCCATTTTGGGTGCTGTTCTGGATGCTTACTCCATCTACCACATAACTGCTGTTCGCGCCCGCGCCGAATTGCGGATCGTTGTTGGTAGCATAAATACCGTGCACGTTGTCGGTTAATGTGCCCCCGGATACCGTGATGGTAGACGTGGTTGGGCAGTTCCACAAGAGAATGCCATACGTTTTTCCAGTTACATTGTTGTTGGTGACGGTGGCCCCTACCGCCGTTTGAATCGAAGCCAACTCGATACCGAAATCAGTACCCGAGTTATTGATCGGTTCAGCAGAAATGGTGTTGTTACTGATCGTTGCGTTGCTGGCGTTCTGGTAATTGAGGTTGTGGAAAATGCCCCGATGGTAACTGCTGATCGTGTTATTGGACACCACCGTGGCAGCGCCCGGCGAGGGCAAATTGTAATTATCATCCTGCCAGCCTACGTTTACCCGGCTTATACAGTTGTAGGTAGCACTGCCATACTGGTTTTCTTCAAAAGCAATGGCACGACCGCGCCCACCGGCATAAAGATTGCCAGAAGGGAGGTTGTCTATCTTGTTGTAACTCACGTCATTGCCCGTTACTGCCGGGCGAGCAGCCGTGTTATCCACAAGAACACCATACCGTTCCAGGTTCTTGATAATATTGTTCTGGACAATCATCGTGACGTCATAAGCCCCTGGGTTCGTATCAAAAGAGCCAATACTGTTGATGATGCCTGCTCCTGTATGCACATCAATGCCATTCAGCAACCTGCCAGACCCAAGGCCCAAGTTGCTGCCGTCTATGGTCAAACCTTTGATAGTCACGTCAATATGGCCAGATAAGGTACCAAGGCGGAAAATGGTGCCTGATGTGGAGGGTGTTGATTCAAGTGCAATCGCAGCCGGTTTAACAATGGCTTCTGCTGAACGTGATCCACATCCGGCATTCGCTGCATTCGGGCCAAGAATCGTGAGCGATTTGTCTACAATTACATTTTCAATATAGGTGCCGGCTTTTACATTTTCGATAAAACCACTGGTGGCCGCATTTACCCCGCGCTGGATAGAGCCGCTCAAAGGTGTTACGAAGTCTTGCCCTGCTTTTACCAGCACAAACCCTAATGCGCCGTTGTCAATCTTGTGGACGATCTTGTCTTCGATGACGAAGTTCTCGGCGAGGGTCGCGGTGGCACCGGTTTCTGTATCGAATAGAACCTCCGTAGCATCTATGTTGGTGTTCGGCACATCCACGCTATTGCTCACTTGATCAATGTAAACGGCCTGTCCAATAAAGGATGCAGGGATGACGCCGCTAAACGATGCCGAGGCATCTTTTCCTTCAATTTTCAAACCCGTAGTTGCACCATTGATGATGGTATTTCCTTGAATTTGAAGGCTCACTGTGGCGTTGTTACCATTGGTGCTGTTGTCTTTCACATAAATGCCCGTGGTACCGCCCACAATGTTGACAGCATTCAGGACGTAAGCACTGGGGAGTGCATCCGAAGCATAGCCATCGTAGTTATTGGCAAATACACCTGTTTCGCAAGTGGTCAAGGTGCCACCGGATACGGTGACTGGAGCATTGGTTTGATTGTTCCAAAGTTCAACCCCCCATTTTGCTCCGGTTACGGTGTTGTTGCTAACGACGGTAGTTACCGTGCCATTCAAGGACGAAATGAATATACCCTCATTGGTGGTCGCCAATGGAACCGTGGTCAGGGTGTTCGTGGAAATGGTCCAGGGAGATGCCGAATTGTATTGCAAATTGTTCCAGATCCCGAGGATGCTCGACTGTATTTGGTTGTTATTGATCGTCGCTGCCGCACCCGGGTTGGCCAGATAGGTATTCCCTGTTTGCACTCCGATCCGCACCCGCGTCATGCAGTTGTTGTCAATTTTTGCATAGAAATTACTGTACTGGGATACCCCGGTACCATAATCTGTACCCGGGATATTGTCGAATTTGTTGAAGGTAATTTCGTTGTCACCGGATGGTGTTGGAGTAGTGTAAAATTGATCCACACCCCCTTCATTGACATTTTTAATGAAGTTATTGGTCACCGTCAGGTTGTCAACCACTTGATAAACCTGTATGGCCACTACTGCGTCAATGTTCGCACCATTGGCATTTTTGGCACTGGTCAAAGCGGGGTTATCCCCATCGAATGTAAGCCCTGCAATGGTCACATTGTCCGCCTGAATGTCCATAATAGCGGAGGGGGTTGGGCTATTATACTCCGGGCCGGAAATAGCCGGAATGAGGATAGCTTGTGCGTTTAGCAGACCATCGCATGGGTTGTCCGATGCGTTTGGACCGTTGATAATCAACTCTTTGTTGACGATAATATTTTCAACATAGGTACCTGCACAAACCTGAAGGGTCTCCCCATTTCCCGTAGTGGCCGCATCAATGGCTGCCTGAATGGTAGGGTGGTCAGTATTTTGAGTCATGTTGTGTACCGGCAGATACTGAATAGTGACCGAAGTTGAGGTGGTACATCCGTTACCATCTGACACCGTCACGGTGTAGGTTCCAGCAGGGAGACCCATCCGGTCTTCGACGTTGTTGGTGCCTGCAATATCCTGCCAGTCATAGTTGTAGGCGGGCAATCCTCCCCCGGCAGCGGTGATATTGATCGAGCCAGTGTTTACCTCTCCGCAGAAAATGTTTACATGCGTTTCGCTCAGGCTCAGAGTAGCCGGCGCCGAAGCAGAAGCGGGTGTAATATTTCTTTTTGCATTGGCGCCTGCCAGCTCCTGGTAAAAGTTGCCATTGTGGGCATTGGTCCAGACATCATTGGAAACTAGCTCGAAGTCCGCTGCTCCACAACGGTAGCGGAGGGTCAATACGTCCACCTCTACACCTGCTGTCCATGTTACAAACTGCTCCGCCCTTTCGAAGAAAACAGCAAAGTAATCGTAAGCGATACCAGCGTCCATAACCCCTAATTGCGTTGTCTGTATGCGATAACCGTAAGGTGAAGAGATCGTGTCCAAATTGGTAAACAGGACGTTGAAGGAAGACTTCACGCGAATGGTAAAAATACCACTGGTATAGTTGGAATTTACCACATTGATCGTTGGCTTGATCTTCACTTTCAATTTGTTATACCCAGCAGGTGTAGGTGAGACAAAGTTATAAAGGCCAATATCAATGATTGGCTCATCTACGGTAATGGTCAGGGTAGCGCTGTTGGAACATCCCATATTGTCTGTTACCGTGTAACTGATGATGGCAGTCCCCATCGCCATTCCAGTGACCAGGCCGCCTAACGAAATGGTTGCAACGTTTGCATCGCTGGTTCCCCAGACGCCCATGGGCGTAACGTTGGCTAATTGGGAAGTTCCGCCGATGAACAGGTAATTGGAGCCGGTGATGGGGGCAACGGTTGGGAGGGGATTATTGGTCACTATTACTTCGTCAAAGGCACTGCAAGTGCCGTTCGTGACCGTCCAGCGGACCGTCGCGCTTGTACCAGCAACTACGCCCGTCACGGTGGTCGTCGGCGAGCTTGGGGCCGTGATTGTCGCCGTACCGTTTACCAGCGTCCAAACTCCCGTGCCCGGCGATGGAACGCTCTGCGTCATCGTGAACGTGCTCGTGTTGCACTGCACCTGGTCTGGCTGGTTTGAAACAACTGGCTGGATATCATTCGTAAGCACCACTTCGTCAAAGGCACTACAAGTCCCGTTCGTGACCGTCCAGCGGACAGTAGCATTGGTCCCAGCCACTACGCCTGTTATGGTTGTAGTCGGCGAGCTTGGATTCGTGATCGTCGCTATACCATTCTCTAAAGTCCATACTCCAGTACCTACACTTGGAGTGCTTTGAGTCATTGTGAATGTGCTCGTGTTGCACAAGGTCTGGTTGGACTGATCAGAAACTATCGGCTGCTCGTCACTCGTTACCGTGACATCATCAAAGGCACTACAAGTCCCGTTCGTGACCGTCCAGCGGACAGTAGCATTGGTCCCAGCCACTACGCCTGTTATGGTCGTCGTCGGTGAACTTGGATTCGTGATCGTCG
>CAZPTQ010000151.1:0-12816 GCA_964589365.1 uncultured Saprospiraceae bacterium
GCCGAAGCCTTGGCGAAGGAGGTTTTCCGCCGAAGCCTTGGCGAAGGAGGTTTTCTGCCGTAGCCTTGGCGAAGGAGGTTTTCCGCCGTAGCCTTGGCGAAGGAGGTTTTCCGCCGTAGCCTTGGCGAAGGCGGGCTATCGCCCGCCACCAATTACTTTGGTAGGTATCAATCAACCCGCCTTCGCCAAGGCTACGGCGGGTAAACGGGTGCAAATGTAAAACCCCACAACCCAAAACCACAAAATTTTCTCAAAAAACTAAAAATCCCCCAACACCGTCTCCGCCAATTGCCCCATAGCAAGGTCGAATTGCTCCTGATTGGGCGCTTTCCCATGCCACTTGTGCGTCCCCTGCATAAAATCAATTCCATAGCCCATTTCAGTTTTCATCAAAATAACCACGGGCTTGCCTTTTCCTGTACGGCGTTTAGCTTTGCGAAGCATAGCGATCACTGCTTCCAGGTCATTGCCATTTTCAAGAATCAAGACATCCCAGCCAAAGGCTTTCCATTTGGCTGGAAGGTTCCCAAGGTTCATGACCTCTCGTGTGGGGCCGTCAATTTGCTGGCCGTTCCAGTCTACGGTCACAATCAGGTTGTCTACTTTGAGGTGTGCAGCCGACATGATAGCTTCCCAGCATTGGCCTTCATCGAGTTCGCCGTCGCCGGTCAGACAAAATATCCAGCGATTGTCGCCATCCAGTTTTTTGGCAAGCGCCGCGCCGATGGAGGCCGAGATACCCTGTCCCAAAGAACCAGAAGCAATTCGGATCCCTGGTAGCCCCTCGTGTGTAGCTGGGTGGCCTTGTAAGCGCGAGTTGAGTTTGCGGAAGGTCTTTAGTTCGGACACTGGGAAATAGCCAGCGCGCGCCAACACCGAGTACCATACAGGCGATATGTGTCCATTGGAAAGGAAAAACATGTCCTGCCCATTGCCGTCCATTTTAAACGGTTTGGCCTTGTGTTTCAGCACCTTGCCATAAAGTGCTACGAAGTATTCAACACATCCGAGCGAGCCTCCAGGGTGTCCGCTTTGACAGTTGAATACCATGCGCACGATGTCACGCCGAGTTTGCACCGCTTGTTCTTTTAGTTTGGAATGATCAGCCATAATAGGGTAGTGACTAGTGGATTGGTGAAATGGTGATTGGTGATTGGTGACTGGTGGATTGGTTCGGGAGAGGAGGGCGTTTTAATTTGGCGGCAAAGGTAGAAACTTGCACCGTTCTGGAAATCCTTTAAACAAAGTCAAAGTGCCCCCGAATAAAAAAAGGCTGCCCCGCGAGATGCGGGACAGCCATTGCTATGCATGGTTAGGCTGCGATGTGCCAAATTTAGGTCCTTGGACTTCTAGACCTGGGACAATAGACCCTTGTGGTCCAATATCTAAGGAACGGTGTCAAAAGAATGGCATCAAATTGGGAAGTTATTTTGACACCGTTCCTAAGGTCTAATTTCCAACTTCTCAACTCCAGATATTTGGGATTACAAGCACCTGACCTACTTCAATCTCGTCAGGATCGCTGAGTTGATCGCGATTAGCGTCGAAGATCGCCTTGTATTTCATCATATCATCGAAGTAATGCTTGGAGATTTTGCTGAGGCTTTCACCTTTTGCTACGGTGTGCTTGGTGTAGTAGTCCGTGTTTGCCACTTTTATATCGGCTACAATATCGGTAGGGCTTGCACCGCCAATGGCTTTGATAGCATCCCAAAGTTGGTCTTTTTGGTAGGTATCATCAGCGATGCCCCAAACGCGGAGCACACCATCAGTACCTTCTTCAATTTTCCCGTCGCGGATGCCGATTTTCTCGCCCAAAGCGAGTACGCTGGAGTATTTGTCTTTTGCTGCCATAATTTGATTGGAAATGTTAGTGTGGTGTACGATTTTTGCAAAATTGCGGGGTATAGACGAAACGTGCTATACAGGTCACTTTTAAGATGCTAAAGGTAAGGAGTTTTGAAAAAGAGGGTGGAGAATGGAGCAATTTTTCTCCGTTTTTTAATGAACCAATCGTGCGAGTGATTCGTGGCACGGCTCAAAGTCGTACCACGAATACCCTGTTACTCTTCCCTCAAAAACGCCGGCACCTGCATTGCCCGTCTTGCGGGCAAAAGTGCTGCGAAAAATCCTATGCCCAGCACTGTGAGCGTCACAGGCAAAAAATCCGATGCCCGCATGGCGATGGGATAGCTCTCCACCAAAAAACCTTCCGGAATAGTAACGATGCCCCAATTTTTTTGGACGATATAAAGCCCTATGGCGAGCACGAGGCCGATACCCATGCCTAACAGCGTGAGCAAAAATCCTTCAAGCAAAAAAATACGGTGAACCGTAGCGTCTGTAGCGCCCATGCTTTTGAGCGTACTGATGTCGCGTTGTTTGTCGAGCACAATCATCCACAACGCGCCTACCGTATTGAACGCCATGAGCAAAAGCATGAGGCTGGTAATGGCGAAGCCCATCCATTTTTCCAACTGCATCACTTTGAAAAAAGCCTCGTTTTGTTCGTAGCGGTCCTTCATCGTAAAGCCTTCGCCGAGCAAGACGCGGGCTTGGGCTTTTACCTCCGCTACATCGGCGCCTGGGCGACATTTAATCTCCAAAGCAGACACGGTATTCGGGGGTGCTTCCAGGAGATCACGCACAAATGCAAGATTGGTCAGGACGTATTCATTGTCAAATTCCTGCTGGATGGCAAAAGTGCCAATAGGAGTCGCGAGCCGGGTTTTAAAGGGTTTGTCAAGCACCCCAGTTTGTTGCTCAGGCATATACACCGTAATTGTAGCGAGGGGGTTGCTGACATTGACACTCAATTTGTTGCGTACGCCCGCGCCCAACACCAGATAATTGCGCTCGCCCTCTTTCAATAAATATTGGCCCTCTCGAAGCGTAGTATCAGAGTCAATCCCGTTGACGCGAGCGAAAAGGGAATCAACCCCTTTCAGCACACCAAAGTCTTGTGAGCCGTCATGCTCAAAAAAGGCGATCTCTTCCAAGGTCTCGCTTGCGATTTCTACGCCAGGCAATGCGCGGAGTTTTACCAAAACAAAACTGTCCACTTCAAAAGTTTTGCCTTTCGCAGGCGTTATTTTGAGTTCTGGATTGAAATGCCCGAACAGGTTGGAGAGCAAATCCTCAAACCCATTGAACACGGAGAGCACTAGGATGAGCGCAGCCGTTCCAATGGCCACACCCAACACGGAAATACCCGTAATAATATTGATGGCATTGGTGCTTCGCTTGGCAAAAAGATAGCGGCGGGAAATGAGGAGCGGAAGGTTCATGCTTAGCTAAGATATTGGGATATTGAGATATTATTGAAGGGGAAGTGTTTGTTTGAGTTTTTTCAGATAGATATTGATTTTATAATGCAAGGTTTGAAGTTTTTCGATTAAAAGATCATGTTCTGCTTGCGTCATCAATTTCCTGCGAACTGCTTTGGTCGCCCAAGTTTTGGTTTCGAGAAGTGAACCACGACTATAAATTGTGAATTGCCGTCGCTCCTTGAAAAAATATCGGCCATAGCCCTCAGCTATGTTACTGGCAATAGAATCAGCGGACCTAACTACTTGCGCACCCAATGTTTGTTTCCCAAACCAGTCCCAGGATTCTACCTTATACCAAACAATATCGCCAATTTCCATGGCCATTTGATAAATTTCAAGGTCGTCAATAGGGATAGAATCTTTCTTTTCCATAGTTTTCAAATGTTAAGGTTAAAAGTCCTCTTCAAAGTTAAATAAAATATCCCAATATCCCAACACCTCAATATCTAAATTCCTGAACAACCCGCTCTGCCGCCTCAGTTGCTGACATCCGTCCGGCGAGCACTTCGACTTCAAGTTCGGCAAGTTTTGCTTTTACGGCTGGGTGCTTGTAAAACATGGTTTTCAAGCCTGCTTCTATCGAATCTTCCAGCCAGTAGCGGGCTTGTTGGCGGCGGTTTTCGATTAAAAAACCGTTGCCCAATATATGGTTTTGGAACTCCAAAATCGCGTCCCAAAGTTCGGCGATCGCTGTGTTTTCTAGAGCGCTGCAAGCCATCACGCGGGGTTGCCAACCGCTGGGTTTCGCGGGCAAAAGATGGGTAGCGTTGAGGTAATGCCCTCGTGCTTGATTCGCCAGTTTGACACGATCGCCGTCGGCTTTGTTTACGACCAAAAAGTCGGCCAACTCCACTATACCGCGTTTGATTCCCTGCAACTCGTCGCCGGCGCCAGGTAGCAGCAGCAACAAAAACAAGTCTGTCATGCGCTCCGCCGCTATTTCCGACTGGCCCACACCGACCGTTTCGAGGAGGATCGTATCGAAACCTGCGGCCTCTACCAGTACAATGGCCTCGCGTGTTTTTCGGGCTACTCCGCCCAGCGAATCCCCTGATGGCGAAGGTCTTATGAATGCTTTTTCCGAAGTGGAAAGCCGCTCCATCCGCGTTTTATCGCCCAAAATACTGCCTCCGCTTACGGTGCTCGAAGGGTCAATAGCCAGCACAGCAGGGCGTTTGCCACATGCTATCAAGTGCATCCCCAAAGCCTCAATGAAGGTGCTTTTGCCTACGCCCGGGGCGCCTGTGACTGCTATTCTTAAAGACGGGAGCACGGGACCCAGTTCCTTCCCTCCAGCGACGGCGGGTAATAATTGGCCAATGATTTTACGTGCCATTGCTTGGTGATCTTCCCGCACGCTTTCTATGAGGGTGATAGCCTGGCCTAACAATACACGATCGGAAGCGAGAATGCCTTTTACAAATTGTTCGACAGTGGGAAGTGGACGGCGCATAGGGCAAAGGTAGGTGTTGACTTTTGACCCTTGGCTTTTGACCCTTGACTTTTGACCAGTATCCAAATTATCAAAGCAGTTAAACTTAATTAACCTTGAGTCAAATATGTTTTTAACATTCTTTCAAGTATATGACAATCAATGTTTTTGTATTTAACCAAAGCGCATCATCTCGCTCCAAGAAGGTTAAACTCTGTTAAGTATGCCAATCTCGGGATAGGCCCTATTGCAGCCTTGCAATTTGTAGTGAAACCTTGCAGCAAAATATTTAGATGTTATGAAAAAATACATGCTGCCTTTTCTGCTCATTGCCCTCTCACTTGGGGCTTGCCGCTCGCTCCGAGTGCGCGACTTTCATTCCAACAAAAGCCTTCCCACCCGCTTGCCAAATCTTGGCCTGCTTGTACACGAAAGGAGCTTTTTGGAGGCATTTGACCTCGCACTGATCCGTGATGTGGTGCGGACAAATGTGGTAAGCGGGCCTTACGCACCTGCGCCCTGGGTTGCATATGATGTGACTGATCAAGCGCTTCAAGACGCTTTTCATGTGCTGGGCAACGAACTTAACGACAACCTAAGCCAAGCTTCCAGTCCCAAATATGGCCATGCACGATTCAAATTGCTTTACTACAAACGCCGAAACTCAGGTTGGGGCTGGACAGTGGCAAGTGTTTCGACCTTGTTCTTGCCAAACCTGTTTGGGATGCCCGTCAGTACGCATCAAGCGGAACTGGAATTGCAAATGGAAATCGTAGATGCCGATGGCAATATGATAATACGCTACACCGCGCCGGGCGAAGGGAAGGCGCTGGTGGCGGCTTATCACGGGTACGACAGTTCTACCGCAACCAGGAAAGCCAACCTGCTCGCGCTTCATAGTGCCATGTTGAAGATCAAAAAGAAACTCGAATCAGATGTGCCTTCTCTAATAAGTCAATTGGAGGCAGTTGGAACCCTCCGCAAACAGGACGGCAAATAAACACGCACTACTTCCTCAGGAATCCACAGAACCATGAAAGCGCGCAGCGTCCGACATATATAAACCCGCTTTTCCGGTGCGCGGTGTGTCGGTGCGCTGCGATTTTATTTCAAGTAAAACGTCCCCACCATTTTTGTCCCGGCTCATTGCCACAAGCGGTTAAAAAAATACGAGGAATGGGAGGACTTGAAAGATTGCTTTTTTCATTTTGCCTTTTTTCAAATTTGAGCAAAGGTACGCCGATTGCCTTGCTCCAAAAAGCAGCGCGGTTCACGAGGGATACCCGTGAACCGCGCTGTGTATGCTATTCGTCAGACGACTTTGAGCTGTCAGACAAAGTTATTCTACTACAATCATCTTTTTGGTCGCACTGTGCGTGGGTGTATCGAGTTGGTAGAACAAGATACCGGATTCCAAATCAGCGCGCTGGAGCGTGATGGTGTTGAAGCCTTTGACAAACTCGCCTTTCATCATTTTGACCATTTTGCCATCTGAGTTGCTGATGGTCAATGTTGCTTCAGCAGATTCGGGCAAGAAGAAGGAGATGTTCGTGAAGCCTTTGGCCGGATTTGGGGCGTTTTGTAGCAATTCAAACCCTGCTCCGCTGATTGTCGTCCCTGTTGGGGACTTGAAGCGGAGTGCTAGTTCCTTTTTCGTCACTTCACCATTTGCCAAGGCGTATCCTTCTGTGCGCGTAATGCTGTTACCAAGGCCGATCATCTGGCTCAATTGGCCAGCGCGCGTTGCGCGGAATCGGATGGCAAATTCAGCTGCGTCAGCATTTACGGAACCTGTGATTGCATTGGCGAAAGTGGCGAAGTTTTCTTTGCCCATATTGTCGCCCGGCAGTACTACAAGCACTTCCAAACCATTGAGGTCCATTGTGAATTGGTAGCCAGCCACTTTTTCAGAAGCTGTCATTTTTACTTCCACAATTTCTCCAGCCTTCACGTTGCGGTCGTCGGCATCGAAGTAAATGGTGCCAAGACTGCGCTCGTCTGCGCCTACAAGCGAATTAGGAACGACGGAGTTGTTCACGTCCCCGATTTTGACCCCTACAAAGTCCTCGTTGAGGTTCGCCATTTGCATATTCTGGACAGATTTTGTTTCTGGGAACAGCTCTTGGAATGGGTTGAGCAAGTTCGGGAAAGCATAATATTTGTCCACAAAACGCCAGGAGGTGTTGCTTGGCAATTCATTGTAAATGCCCAAGATGAGCTTGCGGAATTCTACAATGTCGAAGCTTGTGATACTCCCGCTTTTGTTTGCATCGGCAGCAATCATCTTGTAAGGGCTGTCAAAAGGTTCTATGCCCAAGATGTGCTTTGAAATCAGAACAAGATCGTAGGTGGTTACGCCATTGAGCGGGTTGTCGTCTTTTTCTGGTGCAACAACATAGTCAGAACCAACTGGCAATGCGTTGACAAACATAAAGTTGCCCAAATTATCGGTCAGGTCAGATACCGTCGGGGCAGGAGCTCCATTGGGCAAGGTGCCAAAGAGCACGACATTGGCTTCTTCCACGCCCTCATCCATTTCAGTCTTTAATGCGCCAGCTACGATGGGTATCTGGTTGCCGCTACAAGAGCCGAGGTTGTCTTGAACAATAAGGAAAGTTTCGCAGAAATCTGCGTTTTCATCAGCATCAATGGCCCAAAGTTCTATACACCGTGTGCCGAGTTCTGTGCAGTCGAAAGTTACCGAAGTAATTGGGTTGCCATTGCCATCAAACGGGAAGCCAGTACCGTCGCCGCATTTGCGCACACCAATCTTGATCTGACCGGTGGGAGTACAGTTGTCTTCCGTGTATTGCAAGAAGTCAGAAGCCCACAGCGTGATCATGCCGGTTGGCATAATGTTGACCGAGAGGCCGTTGAGGCAAACCACGGTTGGAGGTTTGCAATCTCTTACTGTGAAGGTGTATTCGTATTCCTTGTTGTTGCCGCAACCATCGGTAATAAACCACTTGATCTTGTGGGTACCGTGTGGCAGTTCTGGCACAACATAGCTGTTCTGTTGTTGCTGAGTATTCCAGCGTACGCAAGCTATTTTATTGTTGCCGTTCACTGTTTCCTGAATGGCAAAACCCCATTTCTGGTTGGCGGGAACGGGGCGTTCGTCGAACTGGCGCAACGTGCCGCCGGAGAAGTTCGGCGTGTTCAGGTTGTTATACCGAACGGTGTTCCAAGCTTCCCCAATTGGAGCAGCAATCCCTGTGTTCACGGAATTTACCACGGTTTCCATGATGCCGTCGCCATCAAGGTCGAGGAACAACAAGTACTCGATATTGATGTTCGCGCCGGAACATGCGTCCGTACCAGTGATGCATAGATCAGTTGGCTCCTCGCACAGGTCGTGGAGTTGCAGGCCGTTGTTCCACCAGTACATCTCGTTCCAAAGGAGTGAATTGTTGGGAGTCAGCCAGTTCTGGTTCGAACAGACGGGCACCACATAAGTACCCGTAGGTGCTTGTCCGTCAACGATTTTGATGATCTGTTTATATCGGTAGCAGTTCGCGTCTTTGTCCCAAAACTGGCAGAAATTCGTCGTTGTTGGATCAGTTGGATCAATCCTTACAACGGTTGGTGCCCAGGGAGCAAGGGTTCCGCAAGCGGAAACTGTGGGGCCGGGAAGATTAGTCGGGTGGTTCGAAATCGCGTTCGGATTCGGGTTTGGAACGTAGATGCAGGGCACATTCGGGTTATAGGTACACCAGTTGATGATTTGCCAGGTACGCTCGATTTTGTAACAAGCATCGGGCACTACTGTGAAGACTTCGTCTTGGAAAGAAACGCCCAACAACTCACAGTCCTTGCCGAAGAAGCTCGGCTCACCATAAATACCGGTTCCGTCGCACACCGTTACGATTGCATCGTTCGGGAATTTGATGAAATAATTTTGGTTATAGTTTACAAAGATGCGTTGCGTACACTGGCTGCTCTGCCCGTAGCAGTCGAACGCGCGAAAGGTCCGCGTGATCGTGCCCTTGTTGCACACCGTGTCAAACAGCGAGTAGTTGGCCGTATGTGTCAAGCCGATCTGACCTTGGTACACCAGGGAGGTGTCGAGGCAGCAATTGTCGGATACCTGCGCTTTACCGTAAGTCCAGAGGCTTGGGTCAAAGCTTTCGCAGTTTACCGTGACATTATTGGGTGGAAAACAAGTGGGTTTGATTTTATCTTCCACCAACACGAGTATCATACAATCGTTGGCATGCCATTCTTCAAAGTCAAGATCAACAGAGCCAGAAGGCACGGGGACATCGTACACCCTGAGAATAACTTGGATGGTATCGCCCACATCTTCGCAGCAGAATTTTACCTGGTCGTGAAACTGACTATTGTCTTGGCAGTCGTTAGAGTTCATCCGGCGAGCCTTGAAATTGACAGGGGAACAGTTGTCGTAAGAGCCATCGTCAAAAGTAGTGGCGTTCACAAATGCCATACCGTCTACGCTCAAACCGACCTTGGTAACCTGGTCGCAAGCCACGTTAGGCGGGGTGCTGTCTTCCACTGTTACATCAAACAAGCAAACGGTAGTGTTGCCGCAATCATCTTTGATAATGTACTTCACCGTGGTCACACCGATGCCGAGGTTATCAGCATATCCCAAAACAGCGAGTGTGTCGCGATCCCAAAGGTTGTTTCCAGGGAAGCTGGTGAAAGTGCCATAAATTGACTGCCAAATGCCGTTGTAATCCTGCCATTGGGCTTCGATGGAGGTAAGGCGTGAACAATTGTCCGTCACGATCACATCGGGGAGATTGAAATCAAGTTGACAATCATTGGGGTTGGTACCCACAGTCATGTCTTCAGGGCAATCTAGCTCAGGGCCTTGATTGTCCTCCACTTTGATGATTTGTATATGCGTCAGTGGATTCAAAGGTCCGGAAGGCAAACACCAGTCGTACACTGTCCATGTGCGGAGGATTTTGTAGGTGCCGTCACAAATATGCAGTACCAAATCGTTATAAGTAGCATTTAGCTCGCAAAAGGTGCCGTTGGGCCAAATCTCGAATTGAACGCCAAAATCCACTACATAAGGCACGCCCGTTGCGGAAGGGTTGGTGACGGGGTCTGTGCAGTCCACGGTGACATCAGCAGGGAAAAAAACATCCGCTCCGTGACGACGCTCGAAGTAGATATATTGATTGCAGGTAGCTGAGTTGCCGCTTTCGTCAACAACAGTCCATTTGCGAAGGACATACGCACTGATGTCAGTATTGCCGTTGATGCTGCCGCCACAGGGAAGGTCAAACCAATTGTCAATAAATGTCAGTGTGGTGGAAGTGCAATTTTCATCAACCAAGGGATAGGCCTCTGAAATATTGAGCACATCGAGCAAATAAGCTGGCGTGTAGTTTGTGATGGCACAGTTTAAGAAAACATCCTCGCATTCCAGCACTGGCGCTAGTTTGTCCTCTATATGCGCGTAGCCCCAGCAGCTATTGCCCGATATAAGGTCTCTCACGCGAACCTCAAGCGTGAGGTTGATATGTGCGGAGGTGACCACAAAATTGCCCGAGGCAGGAGTCCATGCGCCACTGATTTTTGCTTGTACCTGGAAATTCCCGTTCGGACAGCCATTGCCTTCCAATATCATGTCGGGCAAGAGTTCCAATTCGCAGTCTTCGTCAAGAGAAATTTGCACCAGATCGTTGCAGATCATGTTGCACTGGGCGGTCGTGACATTGTTGGCCGAAAGCGACAAAGCCAATGCCATCGTCCATCCCATAAGATTAAAAAAGAGTGTAGAGTTCGCTTTATTCATGAGTAAAAAAAGATTAAGAGAAAGTGTAATCGTTTGAGTGTGCTTCTTTGAATCGAATGGTACCTTTTCAAAGGGTTCCCGCATAGCGCGACAAAGTTAGAAAAGGCGTAATGAGATCTGCAAACTTTTCCTTGGAAAGCTTGCAAACTGACATACATCGTTACAAAAACAATGCCCAACAAGAGACATTGGCTACTGCAAGAAGGTTAATTTAATGCAAAGATGTCTGGATGCCCAGAAAGCAAGGATGGAAGAACGTGGCAAACATACGATTTTGCCAATGGTTGCCAACAGTTTATTTAAACGCTGGGCATATTAGACCAAATGATTTTCAAAAGCCATTTTAATGAGCGCCCCGGTGCTGTTTACCCCTAATTTGCGCATAATATTTTTGCGGTGCACACTGGCCGTTTGGTCGCTTATGAAAATGCGCTCGGAGATTTCTTTATTCGTCAGTGCTTGACCGATAAGTTTCATGATCTCCATTTCACGCCGAGTAAGGCCGCTTTTTTGGGCAAAACGAAGGTCCGGCGAAAGCGTGCTATGGTTGTTTTGCGATTCTGTTGGCATCAACCCCCGTCCGACGAAGGTGCGGCCTTCAGCCAATTCGCCAACCGCCAGCAAAAGTTCGTCTTGTGAGCCTGATTTGAGCATGTAACCATCGGCACCTGCTCTGAAAGCAGCCTGTATATGCGCTTGATCGCCCGAGCCGTTCA
Organism: uncultured Saprospiraceae bacterium; assembly: GCA_964589365.1. Classification (GTDB taxonomy): domain Bacteria; phylum Bacteroidota; class Bacteroidia; order Chitinophagales; family Saprospiraceae; genus M3007. Next base: position 11,248 of record CAZPTQ010000151.1, read on the forward strand.
GGATGAGGATGCGGGTTTTTGCGCTGCTCTGCTTGACCGATGAAACGATTTTTAAAACTTCGGCATCAGGTAAATCAGGGTCGAGTAGGAAAAGGTCGGGTTGAGAGATGCCCAAGTATTCTGCAACTTGAAGCCCATTGCTCGCTACCCGATTTATATTGTAAGAAAAGCGTTCGTCGCCAGTGTTGGACAACATAGACCGAAGCCCCTCAACAAAAATGGGATTGTGGTCGGCGACAAGGATATCAAGATGGCGGAGCATAATGTGCTAGAGTATTTAAAGCACAGCCTGCAACTTTTATACCATAACAAAAACTTGTAAGGTCTGAGACACAATTCCTCAGCGCCCGTTGTAGAACCTCATTTTATAATCTGTTTTCACCCGCCCTTCCCGAATAGCTTCCATCCTGCGTTGAATGAGGCGTTTTTTGAGCGGTTTCAACCTTTCTGTAAAAAGTACGCCTTCGATATGGTCGTACTCGTGCTGGATGACCCGGGCGTTTATGCCCGAAAACTCCGCTTCGTGTTCTTGAAAATTTTCGTCCTGCCAACGGATGCGAATTCCTTCGGGCCGCTCCACGTCGCCACGAATATCGGGGATGCTCAGGCAGCCTTCTTCATAGGTCCAGGGCTTGCTCGATTCAGTCAGCATTTGAGCGTTGATGAACACTTGTTTGAAAGGGATGTCTGTTGGTGCCTCCGTGCCCGCTTTCCGATCCACCTGTTCGGTGTCAATCACAAAAAGCCGAATGCCGTGCCCAACTTGTGGTGCAGCGATGCCAACCCCATCAGCGTGGTACATGGTATCCCACATATTGGCGATAAGTTCTTGCAAATCAGGATATTCTGGGCCTATTTGGGCCGACACCTTTCTCAAGACAGGTTGCCCGTAGGCATAAACAGGTAGTAGCATTTTGCTGCTGTTGATTTGAGTTTTTGTTGATTTGGTTATTTGCAGAAACTGGTACTGGCAAATTAAAAAACCGCATTTACCAATAATTTTCCTCCATGTATTGCTCCAAAATGAGTGCTGCAGCAATTTTGTCTACCAGTGTTTTATCACGGCGTTTTTGTTTTTTAATACCGCTTTGGAGGATGATTTTTTTCGCATCGTTGGAGGTGTTTCGCTCGTCTTGGCGAACAACTTTTTTTTCCGGGAAAAGTTTTTGCAGCCGTTCGGCAAAAGCATCGGCCTGAGGGGCTATTTGGGCGGGGTTGCCATCCAGGTGGAGCGGAAGCCCTACTACAAAATGCTCTACTTCTTCCTGCGCGCAATAGTTTTGGAGAAAATCCAGCACCTCATGTGTGGGCACCGTAACAAGTGCGCTGGCGATGATTTTCAAGGGGTCGGTAACAGCGATGCCCGTGCGTTTTAATCCAAAATCTATTGCGAGAATGCGGCCCATAATCGGGGCAAAGGTAGGAAGAGTGGTTGGGATATTGAGAGATTGGGATATTGGGATATTGGGATATTTGGAGTACCATAATCCAAAATCGCCCCAATATCCCAATATCCCAATATCCCAACCACAATGCCTATTTTTGCAACACAATTTAATCTCTAACTCT
>CAZPTQ010000152.1:0-12766 GCA_964589365.1 uncultured Saprospiraceae bacterium
GGGTATTCGCACTAATGTGGGCTTGCGCAATTCTGATCTTTTGAAAAAGGTTTTTGCGAAGCAGGATAAGAAATAGTGGTTATTTGGTGATTGGTGATTGGGTTAATTGTTGATTTGGTTATTCGGGTGGTCAAGCTTGGGTATTCGAATAACCAAATCAACAATTAACCCAATAACCCAATCAACTAAAGTTCAAAATTCGGCTCCAACTGGCTCGCGTCTTCTGCGTAAAACTTGTTGATATACTGTATGGCCTCTTCTGGGTCATCTGTAAGGAGGAACAAATCAAGGTCTTCAGCATTAATATTATGGTGACGCTGAAGCATGATTTCTACAATCCAACTTTTCAGACCCTCCCAAAACTCAACACCCATGAGTACGATCGGGAAACGCTGTATCCTGTTTGTTTGGATTAGCGTAAGCACCTCAAACAATTCATCTAAGGTGCCAAAACCACCCGGCATGGCTACAAAAGCCTGTGCGTATTTGACAAACATCACTTTCCGCACAAAAAAGTACCGATGCTTCAGATTGTGGTCGGGCGCTATGAATGGATTATGATGTTGCTCGAAAGGCAAATCTATGTTGAGGCCAATTGAGGTGCCGCCTTTCATCCATGCACCTTTATTTCCTGCTTCCATGATGCCCGGTCCACCACCTGTGATGACCCCATAACCTTCTTCTACGAGGCGAGAGGCCATTTTTACGGCCAATTCGTAATAAACCGTGCCGGGCTTGGTGCGTGCCGAGCCGAAAATGGAAACACAAGGCCCAACGCTATTAAGCACCTCAAAGCCATCCACAAATTCGGCCATGACTTTAAACATCGTCCAAGCGTTTTCTCCGCGCTTTTTAGGCCATTCTTTTTGGCTGCGGGCTGGCCCGATTTTATTTTCGTGGGGATCTTTTGCATCTTTTTCCATATTATAACAATGTGTCAATGTGAATAATGAGGCAAATTAATCAATTACCTCAACCGTCCAAGCCTCTGCTTTTTCAGCAAAAAGGGCTTTGGTTTTAGCCCAGGTTTCAGCAAAAAGGGCAGAAGCGCGGTAAGCCTCCAGTGCCGTCTCGTCGTCCCAAATACTGAGGGTGAAAAGAACGTTCGGACTAGTCTTGTGTCGCAGCAATTCCATGTGCCGACAACCTTCAAATGCCCGAATCCGCGCCTTGCTATGTTCAAAAACTTCCGCAACAAACTTCTGAACAGTTTCTTCCCGGAAGCTCATTTTTACGATGCGTTTTATCATGTTTAGATGTTGGACTTTTGGTTATTAGATGTTGGATTTTTGGACATTAGACAACCAGATTAACAGCGAATCTAATTTTTGAATGTGCAATCTACGTCCAAAGTCTTGTGTCCGAAAATCCAACATCTAATATCCAAAAGTCCAAAGTCAATTTTGAGCATAGCGCCTTTTTCTTAAAAAATTGAAAAGCCACCCAAAAGCTGCGAGGAATAGCAATGGGAATGCGAGATTAAGACCCCGCCAGAAGTTTTGTTCGTCCTTTGCACGAACGGTATCGAGCAGGCGAAGTTTTACCTCTTTTGAACGGGCCTCAATCACGCCATTGGGTTCGATGAGATATTCTATCGCGTTGATAATGAAATCTTTGTTGGCATAATTAATGTTTTCAAACCGATTGAATCCGAGAGGCAAGGTCTGTTTTTTTGAGGCATCGCGGACAAAATTGGCTGCCACGTCACCATCGCTGACCACGATCATTCGGTTGGGTACACTGGAGGTTTTGAATTCCAAACCGAGTTGCTTCATACCACTCAACAATTCTTCCGAGACACGATTCTCAAAGGCTGAAGGGAACGTACCTTCCAGTAATACAGCCAGGTTCTGCGGCCCTTTGTCAAACTTTGCCGGATCAGGGTCGTATTTCAAAATTTCAAAATTCAGGTCCACAGGGTTGAACTGCATCCTGCTATACTTACTGCTACGCAAAAGCACGGTTTTTTGTATCAGCGTTTTGGTGCGCAGGGTGTCCATGCTTGAAGCAAATGAGAGTTCTACCCGATCGAGATTCTTTACAATGGGGTGTTTGCTTTCGGGTTGGGCAGCAATGTGGTAGTACCAGTCAAACAGTTCGTATTGCGGTTGATTGCCAACTTGCCCTATCTGGAGTGGAATTTTGGTGCATTGCAAATCCAGCACCACATCGGAGTTGATACGCACCCCGTATTTGAAGAACATATCCTCCAGTTTCAAATTGTACGGCGTGGAGATGAATTTGCCGCCTATGCTCAGACTGTCAAGGCTGGCATTCATCTGATCAAGGAGCCAGAGAATGCGGCCACCGTTCATCGCATATTGGTCAATCTTGAACTTGTCTTTTTCAGAAAATGCCGTGCGGGGCTTGGCTACCACAAGCAAGGCGCAGGCTTCCGGGTTAAGTTGTACAACTGAATCCAGAGAAATGCGGTCTGTGTCGTAAAACTGTTGAAGGCCACGCTCCAAATCGGCCGTTTGCAGCTCGTTGAGTTCGCCGTGGTCGCGAGTAAAAAGGATCACAGCGCGATTTGCCGAGCGTAGTTTTTTAATGATGTTGGCAAATTTGTATTCCAACAATGTCACCGAATTGTTGATCACTTCGTCGGGCGAAAGTGTAGGCGAGTTGTTTTCCAAAAGCTTAACAACCATTTGGCGACCATTGTAGTGGAACACTGCCACGGGGTAAATCAGCTGCTGCGAACTCTCGCCCAGATCGGCCACCCGAAGGTTGAAGGGCATAATGCCATCGTCAGCCAAAGACTTGCGGCGTTCATTCACTTCTTCCACAGTGCCCAATGAAGGGTTTTCAAACTGATAGTCAAGATATCCACTCTCAGAACGAAAGTCGTCGAGCATTTCCTTTGTAGCGGTCTGGAGACGTTTAAACCCTGCCGGGAAATCGCCGTCGAGCAGAACACGCACATACACACGGTCTTTGATATCCCGCAAAAGTGCCTTAGTCGGTTTGGTGAGCGTAAAGCGTTTTTCCTCGGTGAGGTCAAAATGGCTGTAAAACGCGTTGGCTAAAATGTTGGCAAACACCAGGATACCTGCAAATAGGCCAAACTGGAGGAGTGCTTGTGTACGTCTGGAACGGGACATTGTGTAGTGTCGTGGCTTTTTTGCCGGGTAGCAAAAGTACGGCAGTAATTGGTATTGGGATATTGGGATATTGGGATATTGGAACATTGGGATATTAAGATATTGGGATATTAATACCCAATACCTTGATTATCACCAGAATATCCTAATATCCCAATATCTTAATATCAACCAAAATCGGACTTTACTTAAAACGCTCGATTCGCATCAAATTGCTCCAAATAATCAGCAACACGACGCAGGAAAGATCCTCCCAGCGACCCATCTACCACCCGGTGGTCGTAGGAAAGCGAAAGGAACATCATTTGACGCACAGCAATCACATCACCGTATTCCGTTTCGAGCACCGCCGGTTTTTTACGGATGGCCCCCATGGCCATAATAGCAACCTGCGGCTGATTAATAATGGGTGTGCCCATTACATTGCCAAACGTGCCTACATTGGTGAGCGTAAAGGTGCCGCCTTGTATTTCATCAGGCTTTAACTGGTTGTTGCGTGCACGATTGGCTAAGTCATTTACCTGTTTGGTAAGCCCTGCGAGGTTTAGGAAATCGGCATTTTTGATGACTGGAACTATTAGGTTGCCGCTGGGAAGAGCTGCCGCCATGCCGACGTTGATGTCTTTTTTGAGAATGATTCTCGTGCCATCCACAGACACATTGATCATCGGAAAATCACGTATGGCGCGTGCTACAGCCTCTACAAAAATGGGCGTAAACGTGATATTCTCACCGTATTGCTTTTTAAATGCGTCTTTGACACGGTTGCGCCAGTTCACCATGTTCGTTACGTCTGCCTCCACAAAGGAGGTGACGTGTGGGCTGGTATGCTTGCTCATCACCATGTGGTCAGCAATGAGGCGACGCATCCGATCCATTTCGATGATTTCGACGTTGCCACTGATACTGGAAATTGGACTTTGGACATTAGACGGGGTGAGCGGCACTTGCATTGCGCTGCTGCTGCCAACAGCCGCTTGAGAACTGCTCCGGTTGGTTACATAAGCCAAAATATCTTTTTTCGTTACCCGGCCTTCTTGCCCGGAGCCAGAAAGTGCCTCCAATTCAGACTGCGCTATGCCCTCCTGTTTAGCAATCGTACGCACAAGCGGAGAGTAAAAACGGCCTTCTCCGGATTTTAGGATTTGGACGTTGGGCGTTGGACTTGAAGCACCCGATGGCTCCGCTGGAACATATGGCACCTCAGCTGCTATCAGATTGCTGCTTCCTCCCTCCTTCGCTCCTGCCCGCGAAGGCTCGGCAGGCGGGAAGGCATCGGCGGGTGAACCTTCCGTTTCAAGAATCGCGATGGCCTTATTGATCGCCACCACATCGTTTTCTTGAAAAAGAATTTCCACGAGTACCCCTGCAACAGGGGAGGGCACTTCAGAATCTACCTTATCGGTAGCGATGTCAAGCACGGGTTCGTCCAATTCAACGGCATCGCCGATTTTTTTGCGCCATTTGAGAATGGTGGCCTCCATGATGCTTTCGCCCATTTTGGGCATTACAAGTTCTATGCGAGCCATGTGTGAGAGTAGTGAGAGAGTGAGCGCGGTGGGAACCAAGCCAACACTATCCTTTTTTATTTTTGAAAATATTTGGTCAAAGTTCGCCTTCAACTACGCTGCCGAAGTTTGGCAGGCAGGACGACTACTGCGGTTAAACAGGGGGCAAAGGTAGCAATTGTCATACGCTCCATTATCCTTGCTGAAAGTCTGAAGCCTCAAAGTCCAAATTTTCAAATTTTGTGTGCATTTTTGCGCATCCAAACCAGCATTTTTACACACAATAATTTGACAGACAATGGCTTTTGAAGTTGAAGGCAAACTCCACAAAGTATTCCAGACCGAGCAAAAATCGGCCAATTTTGCAGCACGAGAGTTCGTACTCGAAATTCCTGACGGCAATTATCCCCAACTTATCAAATTTCAGGCGGTGCAAGATCGTTGCGGAATTCTGGACAACTTCAACGAAGGTGACCAGGTGCGCGTATCATTCGATCTGCGCGGACGCGAATGGAACGGGAAATATATGACCAATCTCAACGCGTGGCGTATGGAGGCTGGCGGCGGTGAGAGCAATAGCGCTCAACCCCAAAACCCCAGCCGCGCTAAGGCTGCTCCGGCAGGCGAAAATTTCCCCGCCGATCCATTCCCGAACTATTCAGACGGACCTCCCGTCAGCACCGATGACTTACCATTCTAAATTATATGGCTAAGTCTTCTGTTCACACGACTTTCTGACCTGGCAACGCCGCCTACCATCGCTTCTGGCGTGTTGGCGGCGTTGTTTTTTTGCCCCTTAATGCTTTAAAAATCAAAAAGATGGCATCCATTCGCTTTTGGCTTTGGGCGTTTTTGCCCTTTTGTTTTTTGGTCAAAGTCTCGGCACAAACGCCTGTCATGACTACCATTGGTTGTCGTTGGCAGAATTCGTTTGTAGAATGGGAGATTTTTTCCACACTAAGGCAAGCCGATTTGGAAGAGGGCGAAGAAGCTGAGGAGGAGTATTACGGCGAACTTAAACTCCGCTGGCTCAATGTCCGCGACGACTGGTCGGAATGGGCTTTTGAACTTGGTGGAGAACGGGGCAACATTCGCCAAAAATGGAAAGATGACCCGCAACAATGGGAACTCCGCACTTACTCAGGTGCTATAATCACTATGCGCACCAACTGGAACGGAGATTTCAAAGAATGGCGCGTTTCAGACAACACGATTACCCTCAATATCAAAAGCAAATGGACCAACCAGCTCGACGAGTGGCTGGTGCAGGATGATACCTATGGAAGTTTTTACCTCTACACGCTCCGTACGCGTGATCCGCGCGACTGGGCCATTGAAGATAATCTAGACCCTGTCATTTCAGAGGAAATGAAATTAGCGATGGTCTTTTTGGTTATTTTCAACAGCTCGCCAAAGATGTGAATCCCATCACCAAACCACCAATTAAACAAATCACCAACCACAAATGTCTGAACTCCGCCGCTCGCTATCGCTTTACAGCCTCACGATGATTGCCATCGGTTGCACCATTGGAAGTGGTATTTTCCGAACACCTGGCAACGTTGCCGTACAGGTCCATTTGCCTGAATACGTCATTGCACTCTGGGTACTTGGTGGAGTGGTGGCCTTAGCTGGCGCTCTTACTTTTGCCGAAATGGGCGGGATGTTCCCCGGTGCGGGCGGACTATATGTCTATTTAAGGGAGGCTTACGGCGATGTAGTGGGGTTTCTGTATGGCTGGTTTATCCTTTTTTGTAGCACAGCGGGTGCTATCGCCGCCTTGGCACTGGTATGCTCGGAGCATTTGTGCTACTTATACGGATATGGGAAAGACAGCCCTTGGGAATTGCCGCTTGCGGCTGGAATCATCATTTTCCTCACTATTGTCAACCTTTTTGGGGTTAAAATCGGGGAATGGATTGCCAATTTATTTGGCGGGGCAAAATTGGTCGGCTTGGCTATGATCATTGGTGCTGGCTTGTTTTTTGCCAACCCGCAAGCCGAAGCAGCCAACGCCGTAAGCAGTTTCGCCAATACGCCGCCCGATAATCTAATGAGCGCATTTGCGCTTGGCTTTATAGGAGTGCTTTGGAGTTTTGGGGGCTGGCAACACGCATCGTACATGGCGGGCGAAACAAAAAACCCGCAGCGCACTGTGCCGAGGGCTATGATTCTGGGGGCCATTATCATCACGCTCGTATATGTGCTCGCAAACGTGGCTTATATGCGCTTGCTCCCTGTAGAACAAATTGCCTATTCGAAGACCGTGGCCGCTGACGCCATGAATACCGTCACGCCTTGGGGCGGCACCTTGATGGCATTCCTGATTGCCCTCAGCACCTTTGGGAGTATTGGTATTTACGCCGTCACTTCCCCCAGAATGTACTACGCGATGGCAAAAGATGGCGTATTCTTTGCCAAACTAGCCGAGATACACCCCAAGTGGCGCACGCCTGTGTGGGCCATGCTTATCCAGAGCGGTTGGGCTTTGTTCCTGCTTTTTTTCTGGGGTACGTTTAACGACCTGATTGAGTACGTCACTTTTTTGGATTGGATCGGACTGATGCTCGTGGGCACGACCATTTTTGTTTTCCGCAAAAAGCGGCCCAATGCAGAACGCAGTTACCGCACCACCCTTTACCCACTTACCCCGATTGTTTTTGTGGGCATTTGCGCCTGGTTCGTTTGCTTCAACATTGTGGGGAGCTGGGAAAAAGCTTTGGCGGGCTTGGTCGTGGTGGTGGCTGGATTGCTGGCGTATTGGCTGTTTTTTCAGAAAAAAACGAGGCCTTAAAATATCCAATGTCCAACAAGGAATGTCCAAGTGGATCCTGAGATAAAAATACCACTTGACATTAGCGGTTGCTAACCATGATTTCCAAGAGCAGCGCATCCTTGGACATTGGACATTCCTTGTTGGACATTGGACAATCTTCAGCGTACCAACTCAAAATCCCCCTCCTTAACATCTCTGGAATTCCCGCCCACAAACACCTTGAACTTACCAGGATCGGCTTTCCATTTCAGTTCGTTGTTCCAGTAGGAAAGGTCACTTTCAGAAAGCCGGAACGTCACGATTTGGTTTTCACCTGGTGCTAGTTTTATCTTCTCAAAACCCTTCAACTCCTTCACCGGGCGTGCAATATCTGCCGCCAAATCATGAATATAGCATTGTACAACTTCTTCCCCTGCTTGACTACCATTATTGGTCACAGTGACAAAAATCTCTACCGTTTCGCCCATCTTGTACTGCGATTTGCTGAGTTTAAAGTTTGAATACGAATACGTTGTGTAACTTAACCCATAACCAAACGGGTAAGCAGGGCTAGTGGGAGAATCAAGGTAGCCGCTCGTCCAGATCTGGCCTTGTTGTTGTTGCGGGCGACCCGTGTTGAGCTGGTTGTAGTAAATTGGCACCTGGCCCAAGGAGCGCGGGAAGGTGACTGGTAGCTTGCCAGAGGGGTTCACTTTACCCGTGAGCACATCTACAAGCGCATTTCCGGTTTCAAAACCAGGTTGCCATGCCACGAGAATAGCCGGAATATTTTGACTGGCCCAGTCGAACACCAGCGGGCGGCTGTTGAACAATACCATCACCGTGGGCTTGCTCAAGCGGCCCAGGATGCTCAAGATAATCTCTTGTTTTCGAGGCAGTTCGAGGCTTGCCACCGAACGGCTTTCGCCACAGTCAGTGCCTCGCTCGCCGACGCATACTACTACCATATCGGCGGCACGGGCGGCATTTATGGCTGCGGAATAATCTTTTTCCGTACAGGTAGCATCCAGGCAGATTTCGGTCACAGTCACCTCAAAACCAAGTTTTTCAAGTGCTGGCTTGAGGGCTTGAGCTGGCCGGACGACCTTGGTGGAATCATACGCACGAATTCCCAAGCCAAGCGTCCAGAAACTCATGTAGTCTTTGTTTCCTTTGCTGTCGGCATAAGGCCCGATGATGGCAATCTTTTTGAATCGGCTACCTTCCGTGAGCGGCAAAAGGCCACCGTCGTTTTTGAGCAATACCATGCTTTTGGCAGCGGCATCGCGGGCGACTTCGCGGTATTCGGGTTTTTCCAGGGTTTCGTCGTGACGTTTTTGGTTCAAGTAACGAAAAGGATCATCGAAGAGTCCGAGGGAAAATTTGAATCTTAATACGCGACGCACGGCCTCGTCAATCTGTGCTTGCGAGACGCTTCCGTTTTCCAGGGCTTTTTTGAGGCCACGCTGAAAAGTACCACCCGCCATATCCATGTCGCTGCCTGCCGAAAGGCATTTGGCCGAAGCGTCCATATCATTTTCTGCTGCGCCATGTACGAGCGTTTCGCCAAAAGAATTCCAATCGCTGACGACCATTCCCTTCCAGGCCCATTCGCCACGCAAAATATTGGTAATCAAATTTTTGTCCATGCTGGCAGGAACACCGTTGAGTGTATTGAAAGCATTCATAAAAGTAGCTGATCCGGCATCGGCGGCAGCCTTAAACGGCGGCAGCACGATTTCAAGAAGGCGCTGATCACTCATATCCACGGTATTGTAATCGCGCCCGGCTTCTGTAAAACCATAGCCCGCAAAGTGTTTTGTACAAGCAGCAACCGTGTTTTTAGCGGCCAAATCATCGCCTTGAAAACCACGGATCCGGGCCTCGGCCACGCGGCTCCCGAGAAACGGATCTTCTCCTGCCCCTTCCATGACTCGCCCCCAACGCGGATCGCGCGATACATCCACCATCGGTGCAAAAGTCCAGTTTTGGCCATCGGCACTGGCTTCTTCAGCAGCAATACGTTCAATACGCTCGATCAGGCTCATATCCCAACTGGCAGCCTGCGCAAGCGGGATGGGAAAGATGGTTTTATAACCATGAATGACATCGAAACCAAAGACAAGCGGGATACCAAGGCGGGTTTCGTTGACCGCCACGCGTTGCAAGGTGATCTTGTTTTGAAAGTTGGTGTGAGAGATCACTGAACCGATTTTACCCGTTCGTATTTGAGAAAGAAGATCGTCTTTTTTGAAGTCTGTGCCTGTACTGATATCGCCAGGCACTTGATTGAGTTGGCCAATTTTTTCATCAAGCGTCATTTTGGCGAGGAGGGCTTCTACGCGGCTTTCGATGTTTTGCACGGATGATTTTTGTGCAAAAACAGTTGAAAAAGAAAGTATTAAGAAGAAAACAAGGTGCGTGTGCAGGCAGCGGTAAGTGTTCATCAAGAAAATTTTGGGGCAAAAGTATGAAACGGAAATGGGGATTGATGTGCGGGCTTTTATAGCTTGTTTTTGAGAAATGGCTCAAAATGTGCTTGGCTTTCCGAATTTTGCACCCTGCAATTCCAACACCTCATCATCAAACATTTAAAATATGCAACCAACACTTCTGATTTTGGCCGCTGGCATCGGCTCGCGCTATGGCGGGTTGAAACAAGTAGACGGCATGGGCCCAGGCGGCGAGGCCATACTGGAATATTCCGTGCATCATGCAATTCGAGCCGGGTACGGCAAAGTGGTTTTTGTTATTCGGAAAGAAATCGAAGCAGCTTTCCGCGAAAAAGTGGGGAAACGGGTGGAAGCCAAAATCCCAACGGAATATGCTTTTCAAGAATTGGATTCCTGTCTTGAATGGCTTGCCGAAAAACCCCATCGTGAAAAACCTTGGGGGACAGCCCATGCTATCCTTGCGGCCAAACACCTGCTAAACGAGCCATTTGCTACCGTCAACGCCGATGATTATTACGGCGAGGATGCCTTCCAGCATCTAGGCGATTTCCTACGAAATCAATGTTCAGCCACGGAATATGGCATGGTGGCCTACCAATTGGGCAATACTCTTTCTGAAAACGGCTCCGTGTCTCGTGGGGTTTGTTCTGTAGATGACTATGGGTTTTTAAGCGGGGTGACCGAACGCACCAAAGTGGAGCGCCATGATGATGGCATACATTTCAGCGATGAAACAGGACGGCATTTTTTGCCAGACAACACCCCTGTTTCCATGAACCTGTGGGGACTACACCATTCCACAGTGGAGCATATTGAAACGCAGTTTCGCGCATTTGTGTTGGCGAACAGCATGAATCCAAAAGCCGAATTTTTCATCCCATTAGTTGTCAACGACCTAGTCAATTCAGGTGATGTCCGCGTCCGCGTACTGCATAGCGACAGCCAGTGGTATGGAGTCACCTATCCGGAAGATAAGGCCACTGTTCAGGCTGCCTTGGCTGGGATGGATCGAATTTCTTAAAGGCAATCCCAGTCATATAACACGCGAGAAAAATCCAGCGCTTTAAGGTCTTTTTCACGAATAAAAAAGTGACCCACCCCCATGTCTCCCCACATAAGGTCCATGCCCTCATCAGAATCGAGTTGCAAAAGCAGGAGCATTGGATCGTCTGGACGGCGGGGGTCGTCTTGTGTAAAATAGGCATAACCACCGATTTTGTGACCCTGTGACCGCACAGACTTTTCAAATTCGCCCATCACATCCCATTCCTTTTCTCCGAACTGCCGAAAAAAGCCGCTTCCAAAGAGTTGGTAAAACTGATAATCCGAAATTGGCACGACCTCGTCTGCAAGCCCAAACATCAATGGATAGCTTTCGTCCGGGTGGTGCGGAAGCAAGGCTTCGTCCCATGTTGAAGTAGGCGGTTTTGGTTGCAGGAGAGATTCGTTTTCCATCACTTCGGGGTGAAAAAGCACCCGAAAAGTGTCTGGGTTTTCGCCGTCGTCGAAATCCATGCCGTACAAGTCGTCATCATTGATGAAAAACTGCAGGATGCCTTTCGAAGGGAACGGAGCAAGCGGCGGCGTCTCTGCAAAGTTTATCTGAGCGAGGAAAAAAAGCCCGCGACCTTCGGAGCTCGTTGGCCAAGCCAAGTTTTTTGGCAAATAAGGCATCCCGCCCACCTTGCTTTCCCAGGGTTTCGTCTTGCGCGATGCCTGCGCTGTGGCCCGGATAAAAGTCTGCCGAGTCTTAAGTAGCTGCTCGCGGAAGGGTTCAAGAACCTGGGGAAGTTTAATTTGCATAAGTACGCGTTTGTTGAGCTTGATTTTAAAGCCAAAAATAAGGTTTTTAAAAACCTTCAAAAAAACTTTTACAAATGCTTGTTCATCCTCCGTTTGGATTTCTACCTTTGCCGCCCCAAAAGAAAAAGCATATCAGATACCGTCATTTAAAAGTTACGGTTTCACGATAAAAGTTCATTGACAAGACTGGAAGGAACAGAAGTAGAAAGGTAAAAGTAATTGAGCCAAACGAGTAGTCCGTAAGGATGCTTGGATGATATTACTTGGTCTTATATGGCCAGGCAAGAGTAGGAAGTGAATAAGGGCGCATGGGGGATGCCTTGGCTCCTGGGGACGACGAAGGACGCGGTAAGCTGCGAAAATGCGCGGGTAGGTGCAAACGACCGATTGATCCGCGCGTGTCCGAATGGGGGAACCCCACAGATTGAAGGTCTGTGAACAATAGTTGTCAACCCTCCGAACTGAAACATCTAAGTAGGAGGAGGAAAAGAAAACAAAAGTGATTCCGCAAGTAGTGGCGAGCGAACGCGGAGGAGGCCAAACCAGCGGGCGTGCCCGCTGGGGTTGTAGGGCTGCGCTGTGGACTATAAATGTATAAGAGAGCGCTTTGGAAAGAGCGGCCACAGAGGGTGATAGCCCCGTATTTGGAATGCATTTATTACCTAGCAGTACCCTGAGTAGGGCGGGGCCGGAGAAACCCTGTCTGAACCTGGCAGCACCATCTGCCAAGCCTAAATACCACCAGGAGACCGATAGCGAACAAGTACCGTAAGGGAAAGGTGAAAAGAACCTCGAGAAGAGGAGTGAAAAGACCCTGAAACCATGCGCCTACAAGCGGTCGGAGTCTCGAGTTTACTCGGGATGACGGCGTGCCTTTTGCATAATGAGCCTACGAGTTACTCCTCACTGGCATGCCTAAGCGCTTCAGGCGCGGAAGCACAGCGAAAGCGAGCCTTAACAGGGCGACTTCGTCAGTGGGGGTAGACGCGAAACCGGGTGATCTACCCATGGGCAGGTTGAAGTCCCGATAGTCTCGGGATGGAGGACCGAACCCGTAAACGTTGAAAAGTTTTGGGATGACCTGTGGGTAGGGGTGAAAGGCCAATCAAACTCGGAGATAGCTCGTACTCCCCGAAATGCATT
>CAZPTQ010000153.1:0-12675 GCA_964589365.1 uncultured Saprospiraceae bacterium
TAAGGTTTTTAAAACCTTATAGGATTTCGTGAAATAAGAAATAAAATTCCGCGATAGATTTTCAATCTGAACTTTTGACACAACCCCACTTTTCTGAAGAAAAACGAGGAAACTGGACGATCTTAAAAAATATTTCTATCCACGTCAGGTGCTTCATCCACATCATCCTTGTGACCGAAATAGTCATTCTCTTCATCTTCCTGTTGCATAGCAGTGCCGGCATTCTCCAATTCATCGTCCGGGACATCTAAGTCGCCGCCTGAACCGGCCCGGCGGCCAGATTCTTCGTTGAGCGGATCGCCGTCAAAATCGGTGTCGTCAAGAAATTGGTCGTCGCCAATCAATTCGTCCACACCACCGTCCTGATCAAGGTCGGGATCCCCGAGCAGGAGCAGGTCTTCGTCCGTTACATCTGCTTCAGGATCAGGGATTTCGGATTCCGCTATTTCTATTTTATCGGAAGAGATTATAGCACTCGTGGGTGTGAAGGGAATTCTGCGACGTTTTTGGGTGCTGGAATCCAGTGATTCGTCGTTCGGGCCTGGGCTTTTTTGATTTTGCATGAGTGTGGTGGTTGAAGTGAAGCGTTGAAAGGTTAAAGATAAATGTCTTCTGCTTAATTTTCGCTTTTCAAAACAGAATTGGGCAGACTTCGAGCAAGTAAATTGACTATGGCAAAACCTGGGACCACTAGATTTTTGGAATATTAATTGGCTGGAACAAAGTTTTGAAACGCATATTGGGAAGTTATTTTGACACCGTTCCTAAGACCTGAATCCGTCTTATTTTTATCGCTCAATGCAACAAAACGAGTTTCATACCTATCACTTTGGCACAATACCAAAACGCCTGAACGATTTTTTCAAACCCGAAAAACGTGACATCGTAGGGCGTACTGATGAGCTTGCCCAAGTGCGGCGCGACTTGCTCGAAGGCCGTACCACCGTACTGGTGAACGGTATCGGCGGCATTGGTAAAACTACTATTGCCCGCAAGTATGTGGAGTCCTATATTGCTTTGATGTTCAGCCATATACGATGGGAGGAACCAGAACGAAGAGATTTGTTGAAGGCGATGACACTCCTGCCGCCATCTATGGCTTATCAAAAAGATTTCTTGTCTGAAATCTGCCAATTGCTGAATATTTATTTTCAGTCCAAGCGGGCTGTGTTTTTGGTTCAATATGGCTGGCTGAATCGTGAGCCGTTGTCTGAAGGCAGAGTAGGGTATTCCATGCATCCGTTGATTTTGGATGTGGCATTTCGGGAGTTGGGGGTGACTGCGGAGTGGGCGGAAGGGGTGATAGCCACCATGGCTGAAAGGATAAACTACTACAATCTTGATCCAAGGTGCGACGTAAGAGAAAAGCGTAATTCCCAACCTGTTTCAAGCCGTAGGACGGGTTTCAAATGCAAAACCCTACCTTCGCGCTTCGTTTTTTCAATCAAAATCCACCCATGCATTTTTCCCGTTTTGCGCTGCTTTTCCTCCTGTTTATCTGTTCGCGTCTTTCCGCACAAGGTTTTGAAAGCGTATTTCCCGGCCTCAGTGGCGCAGAACTGATTGACAGCGTGGCGCGGAATTTCCGCCCTGACTCGGTGCTCGACTACGGAAATGCCCGTGATACACTGTACGCCAAAATACTCGCTATTGACGATGACAGCCTGCGCTGTATTTACTCTGGCCACACACTATATCTTGATCCGACGCAGGACCCGACGCAGTATATTTTTCAAGGCGGTGGGCCCAATGGCATCAATACGGAGCATTCTTACCCACAGAGCAAAGGTGCTGCCGATGGCAATGCCCGCAGCGATATGCACCACCTTTACCCTACGCGAGTCCCAGTGAATGAAGCGCGGGCATCGGTGCCTTACGCCGACATTCCTGACGCGCAGACTCAGAAGTGGTTCATTGGTAATCAAGTGTTTACCAGTATTCCGACCCTGAATAAGGACGGCTACTCGGAGTCGCGCTCGGATGCTTTTGAGCCGAGAGAATCAGTAAAAGGCGACGTGGCCCGCTCCATTTTTTATTTCTACACCATGTACCGGGCGCAGGCGAACTTAGCCGACCCGAACTTTTTTGAACTGCAACGTAACACGCTTTGTCAATGGGCAAATCAAGACCCGGCAGACTCCTTGGAACTGCGCAAAACATGGCGCATCGCTCCCTTTCAGGCAGGGAAACCGAATCCCTTTGTAATTGACTGCACACTGGCGAGCCGATGCTGGTGCCCGGGCGTTGCTCCGAATTGTCTGACAGGCACAGATGCCCCTGTTTCGCCCTTTAAAAGCGCGCTTCAGGTGTGGCCTAACCCTGCCAAAGAGATACTTTCCTTCCAGGTCGAAACGGATGGCCCGACTACTGTTGCGCTCCTTGATATTTTGGGCCGTGCCCTGATGTTCCAAGAAACAGAAAATAATCAAGGCTTTTTCTCCTTAAAAAACTTGCCGTCTGGGGTTTATATCCTGGAAGTGCGTGGAAAAAACTTGCACCAGTGCCAGAAAGTGGTAGTGGAATAAATTCCATGATTGAAGGATCACCATATTCTTGCTGAAACGGTAGAACTTCTACTTTTGCCGTTTCAAATTATCGAACCGTATGTAAACCTCTGAGGTTTCAGAAAACCTCCGAGGTCTACTCACCAATCACCACTCTCCACTCACCAATCACCACTTAACCAATCACCAATGCTCGAATTTTTTGCCCAAGCCCTCGATTTCTTCCGCCACCTTGATGTACATCTCGAAAATATCATGCGGGACTACGAATTGGCGACTTATCTCATCCTCGCACTCATCATTTTTTGTGAAACGGGCCTGGTTGTCACACCTTTTTTACCTGGTGATTCATTGTTGTTTGCTGCCGGGGCAATTACAGCCAAAACAGGCATCCTAAATGTTTGGCTGCTGATCCCATTGCTTTTTTGCGCGGCTATTTTGGGTGACAACACGAACTACTTTTTTGGTAAATTCCTTGGAGACCGGATATTTACAAAGGACTACTGGTTTTTGAAACGCAAGTACATTGACCAGACCCACGAATTCTACGAGAAACATGGCGGACGCACGCTTATCATCGCTCGTTTCGTGCCAATAGTACGCACTTTCGCACCCTTTGTAGCAGGTGTGGGCAAGATGGATTATCGAAAATTCATAGGGTATTGTGTGTCAGGCGGGATACTTTGGGTGACTTCGCTGACGCTTGCGGGCTACTTTTTTGGACAAATCCCTATTGTGAAAAACAACTTTGAAATCGTAGTGCTCGGCATTATCGGGTTCTCTGTTTTGCCAATTGTGGTGGAATTTGCGCGGGCGAAATGGGGCAAGAAATGACAACTTTGGCTTTGTGGCTTCAATACGCTGAATAATGGCTTTTCTGCCCAAGATTCTTATGAAATTTATGTTCATCCTGTCCATCCTGTCTAAAAACAAACTGGTAGGATTTCCACAATGCTGAAAGAAAAACACTCTTTTTCAACCTAATACTTGAAAAAATGACCAACGTACACAAACCCCTCATATCCCAATTTCTCAATATCCTAATTGTTCTACTGCCACTTACGATCTCGGCGCAGAACAAATTCTCCATGTCTGATGCATTCTCCAAACGCGCTGCACTTTCTCCCGCGAATTTGAAGCAATTGCAGTGGATACCAGGTACGGCAACTTTTACCCATGTTCTCGGAGGCAATATGGTGGCAGTGAATGCTCCAGATTTGAAGGCAGACACCATTTTCCTTTTGCCCAAGATCAACGACGGTCTTGCTGCTCTGGGCGCTCCCAGTCTTCCCAGTTTGCCGAATTTGACTTGGATGGAAGATGGCAATTTGTGGTTTCACACCGAAAAAGAGATTTTCACTTATTCACCCGGCAAAGGCCTGAGCAGAAAGAACTGGCATCCCGCCGAAGCGGAAAACGTTGACATCTCGGACAAAACCTTTTTCGCTGCCTACACCATGGGCGATGACCTTTGGGTGAACATGGGGGGCAAAGAACTTGGCGTTGCCAAAAGCGAAGGCGACGGAATCGTGTATGGCAAAAGCGTCCACCGCGACGAGTTTGGCATTTTTAAGGGTACTTTTTGGAGTCCATCGGGGCGCTACCTGGCGTTCTACCGCATGGACGAAAGTATGGTGACCAAGTACCCGATCTATGTGCTCGACTCCATGCCAGCAGCAGTGCGTGAAGTCCGCTATCCTTATGCTGGCACCACGAGCCACCACGTCACGGTCGGCATTTTTGACACACAAACTGCCAGGACGATATACTTGAAAACGGGCGAGCCGGCGGAGCAATACCTGACCAATGTGTCCTGGACTCCCGATGATAAATTCGTGCTCATTGCAGTGGTGAACCGCGCTCAAGATCATCTGTGGTTCAACCAGTACGATGCCTCCACGGGCGCATTTGTCAAAACCATTTTTGAAGAAAGTTCTGACAAATGGGTGGAACCTGAAAAACCCGCCGTGTTTGTGCCGGGCTCAAACGAGCAATTCCTTTGGCAAAGCGAACGCGACGGCTTCAACCACCTTTATCTCTGCAATTTGAATGGGAAAGTCCTTCGCCAAATCAGCAAAGGCGCCATGCCTGTCACGGCTTTTTACGGCTTCGATACCAAAGGCGAAAACTGTTTTTATCAGATAGCGGACGAGACCGGGATGAACCGTTACGTTATATCCTCCAACCTGAAAACGGGAGTGCTCACACGCCTCAGCCAAGAGGAAGGAGCACACCACGCACTCGTGAACAGCACCGGCGAATGGGCATTGGACGTATTTGCCAATGCCGCAACACCACGCCTCATTTACCTCTCTCGCTGGGCCGACCCGGCAAAACGAGAGATTGTTTTTGGTGCAAAAAACCCACTTGAGGGCTTTTCGCTTGGCCTAACGCGCATTTCAACGATACCCTCAAAAGGTGGGATGCAGTTGAATACCCGTATGATATTGCCGCCGGATTTCGATTCAAAAAAACAATACCCAGTGCTGGTGTATCTGTACGGCGGCACGCATGCTCAGCTGGTAAACAATACATGGTTGGCTGGAGCAGAGCTTTGGATGCACCACATGGCACAAGAAGGCTATATCATTTTCACGGTGGATGGTCGTGGCTCGGCCAACCGCGGCTTTGCTTTTGAAAGCGCTATACATCGCCGCGTGGGCGACGTCGAAATAGAGGACCAACTTGCCGGGATAGAATATTTGAAGGCCCAAACATTTGTGGATCCGGCCCGCATCGGCGTTTTTGGTTGGAGTTATGGCGGGTTTATGACCACCTCGCTGATGACCCGTCCAGAATCAAAAGATGTGTTCAAGTGCGGCGTGGCGGGCGGTCCGGTTATTGACTGGCGGATGTACGAGATCATGTACACCGAGCGATACCTGGACACACCGCAGGAAAACCCGGAGGGCTACACCAAAAACAGCCTTTACCAATATGTGGACAATTTGGCTGGTCGTCTGCTCATGATTCACGGTACTTCAGACGACGTGGTGCTATGGCAACATTCTTTGCGCTATATCCGCGAGTGTGTACGCCGGGGTAAGCAGATTGACTATTTTGCCTATCCCGAACACCTGCACAACGTGATGGGAAAAGACCGGATACACCTGTTCGAGAAGATCGAGCAGTTTTTCAACGAAAATTTACGGGATGCGGCACTAGGGACAAGGCCATGAATTTTCCGCGCATTCTGGAAAATTTACTACGATGCGACACGCTAGTGCTACAACATTGTTGCTCTAAAAAGTCTTTATCATGAAAAAAATCAAAGACTACCCAACAAGCACTCTTGAAGCTTCCGAAAGATGTTCCCGCAACTGGTTGGGAATCAACTCTTCCTTGTCGAATTGTCGCAAATAGGCGAGGATGGATGCAATGGTCGGATCGGTATTTTTCAGACTAAGCCCGGATTGGAGCAACAGGACGAGAAACTCTTTTGCCAGAGATTGCTGGCGCTGTTGGAATTGGTGCAGCATCAGCGCATCCACCGGGTTCTGCTTATTCCTGTGGAGTTGAATCATGGCCTCGGTCTCCGTTATTTCCCGAACCAATGTGTTGATTTTTATTAGCAAACTGTCCATGTCAAAATTGGATTTTTATGACGCCTTTGGGGTGGCGGGCGCTGTTTTCATCTTCCCGCGACAGACCATACAAATTCAGGCAATAAGCTTCATCGTTCATGGCAGATTCGTAGTAGTAGTGGTCTCTCCGGCAGGTTGCTGCAAAATAACCGTCAATACTGTAAAGCGTTTTGGAGTTTTCCAAGAAGTACCTCGCCAAATGATTTTTCCTGTTCAGCACTTTAAAACGAACAAATGTTACCAAGTCAATATCACCGGGAAACTCCTTTCGGGTGGTGAAACTTCCGTTTATCAACTGGTAAAACGGTGCTTCAAAGGCTTTTCGTAGGTCATTCACAAAACGCAGGTAATTTTCAAAAAGACCGTATCGGTGTTCCCGATTCTCCAGCGACTGCACAAAAACTTTTTCAAAATCCGAAAGCGAAGTTTCAATCACTGTATAAGGATGAAGGTGTCCTTTTTCGTCAAACTGCATCTTGAAATGTTTTTACAAAAATAATGGGCAAATGTGACAAACATTGAAATTTTAATCTCTTTAGCCCCTGCTCTTTAGCGTTATCTCTGATTCTCCTTGCATTTCTATGTGGGGACGATTTGTCCCCACGGTACTGATTTGTACTACGAAAGTAAGAATTTTCTGAACAAAAACACCCCCTAATTCCGCTCCATTACAATTATCCAAAACAGGGTTTGTGGCACGGCTCGCTCAGGCGGCGGGTCCCAGATAATTTGCGATTTGTTTGGATAGATATCCACCACACAAATGGTGTGATAATCTTTTTGCAATCTCGCTACTATTTCTTTTACCAAGGGGTCGTCTTTGAGGTGCTCGTATTGTCCTCCGGGCAACACCACGAATCGAGGACGCCGCCCCCAGAGCTCCTCGCGCGTTTGCTGCTGGAATTGGGCGCGGCGCGCGTGTGGTTGTACCACGCCTTGGAAAAACAGGTGACTCAAAGCCGAGCGGCGGTCGGCACTTAACAACAATTCCGGCTCTGAGCCGATGATGGCTATTGAATCGGTGGGGGCGCTTCGCTTCTTCAACGCTGCACCTAATTCAGCCATCTCTTGAAAAGAATTGTTGCTGTAAGCCCGCCACAAGACACTGCGGTGGTTTTCCCAAAACCAATACCCATTGTGTGCCAAAACAGGCCATGCTACCACCAAAGCAGTGGCAACCCAGCCCATCGAGCCATATTTGCGCAGCATCGCATCAAGCCCCATGATGGCACAAATGGAAAGCCAGGGCAAACACAACACAAAGTAGTGCGGATAGAATGCCCCGCCCAACGACACGCCCCAGAGGGAAAGCGGCAGAAGCCAGCCAAGGGCGCGTTGGCTAGGTACCTGCTTCTGCCGAAGCATGACGAACAAGCCTAACAGACCACTAACCCACACCCACCACCAATGGGAGATTACTTTTGGGAAATAAAAATTGAAGAAAAACCAGCCACCAGGGGCTTGGGTTTTGAAGGTCTCTCCTGTTGAAATATCCACCGTCCAGAACCAGAAATCGTCGAAACGCCCTTGCGAAGCGAACCAGGCAGCGCTCAAGCCTACCGGCAAAATCACGCCCAAGGCATAAAGCAATCCCAGGCTGATGGCTCGAGTGATGGATTCGGACCGCCCGCGCCCGAAAAACCACCAGGCCAGGTATAGACCGCCAAACACGGCATAAAAAAGCGCTTGCTGCTTGATCCAAATAGCCAAACCGGCGCTGAGGCCCGCCAAGATTATCCAAACTACTTGAGGGCTGCGGCCTTGAACCGTGCCACGCCACAAGGCCCATAAACCAGCAAAGGCTGGCAGTGCACAGAGCTGCGTTGCATGAGCAGCAAAGCCCAACACCTGACCGCTGGCCGCGTATAAAGCGAAAAGCCCTGTAGCGGCCATTGCTCGGTCACGCCCGATTACTTCTCGCAACCATAAAAACAAAACGGCCAAGGTTGCCAACTGCCACAACAAAGCCCCCAAATGTATCCCTGTAGGCTGGACGCCAAATACGGTTGTGAACAACCCGTAGATCAGATAAAGCCCGGGCAACTTGTTGTCGTACAAGTCCGTGTATAAAAGTTCGCCTCCCATCAATGCCCGGCCGATGTAGGTGAAAACACCTTCGTCACGTTCGAAGGGTATGCCGAGCAATCGCAGCCGCGCGACTAAGGCGATGAGCAACAGGGCAATGCCTATCCACGCGAAGGGCCTGGTGGAGATGATGCGGTTGGGAGGAGATGTTTCCCCGATGGTTGCTGGTTTTACAGAAGCACGTTGTGCTTTATGTTTTGCTTTTGACATCGCCTTTGACAATTGACCTTTAGGGTCTTCTATTTGCGCTTTATCTGTTATGCAAGCCCTAAAAGTATGATTGATTTAGCTTTTTACATACAAATTCTTTGCGCCAAAGGCGGCGGGATGGTTACAATAGATTTTTATATGAAGGCACAAAAAAAGCCACGCAATAGGAACACCTTCAAAAAATCGGGTGAATCCGTTGCGTGGCAAGTAATCAGGTATTATCGGTTTGTGGAACAGATTGGTCTGATTGAGGGTTATCAAGGAATCAATTCCTTGAGATTAGCTCACTGCTTTTTTGCCATTGTTTATGGCTGTGTCAAATGCACCTTCAGCGTCATCGGCCATTTCGCTTGCTTTGTTTTTGGCTTGACTCAAAAGCGTCTGACCCTTGTTTAGGATATGGCGCATGAAATCATCTATTTCATGAGCGGCAATACCGGCTCCCATTTTGGCTTTACCCTTGGTCTCGTACCAGGTTTTTTTACCTTCTTCAATCAAGTCCTCTATGTTAGAGGCAGATCTGCGGGTTGCCTTCAGAATTTGTTCGCGGGTTTCTGCCCCAGCCTTAGGCGCAAGCAAAACACCCAAAACGACACCAGCGGCGGCACCGCCCAATACGGCGGCTAAAATTTTTGAATTTGTCATGGTTAAGTTTTAATTTTTACGATTAGTTGTCAGACTTCAAATCTTCAGAAATCTTGTCCAATTTTTTTGCGGTAGCGACCTTGAAATCATTCCAGCCTTCTTTCATGTCCTCTCCTGTGCGCCTCATATCAGATTTCAATTCCTCCCGTTCGGCGGCCAGCATTTTGCGGCGTTCCTGCCAGCGGGCCTTTTCTTTGGCCGAAGCCTTTTCGATTTTGCGATCAAGTTCCTCAATTTCGGCATCCAGTTCACGACCTGCTTTGTCCATTTTGGCAGACAGGTCGTCGCGTTCGGCTTTCAATGCGTCGGATGCATTTTGACTTGCATCTTTGAGGTTCTCTTTGGCATCCTGAAGGTTTTCTTTAGCCTCTTGGCGACGCTCGGTAGGAGTGTCGGAGCAAGAAACGAGGGCAGTACTGGCCGAACAAAATGCCAGGAAGCCAGCAAACAAAAATTGCTTTTTCATAGAGTTTGAATATGTTAGTGAATATGTTTTTATGTTAAGCGGCCTCTAAAGTTCGAAGCCTAACGTAAGTCCAATGCCACGTGTGCGGCGGTAAGGCTTATTGTCATTCTGGTTGTTGGCATCGGTATCAAGCAAGTTGTTGATCCCCAGGTTGTAACGAGCATCCAAGAAGATATGGCCAAATTTTACCCCTCCGCCGAACGAAATGCCCCAGTCAGCACGACGTTGCCGTTCGCCTTCGGTATCGTTATCAAATTCAAATTTGTCTTCAGTAGTAGTGGTTTCACCCAATAGTGTTGTGGTCGTTTTTGATTTGCCACTGATCGCTAAACCTAAAAAAGGCCCGCCGAGCAGGTAAAAACCGCCACCGGTTGCTTTGTAAAACTTCAGCTTTGCAAGCACGGGTACTTCTACATAGTTGTAGTAAAGCCGATTCACCAACTTATTATTTTCATTGAAGACATAGGTAGACTTACCACCTTTCTGGATGAAAAGAAGTTCTGGCTGGATGGTAAAAACGCTGGACAAGCCCAGGTCAAATGATACACCTGCCTGAAACCCTGCTACTGAATTGTTTTTCAGCGATTCGTATTCTTCCAGTGAGGCTGATTCAGAAATGCTGGCGAAGTTTACCCCTGCCTTGATGGCTACCTGAGCTTGGCTTTGTGGAATAAAAAACGATAAGACAAATGCAAGGGCCAGATAAAAAGATTTAATGTTCATAGAATGGTTTGCTAAATTGATGAAAGTAATGGGTTATAATGCTGCAGATGACAGGAGCACCTCCGCATTAGTCATGTTAATAGGACTTAAGACGTTGATTTTTACAATACAAAGGTGGGGGGTATTACGCGAGTAAGCCGTTACACAATTGCCAGAAAATCTTATAATATTCACACATTGATTGACCGGTTGCAGCTTCCTAAATGAAATTGGGCCAACCGAAAACATCGGTTGGCCCAGTCTTGAGTCCATCTTTGACAATTTGTGCTTCACACCTTCCAAAGCCGCAAAAACAACACTTCCAAGGCCAAAAACAGCAGCGCGAAAACCACGCACCAGCGCCATAGCACGATGCCCCGCTCCTGCTCGTTCACTACCTGGCTAAAGTTGGCTTCAACATTGGTGGCGAGCACTTTCATGTTTTTCGGAAGGCCTTCGGCGAGTGATTCGTCCGTCTTGAAAGCCAAGTCGCTTTCCTTGCGGTCGTAGTTGAACGCGAACTCGGCCAAGGTGCTATCGCTCTGTAAATGAAGCTGATACCAGCCAGCGTCGCGCACTTGGGTGCCGGGCGTGAGCAAAACTTTTGAGCCCAAAATTCGCTGTTCGGGGATGAATTCTTGGCTATTGGCTGATGGCTGTTGACCATTGTCGCCCTCGTTTTTTCCCCCACCGGTTTGTGTTACAAGCCGAAGTTTGTAATTCGTTTCGCCACGGGCGGAAACTTTGTGCTTGGCTTCCAGCACCTCGTCTTTGCCAATGGTGTAGGCGATTTGTCGGCCTTTGGTACCAGCAATCGCCATTTTAAACAGCATAGGCACAAATATTTCCCCATTGCGCACCAAATCGCTGACTTGCTCATTGAGCGGCGCGGCGCAGAAATAAAGGGCGCCCTCCCCTTGCGGGAATTTGGAAAGCATGGACGAGCCGTCGCGATAAGTCAGTATCTGCTCCCCTCTTGCGGGAGCGATTTTGAAATTGCCCTGTGTGTTGGGCAGGCGGAGGTTGGCGCTTTTATTTAGAAATACGTCGCGGAACACAAATTCTTCAGTGTTGACCTGGCTGGTTTGACGTGGGGTGGGTTCGTAGGCACCGAGATTTCCGGCAGCAAAATTTTGCAGGAAAGCATTGTACGAATCCAAGTCGGCGGATTGGCTGGGGAAAGCCAGCACATTGCCGCCGTTTTGGCAAAAGGTTTTCAACTCAAGGGCCAAGCCGGAAGAAACGGTGGTCAATTCGTTCAGCACTATCAATTGGTAATCGGCAAATTTCGAGTAATCCAGCGAACGGGCATCAGCGTTGTCGAGCTTGAAATATTTTGCCCCCAGGAAAGCATTGTCTAAAAATTTGTTTTGCGACAATCCATTGACAGACAACACATTGATGCGTTCGGCAACATAAAAAGCGAGGTAGTAATCGTCGTCAAACTGCACAGGGTAATCCGTAATTGAAAGCCTCGCTTCATGCCAACCAGCGTGTAAAATGGTGAAACTCACCGTGTCGAGCCGAGTGCCGTTGGCAGCTATGTTGACTGCTCCTACGGGTTTCGTCTGTCCATCGTGACGAAGGCTGAGGCGGATGTCGGAGGCTTCTTCGTTGCTGCGATTGCTGAGTTTAACGAGCAGATTGGCGGGCTGATTGAGAATTTGCACAGGGCTTTCAAACCATGCGCTGTCTATAGAAACGTTGCGCTCTTGCACAGCACGCATTGGCACGAGATTCACCTCAATAAGCGTGTCGCGGAAGTTGGTCATGTCGGCAATATTGCGCTGAAAATCACTGACGACGAAAGCGGTTTTGTTTTCTTGTTTGCCTGTATTCAGGCACTGTTGTTGGCGTATGAGCACTTTGGAAAGATCGCGCGAAGCGGGGCTGCTGCGGATTTCTTCGATGCGAGAGAGGGCGTCTTCTTTGCTGATAAGACGTTGGTCACGGCCTTCAAAATCATTGGTCAATACCTGAAACCTGTCTTCCACGCCGTAGGCCGACACAATGTCGCGGGCGCGTTGTTTGGCCAGTTCGAGCAACGGCGCGTCTTTTGATAGCGCGTTCATGCTAAATGAGTTGTCCACAAAAACAGACACTGCGCGTTCGCCTTTTTTTACCCCTGAAGAAAGCGGGATGAAGGGCTGGGCAAAAGCGAGCACCATGGCGGCAATGGCCAGACAGCGCATAAGCAGTACAAGCAGGTTGCGCAGTTTTTGACGGTTGCTGGTCTCCTCTTTCACTTCTTTGAGGAAACGTACATTGGTGAAATAAACCCGCTTAAACCGCCGGAAATAGAACAGGTGGATGATGATCGGGATGGATATGACCGCGATGGCGGAGAGGAATGCTGGGAAGAGAAATTGCACGATTTACGGTTGACGGTTGACCTAATGACTAATGACTAATGACCAATGACCAATGTCCAATGACCAATGTCCAATGTCCAATGACCAATGTCCAATGACCAATGACC
>CAZPTQ010000154.1:0-12551 GCA_964589365.1 uncultured Saprospiraceae bacterium
ATCTTATAGAGGGCAGGTTGCTTGGAAATCGTAAATCCAAAATCGTAAATCCAAAATCGCAAATCGTAAATCCAAAATCGTAAATCCAAAATCAAGATTCGTGTACCGTCACCGTTCACCAAACCAGTTCATTGCGCTATGGCAGTTTATCCTTCTGACAAAATCCGGAACGTCGTCCTTTGCGGCCACTCCGGGTGCGGCAAGACAACCCTTGCCGAAACCATGCTTTTTGAAGCAAAAGCCATCGCCCGCCGCGGAAGCGTCGGGGAAGGCAACACACAGAGCGACTATGCCCCGCTCGAACAACAGCGCGGTCACTCGCTTTTTGCATCCGTGCTCCACTGCTCCTGGAAAGACACCAAAATCAACATCCTGGACACGCCTGGTCTCGACGATTTTTCCGGCGAGCTGGTAGCGGCCTTGAAAGTGGCCGACACCGCTGTGATGTTGCTCAATGCCCGCAGCGGGGTGGAAGTAGGCACCGAACTGATTTGGGAACACTTGGAGAACAACGACACTCCGACTATTTTCGTAGTGAACCAAATGGATCACGAAAAGGCCGATTTTGAAATGACGCTCGACCAAGCCAAAAAACGATTTGGCGCACGGGTGCTCCCGCTACAATTTCCTGTAAACCAAGGCACTGGCTTCAACGCCATCGTGGACGCGCTCCGCATGGTGATGTATGTTTTTCCTGCCGCTGGTGGGAAACCTGAAAAAAAGCCCATTCCCGCCGAACATAAAGGCCGCGCAGATGAATTGCACAATGCCCTCGTGGAAGCCGCCGCCGAGAACGACGAAGCGCTAATGGAAAAATTCTTTGAAGAAGGCACCCTCAGCGAGGATGAACTTGCCAAGGGTTTGAGCATTGGCCTGGCGCACCGCCAATTTTACCCGCTTTTTTGTGCTTCAGGCATGAAAGACATGGGCAGCGGCCGCGTCATGGGCTTCATCCACGACATTTGCCCCAGCCCCGTTGAGCGCCCGGCGGCTGCTTTGGAAGGCGGTGGCACCAAGCCCTGCGATCCTGCTGCTCGTCCCTGCGTGTTTATTTTCAAAACAGTGAACGAGCCAAAAGTGGGCAACGTCTCCTATTTCAAAGTCTTTTCTGGAACGCTAAAATCAGGCGACGAACTCACCAATGCCGATAACAGCACCGTGGAACGTTTTTCGCAACTCTTTGAAAGCGAAGGAAAAAACCGGGATCAAGTGGAAGAACTCCGCGCTGGCGACATTGGCTGTACGGTGAAACTAAAAGGCTCGCATACCAACCAAACCTTGAACCCCAAAGGCTCTGACCTTAAGATAGAACGTATACATTTCCCCGCGCCGCGCATTCGTATGGCCGTGTTGCCGCCCAGCAAGGCCGAGGTGGAAAAAATGGCCCACGCGCTCCACTCCATTCAGGAGGAAGACCCCACGCTGCTCATGGAACAGAGCATGGAACTCAAACAGACCATTATACAGGGTCAGGGCGAAATGCACCTCGACATTGTTCGTTACAAAGCGGAACAGAATTTTGGCGTGAAACTCGAATTCACCGAGCCTCGCATCCCTTACCGCGAAACCATCACGAAGGAAGCAAACAAAGATTACCGCCACAAAAAACAATCGGGCGGAGCGGGCCAATTCGCTGAAGTACACATGCGGATCGAGCCATACTACGACGGCATACCTGCTCCCCATGACCTGACAACCAAGAACATAGAGGTGGATGACCTCAAATGGGGCGGCAAGTTTTCGTTCTGTTGGGCCATTGTAGGCGGATCGGTGGACGCTCGTTTCACCAACGCCATCAAAAAAGGCATCATGGCAAAAATGGAAGAAGGCCCCAGCACAGGTTCCTATTGCCGCGATGTGCGCGTGAGCATCTACGATGGCAAAATGCACCCGGTGGATTCCAATGATATGGCCTTCCAAATCGCCGCCACAATGGCGTTCAAAGAGGCATTCCACGATGCCAAACCGCAAATCCTTGAACCCGTTTACGACCTCGAAGTGCTTTGCGATTCAGAAGTGATGGGCAATGTCATGGGCGATTTGCAGACCCGTCGCGCAGTCATCATGGGCATGGGTTCGGAAGGGCATTACCAGCAGATTCGTGCCAAAGTACCGCTCAAGGAACTGCACAAATACTCGTCCACCTTGCGCGCGCTCACCCAGGGCAAGGCCAAGTTCTCTATGTCTTTTGCGGAATACGCCGCTGTTCCGGCGGATATACAAGCAAAACTCATAGCGGAATACCAGAAGCACGCGGTGCACGAGGAGCATTGAGGAGTCCGTCTATTGGCGGCTTACCCGTTTACCCGCCGACAGGCAGGCAACGGACGGCTAAGTGAATGCTGATATTTTACTTGGTCGTCCGTTGCGGGTATTTAAATTGTTCAGCGGCAAGAAGAAAAAAAATAAATAAGCCGAATAGAAATCAAATAAATAATTTTGAACAAGCAGGCCAAACTTAAATAAAATAGCACGAGGACACCTACTTCAGCGACTCGAACTCTTTGCAATCAATACGCAACTCATCGTTATTCAATGACTTGTTTATAAATTGACAAAAGTGTCCGTCCAAATTTTTTGTATAAAACCTACAGGAAAAACACATTCGTTGAACAGCGATAACGCCCGCTTGCTGTAAGTGGCTAATCACGCCCAACAATTGTTCAAGCAAAACCCCTTTGCTTTCGGGAGAAAATTCTGAAAGGGTTTTTACCATCGGGTCAGCAAAATGGGCGGTCTGTACAACAGCCGACCTGCCTGCCTCTGTCAAATGGATGGTATGGCTGCGTGTGTCGGTTGTTTCAGTTTGGCGTTCAATAAAGCCTTTCTGTTCAAGGTTTTTTACGGCTTCGCTAATGGTTGGCTTGGTCAGGTTGAACTCTTGGGCGAGGTGGCTCACCTTGCATTTTTCATCCGGATGAAACTGTACAAAAATCAAAATCTGAATTTGAATCGGGCTGATGCCCAATACTTTTGCTTTTCCCCAGAGCAAAACCCTGAATCCCTCGCCAAGACGCTCTAGCGATGCAATGATTTTGAAATCGGCACTACCAATTTGGGCGTTCGGGTCGAATGCACTTCCGTTCATAGGCAAAAATATGGGGCGGCTTTGGGTTGCCGCCCCGTAAAATTAGCAATCCTAATTATTTTGTTAAAAATTTAATTGCAGCCCTCCATCTCAATGATGTAGTAGCCTTTTGCCAAGATGGAATCTTCCATATCCCCTTTGGCATTTTCGATGTGGCAGAACCGACATTGCTTAGAAGTGAGCGGCTGCCCTTCTTGCCCTTTGGATTTTAAATACTGACTGCCGTAGCCGTAGATTTTTTCCAAGTCCTTTTCGTTGGCATCCACGAGGATGTCGAAGTGCATTACGCCGCCCTGAATTTTGGGAACGTAAGTATCGTAAACGGATACTTTCAGTTGCATAGTTGAGTCATTTTTAGATGATAGCCCGCAAAATGCCGCCCCACCGACCATAAGCCACAGCAAACCTTTAATTAGGAAAAAAGCGAATCCTGCCAGACCAAATTTTTGAAGCAAACCTTTGTTTTTCATTGTTACAAGATTTAGAACTCGCCTTCTTTAATGTAGGGGTGACACCAAAGTAAGGCAGTCAAGGTGACGGCTTTGAACCATGCGGCATACATCACTTCCACCTGTTCGGAGGTGTGTCCTTGCTTCGCCAAAAAACCTTTGATGGTGAAAGTTATGGGGAAAATGAACGCCACTAAATAGCGGAAGTGGATGATGGGTTCTGCGTCCACGCCGTCTGTTTTGTTCTTTTTTGTGCTGTGGTGGCGCAAGGCGATTTCGTGCTGGTAGTTGAGCCAGTCTTGGTCGTAGTCACGTTGGCATATGTCGAGTATCCATTGCCCAAACCGCCTGCGGACAGCACCAAGGTAATCCATATTGGGTTGCCCATCGTGCGTGAAATAATAGAGTAGGTGAGCGTTTCCTCCCACATATCCATACCAGAGGTCGAGGATTTCGTCTGTCTGACCTGAGAGGACATCCCCTGCCAGACGAAGGCTTTCCACATCTTCATCCGTAAAAAGAAGGGTTTTTTTCAGGAGGTCAAGGTCTGCGAGGCTGACTGGTGAGGTTGCCACTTGCCCGTAGGCGTAGCCAGGAATGTGATCTGACATGATACGTCGAATTTTTGAAGATGAAAATATTGGTTAGTAATCCTAATTTGTTATCGAAAGCAAAGATAGGTAGTATTCCGAACTAAAAAAGGAATCGAAATTTTTTTTGAAGGAGATTGGATTTTCCCTGAATGAGGATGGAACAAATGGATGAAAAGAGGGAAAGTGTTATAGTGTGAAAGTTAGACGGGTTAACTTTGTGGCGGAATAAGCGGTTCTCTTTGCCGGAATACAAACGCCGCTAACAAAGCAATACGTCCATGCCGCACAAAGCCCGCCCGCAAAGCTCAACGTGCGGCGCGGACATATATGCGCCCGTCAGGTGTCAAGCCTGGAGGACGATAAACGAAAAATAATTAACAGACAGAAATAACATGATTGACTCAATAATTCCGCTACTTTCCTTGATCGCATTGGAAGTAATTCTAGGCATTGACAATATTATTTTCATTTCGATTTTGGCTGACAAACTACCAGAAGAGAAGAGAAATAAACTTCGTAATTGGGGTATTGGCTTAGCAATGGCGATGAGACTATGTTTATTAGCGATTATTTCATGGATATTAAAACTAGACCAAACTTTATTCAATATATTCGAAACTGATTTTTCAGGGAAGGGATTAATTTTGATACTTGGCGGACTTTTTTTAATTTATAAGAGCACGAAAGAAATCTATCTAAAAACAGAAAATGTAAATACCGAAAATGTATCCTCTGCAAAAGTGGTGAGCTTTGGCAAATTGCTGACAGAGGTTATTATTTTAGATTTAGTATTTTCTGTTGACTCCATCATTACCGCAGTAGGAATGGTTCAGGAACTTTGGGTAATGTACACTGCAGTGATAGTAACTGTAATAATTATGCTTATTGCTTCTAAACCAATAAGTGAATTCATTCGAAAACATCCATCGTTTAAAATATTGGCATTATGCTTTTTGATGATGATTGGTATTTCTCTATTAGCCGAAGGATTTAGTTTTGAAATACCAAAAGGATATATTTATTTTTCAATGGCATTTGCTTTTTTAGTTGATATCATACAGATGAAAACCATAAAACACAAGACCACCTAGATTTCTATTAGTACCGATGATGATGAAACTTTAAAATAACGCAGAAAATCGATGAAGGAGGCCTGGAGAGGCGGCAAAAAGTGATCCAAGGGGATACCATGATGTATGTGCTGTAAAACGTCTCTTTTATGTGCATACCGCAGGTCTATATATAGCGCCGCTGTTCGCCTCAAAAGAGGAGTCGCCTAAGGAACGGTGCTGGAATAAGGGGCAGGGCAGACGCATTAAAACGGGAGGTAAAATGGGTTGACTTGGTACCTTTCAAGCAAAAATCTATTTGCCATGGAAGGGAATCTGCCCGTTTACCGGAGTTTGATTGAATCATTTTCATCTTTGGAAGACCCTCGTAATGATCCATCTGGATGGCAAGGGAATAAGCCGAAGCGCTACTATTAAGGAACAACTAACACGACGATCCGAAGGAGGAAAAGGTGCAGTTCATATTCTTCATGCCTGGTGCAGTGAATTGCAAGTGTGTTTAGGGCAGTATAAAACAGAAACCAATATCCTCGAAAAAGAAACACGCTATTATATCAGTAGTTTAATCGGCAATGCTTCACAGTTCAATCAGATGGTTCGATCTCATTGGAATATAGAAAATCAATTACACTGGTCGCTGGATGTTCAATTCGGAGAAGATGATAGTCGCAAACGTATTCGAAATGCCGCACAAAATTTCTCCACCATTCGAAAAATTGCCTTGAATCTTATAAAAGCCGATCCAAAAAAAATAAGCGTCAATAGAAAACGAAACAAATGTGCTATGTCAGACTCCTATCGAGAAAAAATGCTCCCGTTTTAATGCGTCTGCCCTGGGAGTTCCGGAGTATTAAAAAGCCCTGCCGGGGGGAATCGGCAGGGCATGAGATCAAATGGCTATGGTATGGTCAGTTAGGGTATTCACTTGCAGCAGGGGCGCCTCTTTCCTCTTGTTCAGGGATTACACAGGGTGTATTTTCACCCATGGGGTTTTAGGTGTTTTCAAGGGTTGATGCAGCGAAATGAGAAAGCGTGAACGGCTCTGAAAGATTTTTTTCAAGAAAATTCTTTTGGCCTTTTTTTTAGCCTTAAAAATGGCCGCTCAATCAAAGCCCAACTGGCCCTGGCCAACAAATAAGTGCCGCCGAACGCCAGCAAGATATAGGTCGTTTGGGCCAATACAGGAGGCCAACCGCTCGCCAAAAGCCAATCGCCAAAGCCACGTTTCCAGGCATACTCAAACATGTGGTGGAACACATAAAGGCCATAACTGTACTTCCCTAGGTGTTGGAGGAAAGCGTTTTCGCATACCCGGCGCGTAGCAGCGCGCGTGTCAGGATTGAGCGCAAGAAAAAGGATGGAAGCGAATAAAATCGGTGAGAGGGTGTAGAGCCGATGCTCCGTACCATGCAGGAAAATTTGAAGGATTTCCCAGCCCGTCCAGCAGAAAAGAATCCGTGCAATCCAGAATTTGTAGGGCAAGGACTGAAGCCATCCGAGTCGCAACGCCACGGCAACAAACGCCCCGATGGCCAAGCCATCCATACGGCAAAAAGGCAGCGTGTACGCTGCCACGGAGAGTTCGTTGCCGACCACATGATCGGTCATATTGCGCAGGCCCGTGCCCATGGCCAGAAGCACAAGGCAAAGAATTGCCAAGCCCCGTTTGGGCATATAATATACCACCAAAGGCCAGATCAAGTAGAACTGCTCTTCAATAGCCAAGGACCATAAGTGGTTGAGATTGAACACCTGACTGTGCCAAAGCCAGTCGTTTTTCAGCCCCATGGCAATGTTGGGCGTGAACGTGAAAAACCACGCGAAGGAGTCGTAACCCTGCAATCTTTCGGGTGCTTTCTCTATAAAAACGACGGTGAGCCAGGTCACAAGTACGGCAAAATAGTAGAGCGGAAAAATGCGCAGCAGCCGCCGCCGATAAAAGCCCGAGAAGTAGCCGGGCCGCTCCCGAGAGTCGAGCAAAATGCCCGTGATTAGAAAGCCCGACAACACAAAAAACAAATCCACGCCCATCCAACCATTCTGGAAAATAAAGAAAGTCCGCTCGCTGGCGAAGTATTCCCGCATCAAAAAATGGCTCAGCAAGACGGTCAAAATAGCAATGCCCCGCACCCCGTCAAGCGCCGGGATATGGCCTCGAAAATTGATGTCGTTGACGCTTGATTGTTGCCTGTTGATCATTAGCATTTTTCAATATAAGCCCTGCGAATCAGAGGAAAAACTTGCGGTATGCCCTGATCCCCATGACGTATCCCAATTTTTCGACACAGCACGGGATTGTCGCATTAGCAGGGCTCGGCCCAATGGGTTAAAATTTTGTTTGGTTGGAGGCCTGTATTCACCGGGTGAGACACCGCCTTCCAATAAATTCGGAATAACTCATGTTCGGCTTAGACGACAAGTGCCAAATGTTTCGACCGCACTTCTTGCCCCAAAAATATCGCCGCCTTTCTGTCAAAGTCTTCAGCAGATTCAGTGGTGAAATACGATACGTTTCCACCTTTGCTGCACACCGCTTCTATTTCCGGATGGCGGTGAAGGTAGTCCAAAAGGCTTTTGGCCACTATTTCTCCCTGTGAAAGGAGTAGGACATTTGACGGCAAGTATTGGCGAATTTTTTTCTCCAACAAAGGATAATGCGTGCAGCCCAACACCACGGTGTCAATTTCGGAAGATTGCGCCAGCAGTTCCCCCAGACATTTTTTGACAAAATAATCAGCCCCCTCAGCTTCGTGTTCGTTGTTCTCCACGAGCGGCACCCACATCGGACAAGCCTGTTGGAACACTTTTATTTCCGGGAAAAATTTCTCGATTTCAATAACGTAAGACCGCGAAACCACCGTACCGCGCGTAGCCAAAACACCGACATGTTTTGTTTTTGAAAAATTCCCTACGATTTCCGTAGTAGGCCTGATGACTCCCAAAACCCGTCGTTCCGGGGCGATTTTCGGCAAATCTTGCTGCTGAATCGTGCGCAATGCCTTGGCCGATGCCGTATTGCAAGCCAAAACGACCAACTGACAACCCATATCAAACAAATGCCGCACACACTCTAGCGTGTAATGATAAATAGTGTCAAAATCACGCGGGCCATAAGGTGCCCGGGCGTTGTCGCCAAGATAGAGGTAGTCGTATTGCGGGAGTTTTAAGCGGATATCGCGAAAAACAGTCAGGCCGCCGTAGCCTGAATCGAAAATGCCTATGGGGGCGGGAGTCTGCATATAAAAAAGGAACGCCAAACCTTTTGCTCAGCGGTGTGGTGCGCAAAGGTAGAATGGGCGGGGGACGCGAGCGTATAAAAGTTTTTACTTAAGTTTTTGGTTAAAATATGGCCAATAAGTTGACGGCTTCTTGGAGTGCTTCTGTTTTCTGTAAAACTGCATTTCTAGATTCAACGAGGCTCGGTATAACCCTTTACACATTCAAATCTGACGGTAGCTTGAGGGAAAGCATTGGTCTAGGGGCTGTTTCAAAAAATGCCGTTGGTTTGTATGGGTTTGCCTCTGATATTTTTTATATCCATCCCAATGAAGTATTTACATCCTACGGCACTTGGACTTCTGACGGGGATGTTTCAGAAGATTATTATCGTATGGACAGCACGGACATAAAAAACAGCTTGGTTATAACCAAGATAGACTTGGCAAACAAGCGGCTGGAAGGTACTTTCCATGCTTCCTACAACCTTCAAGAACCTCGGTTCAATCCGCTCAATCCGAAAAAAGTTACCTTCTCCGAGGGGCGTTTTTGGGCAACTATCCGGGATTGAAGTGTTACAGAATTGGCTATAAGCACAAGGGCAAATTTATTTCACGGAACGACGCAACGTTTTGATAGTTAAGCAATTAAAACGTTGCGCCGTCGCGTCGTCGCATGAACACTCTCGTTGCGTCGTCGCGTGAAATAAATTCTCGCTTATACTACTCCACCATTACCTCATCCGCAAAAACCCAGCAAGGATACCCAGCGCCCTTGTGCGTTGCCGGACATTGTCCCAGCGAAACGCCGACTACCCGTAGATATCGCGCTTTTTTCCCGCCCAATTCACAGCTGAGTTCTTTTTGCAAAAAGCCTGTTTCTGATGCAGGGATATCACAAACATTTTCACCGGCAGGAACAAAAGTTTTCCCATCTTCCGAAATTTCCACCTGCAACTTGGTCGGAAAGAAAATCCAGGAGTTCTCGTCTTGCAGAAAATTGGCACGTACCCGATTGATTTTCTGTTGTTTACCGAGGTCTATCACCATATCGAGGTTTTTGCCTTCAAATCCCTGCCAGCCACCCGTGCGGAAATCCGAGCCGCCCCGAACACCGTCCACAAGGCCATCGTCGCCACCGGCGGTGTATTGTGAGGAGTACAGGTTCTTATATTCCAACACCTTCATATCGCTGCGGATACGGCGGAATTCCACCATCACCGCATTGCTTTTATCGTTGCCTCGCTCGGCGTTCACGAACATCCTTTGGCTGCGGTCCACGGTGATCGAACGCGTGTAGTCACGCCAATGCACCTTGCCTACGATGTCAGCAAACATGTAGCGCACTTTGGCTTCCGGGTCGGCACAACCAAGTTCGACTTCCGTTTTGTCTTTGAATATTGTTGCACCAGATTTTACAAAGGGCACGGGCACAATAGTGCGCCCGGTAATGGCCGAAGCAGGGCAATTGTGCTCAGCGGAACCCCAGGAGCCAGGCTTGTTGTCCATGTCAAATTCCAAAGTTCCGCCCCCTGTCAACATCTCGTGTGTTAGCCAGGATTTTGAATAGTCTTTCCCGTTGAACAGCACTTTTTTGACATAGCATTTTTTGGAAGAAACGTCGGGGGCTTCCAACACAAAGGAGTTTCCATTGTCCAGATGAATCGTTGTTTTTTCAAACCAGGGTGTGCCAATCGTGTAAATCGGATCGCCCGGCACCACGGGGTAAATGCCCATGGCCGAGAGCACGAGCCAGGCCGACATTTGACCACAATCTTCGTTGCCGCTCAATCCATCAGGCTGGTCGGAATACATCGAATCCATGATTTGCCGCACGCGCTGCTGGGTTTTCCAAGGCTGTCCGGCGTAATTGTAAAGGTAGGCCATGTGGTGGCTCGGCTCGTTGCCGTGAACATACTGACCGATTAGGCCCGTGATATCGGCCTGCTCGCGCCCAGTGGTTTTTGCGTGGGCTGTGAACAAGCTATCTAATTGGTTGGCAAATAATGCTCGCCCCCCAAGGAGTTTCATCATCCCACTTACATCCTGTGGAGCGGCGAAACGGTATTGCCAGGCATTGGCTTCCGTATAATTGAAATTCACCTCGAAGGGATCAAAAGGGGAATGCCATGACGCCCCACGACGAGCACGAAAAAAGCCGCTTTGGGGGTCAAACAGGTTTTTGTACGATTGTGCCCGGCGGGCAAATTCATCGGCAACATCGTTTTGATCCATGCTTCGTGCCGTTTGGCTAATGCACCAGTCGTCATAAGCATACTCGAGGGTTTTTGAGACAGATTCTGCTTCTTTATCGCTTGGCACAAAACCCATGTCCCGGTACCAGCGCAGGCCGTAGCGGTCGCTGTTGGCATTTTTCATCATCGCTTCAAGGGCCAGTTTACCGTCGTAGCCACGGATGCCTTTTGCCCAGGCATCGGCGATAACGGGGATGGAGTGGTTGCCAATCATGCAATCGGTCTCGTTTGCCGCCAATTCCCACACGGGCAAAAGCCCGCTTTCCTTGTATTGATTTAGGAAGGTTTGCACAAAATCATTGACGCGCTGCGGTTCCAAGATGGTGTACAGCGGATTGCAGGCACGATAAGTATCCCACAATGAAAAGACAGTGTACGCCCTCCCCACCCCACCCCCCGTAACGGCGGGAGTTTGGTGAATTTTGTTGTCCCTTCCCCGATAATTGCCGTCTGCATCGCTCCAAAGATTGGGTACCACCATTGTATGGTACAGCGCAGTGTAAAACGCTGTTTTTTGCGCGGTGCTCCCTCCTTCGACTTCGATTTTGGAAAGTTGCTGCGCCCATTTGGCCTGCGTTTCAGACTTCACTTTTTCAAAATCAAAATGGGCGCATTCTGCCTCCAGGTTCTTCCGCGCGCCTTCGATGCTCGTACCAGAAATACCGACAGTGATGACCAGCGGTTCGCCATCATTGTAAAAATCAAGCAGCCCCACGATTACTTTGCTGTTGACGGTGGGATTTGCTTCGCGAGGCGTTTTCTGCATGTCGAGCAAGACATTGGTGAAAAACGGCTTGGAGAACCGCGCCACGAAATATACATGTTGCTCCTTGGCCCATGATTTGGAAATACGGTAGCCGGCTATTTCGTTGCTGCTAATCACGCTCAATTGCGCATCTAAAACCTCATCACGGTGGCGCAAATCAATCAATATCTCCCATTTTTCGGCATTTTCCGGGAAAGTGTAGCGGTGTACGCCCACACGTTCGGTCGCCGTTAGTTCGCACTTTATTCGGTCGCGCTCAAGGAAAACGGAGTAGTAGCCAGCCTCGGCTTTTTCCTTTTTTTTCTGGAAAGGGGAAGCATATTCTGAGGGTTCCAATCGCACGCCATTCAGGAATGGCATGAATAGAATATCGCAATAATCGGCTACACCCGTTCCGCTCAGGTGTGTATGTGAGAAGCCGTAAATAAGCGAATCGGAATAATGGTAGCCCGAGCAGCCGTCCCAGTCGAGCATCGAAATGCGCGTGTCGGGACTGAGTTGCACCATGCCAAAGGGAGCAGTAGCGCCTGGGTAGGTATGGCCATGTCCGCCTGTGCCGATGAAGGGGTTGACGTATTTAAGTTGGCAGTAGGCGGTTGGCAGTTGGCAGCAAAGCGTAATGCAGAAACAGAGGATGCGGAGAGCGTTCATGTAAGAATTGGTTTAAAAACGCTCCAAAAGTATGAAAGCCTACAAACCTCGTAGGTTTTAGAAAACAACCTCGTAGGTTTTTTAAAACCTACGAGGTTTAACACCACACAAACTCCATCACCTGCTCCACCCCTTCTGCCAGGCTGAACGACACCGGGCAAGTCCGCGCCGCTTTTTCCAATATCTGTTGCTGCGTGTCGGTGTAATCGTTTTGGGGCATCACGAACCGGATGATTACTTTGGCAATACGGCGCGGATCGGCGGCCATGATTTTGGTGACCTCGGCGTAGGCGCCATTCATGTCAAACGCGTGGTTGCGTGCGCTGATGCCCATGATGGTGAGGGCGCAAGTGGCGAGGGAGGTGGCACAGAGATCGGTGGGCGAAAAAGCCTCCGCTTTCCCTTGGTTGTCCAGTGGCGCGTCGGTGATGATTTTCGTGCCGGAGAAGAGGGGTGTGGCTTCG